>JBKJHT010000007.1:0-16341 GCA_046598945.1 Burkholderiales bacterium | reverse complement strand
CTAACTATTTGTGGTTTCAATCCGCGCCCGGCACGTGTGCCGGGCGATGCAAGCGCAGCTTTAGCGCCGCCTTGCATAATCGGCTGTTTCAATCCGCGCCCGGCACGTGTGCCGGGCGATGCACCAGCGTCGTAAATGACTGTTTGGCTGGCGAAATCTAATTGTAATTCGCGAACATTCGGTTGGCACGTAATATTTTCCAGATATTTCAGCGATGGAAACAAAAAAGGTAAGGGAACACAGCGACTTACTGCGTTCGCGAACCCAGTGCGGGCGTGGCCGTCACTATGGGTTCGCGTTTCAGGCGAGCAACGGAGACTTGAAGTCAGTGGCGCGAAAGGTGCCATGTTCTTTAACACGAAGGCGTGTCGGCTCTGTAATGCGGTAGAAGCGTAAGTTGTCTTCTTTGTCATTGAATTCCGCCAGAAGCCTGCGTTCTAATTCCTCAAACTGCATTTCGTTTACTTGGCATTCAAACACCGATTTTTGTACGCGCTGCCCGACGCTTTCACATATTTTCGCGATGCGCCGCAGGCGTTTTCTACCTGCGGGCATTTCGGTCGAAACATCATAACTGACGATGATGAGCATCGTGCGCTACCGCGCCACAAAGGGCAAGTAGTGCTCGGCCTCGCCTCGAATATTGCGCGCCATGAGGCGTGCCTGTATCAGCGGCAGCATACCGATCTGGATTTTGGTGTCGAGCAGAGGGTGCTGCAATTCTTCCTGTTTGCGTTCTTGGTACGCGATCACGACAACCTTTCTGCCTTTTTCGTTTAGCATGACGGCGCCACCTTCTCGGTGATCGAAGTCATCAGACGCAATTTGTCCACGATTCACCAAAGTTAGTGCCAATCGGTCGGCGATAACGGCTCGGAATTCTTCCACCAGATCAAGCGCGAGTGCTGCGCGACCCGGCCGAACGGCATGCAAAAATCCCAATTGGGGATCAAGCCCCACGCTTTCTATTGCCGAGCGGCAATCATTTGTGAGCATCGAATACAGGAAAGATAGCAACGCATTGAGCGGATCAAGCGGCGGACGCCGCGTGCGGCCGGTAAACGAAAAATCATTTCGGTACGCGGGTTTGATAATCTGATTCATGGCGCCAAAATAGTTACGCGCCGCCTCGCCTTCAATGCCGCGCAAAGCATCCAGATTGTCTGCGGTGGCAAGTGCTCGCAGGCTGGCCGCGAGATCGTCTGCCGTGCGCGACAGTGACTGCTCCTCGGTTAAATCGCTTGCTTCCCGTGCGGCGCGCATCAAAACTTGCCGGCTATTTTTTATTTTTGCCGCTACACATGATCGCGCAAGCCCGAATGCGAACGCTGCTTCCCCGGCGCGCTGGTGCTGCGCTTGGCGCAAAAAAATATTCCCGCTGATCGGGCCTTCAAGCCGGGCCTTAAATCGGCCGTGCTCACTGAGAAGCACCAGGCTCTTGCCTTCCTCGGCGAGCCGATGCATCAGGGCGGGAGAGACCAGCACATTGCCGAAACAAACCACGCTTGATAAATGATGGAGCGGAACTTGCAGTTTTTTCTCACGATCCACATCAATGCGTATCGTCGCATTCTCAAGATGCGCGTAGGCATTGGGTGTCATTACATAGAGCGTATTGAGCAGTGTTTGCATTTAGGTATCCGGCTTAAGTAATTCATCATGCAGGCGCTTGAGTCGTGTGGCGTCCGCGAGAGCGGCGGGCTGGCAAATCTCATGCATCGAACATTCATTCGCGTCGCACTTGCCTATCAATCCCTGCCGATCTGACCACACAGGCAAGGCATATTCGACGCGCGCGCCACTGCGTAACGTTTCATGGGGAAACACGATCCACGCGCTCGTGTTCTACATTGCCGCGCATGGTGTGAATGTTGTCGGCAAATTTTCCTTCCTGATGAATCAGGCCACAACGCCTAGGACAATAGGCGTATTGGTTAAGCGCAGAAACAAGGTTGGCCCCAGGCCACCCCGTGGCTTCGATGTCAGCCATCGGTCATACCTTGCGCGGCAATCATCAGTTCGACACGGGCGAGCAACTCTCGTACGTTCTCGACCTCTACGGCGCGGTCGATCGGCTCATCGAGATCGGTAACGCCTTCGTCGTAGCGCGCCTGAACCGCGAACAGGGTGTACTGAACCAGCGGCCAAAACTTTTCCACGTCAGCGCTCTGGTTCTCCAACAGGGCAAGTAACCGCGTCAGCTCGTGCGTCATTGGATAAATGGCGTCGCAGGTACAGAGCCATGCCTTCAGTGCTTTTTCCACCGCCTGCTGGACATGGAAACCGAAAATCTCATCGGCAAACAACGGATTTTCCTGCATACCGACGAGGGCATTGAAATCCTTGTGCGCCATCCGCAGCATTGAGCGGGCATGTTCAAGGTCGGCCATGCAGCACCCTCCCTTCACGGTGCGCCCGTCCGGCCACATGGTTTGGCGAACTTTTCCAGCGATCAAATTCATCCCTGCTGTACAGGAGAATATCCTTGGAAACCGCCAGTCCCCTTAATGCCATGTACAAGCGAGCCGCCTCCTTGCGGCGGCTGCGCTGGGGCGAAAACGGCTCCGTCTCCACCACCAGTAAATCAACGTCTGAGTCAGGCCGCGCATCGCCCCGCGCACGGGAGCCAAAGAGGATGATGGCCTCCGGGGCGGCTTCGCGGACGATGGTTTCGACCATTTGGCGTAGCAAGATTACTTCGTTATTGAATTGCGTTTCGGTCATTTCGCCGCTTCCATATTTACCAAGCTTTCAATGGCATCATCGCTCGTCAAAAGTTTCACCCCCTTTACTCAGACGTGTGGCGGCATATGCCAACGCTGCCTGGATATCGTCGCGAGTGATATGGGAATAAGATTCCAGAACCTGCTCGTACGTCCAACTATCCGCCAACCTTTCCAAAATCAACTCGACGGAAATCCGCGTTCCCTTGATAATCGGTTTGCCTACCTGAATTTCAGGATTAGAAATTATGTGGTCACGCCAATTCAATTGAATGCCTCCTAAGCAAAATTACAGCGAATAATATTGCATCCTCATTAACATCAAGAGTATAGCCCCGGAGATCGCGCGATGCATCAATGCGGATCGTTGCGTTTCCTGGATGCGCGTAGGCATTGGGCGGCATCACGTAAAGCGCGTTGAATAGGGGTTGCATTTAGGTATCCGGCTTAAGTAATTCATCATGCATGCGCTTGAGCCGTGTGGCGTCCGCGAGCGCGGCAGGCTGGCAAATCTCATGCATCGAACATTCCTTACAGCGAGCATCATTCACCGGAGCTGGCAAGGTATTTGAGGTTAGCATGGCGCGGATCGCCTCGGTGGCTTGGATCACCATTTGCCGTAGCGCTGGCGTGATCGCAACTTCGCGCCGGCGGCGGCTGCTTGCATGGAAGATCGCGCCCGTGGGGACCGCGCGGCCCAGCATGTCTTCCAGACAAACCGCCTGGGCCGCGAGTTGGAGGTCGTCGTTCAGCCATTTTCGTTTGGGGCCATGCTTGTACTCGACGGGATAGACGGTTCCATTCGGCCAGAATTCCACCACGTCGCACTTGCCTATTAGTCCCAACCGATCCGACCACACAGGCAAAGCGTACTCGACACGGGCGCCGCTCCTCATCGTTTCATGGGCAACACGATCCACGCGTTCGTGTTCCGCATTACCGCGCGCGGTGTGGATGTTGTTCGCGAATTCTCCTTCCTGATGAATCAAGGCACAACGGCGCGGGCAATAAACCCAATGATTAAACGCCGAAAGCGGAATAGTATCTAAATTACTCATGCCGGATACAGGGTGTATCGTTTCATTACACTCAATCGCGCTTCGGAAAGGAACGCATGTCGATGACGCTCGAACAACTTAAAGCCGAGGCCATGAAGCTCTCACCTGAAGAAAGGGCCGACTTGGCGGACTGGCTCTGGATCAGCGCCGCGCCACCAGAGGAAGTCAAAGTGGCTTGGGACGCGGAAATCGCACAGCGCATCGCGGCTATGGACGCAGGTAAAGTTGAATTCGTCGATGCCGAAGAGGTGCCGGCGACGATGAATGAAAAGGTGCGAAGCCTCAAAAATCAAGATAGCACCGCGAATCCGTTTGAAGATTGAATGGCATAGGCAGGCTGAATTCAAACTTGAAACCACTTTCACTCAACCCATGCTCACATTGGGAAATCGCCTGCGGCGAATATTTTGTTGACTGATTACCACCATGCAGCCCTCCATTGCTGAGGTTCGGACAGCATCGCCAGCACGATATGGGCAGGCCGCTCAGGCGGATAAGGCTCCTGGCGGAAAAAGAGTATCGCGGGAGGTGGCAGCAAGCCTTGCCGAAAAACCAGATCGCCGTAGTCTCGGTCAAAGGTGACTAGCCATCGCTGCTCCTGCCGGGCAAACGCCATCACTTCACGGTCGCTAACGGACGGCATGGCCTCGATCACAGCAACCACATCCACGCCCACCTCACGTAGTTTGCGTATTGCTGGCACGGGAAACTTTTCGTTGGCGAGAAGATTGATGTTCATGCGATCAGCTAACTCATGCAGCTAAATTGGGCAGAGGAATGTAGTCCTTCTCATGCAGCCGCTCGGCGGCAAAAGCCAATGCTGCCTGAATGTCTTCGCGGATGATGTGGGGATACGATTCCAGAAGCTGCTCGAACGTCCAGCCATTCGCCAGCCATCCCAAAATCAGCTCAACGGAAATCCTAGTTCCCTTGATAGTAGGCTTACCCACAAGAATTGTAGGGTCGGAAACTATGTGGTCACGCCAATTCATTTGAGCACCTCTTGATCAAAATTACACTTGATGTCATCGCATTATCCGCGACGGAAATAGTATAATCCGGCAAATCGCGTCGCTGAGTTTGGGTTGGATATTACATGTCGTGTCGCTTGTGTAGTTGCACACCTGGCCGATTGTTTTTTCTCCAAGCATTTGTCGGATTGTCGATTGTCCAATCGCAAGTCACTTGATAATCAGCAAAAGATTCGGGGAAGCCTTTGGCCTTCGCTTCGTCAGTTAGCTCGACCTTAATGTCCTCGAAAAGTTTATGCGCATGAGCACAACCCAAGCGGGCTTCGCGTTTATTTTGCGCTGCGTTGTTCTCGTGCTGTGTGCCGACGTGCTCGAAGTCATAAAGGCCGCGCAACACCATCTCGCCGCGCGCCGCCGAACGATCATGTTCAAACATTTGTAGCAAAGCTTCGAACAGCAAGTCGAGGTCGGCTTGGGTAAATCCGGTGCGTTCCGCAAAGGCAGGAGAAACATAGCCCTTCGCCGCATAAAGCGCGTACGGGACGATATGCTTATTACCCATCGTGCGTTCCTTGGCCACATCTTCCTCCTTGGTCACCGCACAACGAGTAATGGTAATTTCGAGTGGGGTGATCGCATGAAAAGATTGGCCAAATGTGAATTGAACTGGCCCGCGAACTTGACCCCAAGCCGAACCTTTCAGCACATCATCACCAGTGGAGAGAACGCCACCGAAGGTGCGCACATCGTAGAATTTACGGCACAGCCATTTCATCGCTGCTTCGGCTTGCTTGTCCTTCTCATCATGCTTTTCCTTTGCCGTCTCTGCTTTGGCTTGGTTAGACTTCTCCTTAATGTGTGCTTTGGCGGCCTCGATTCCTTTTTTTTGCTCGGTTTCGATCACCGCCCCTTGCTTGATGAGAATGTTAAAATCATTGACATCGCTCGCGGCGCGTTCATGCGGAAATTGTTCGACGAAATTTCTGACTTTGCGTTTCAAGCACACGTCCGAAACCAGCCCGCGATTCGAATTCGGATCGAGTCGCGGCATGTTGCCCGCATCAGGATCGCCGTTAGGGTTGCCGTTCGTGACTTCGAACAGAATCATGAAATCGTGGCGGTTGGTCAGGATATTTTGGCTCATGTATAGCTCCTATGCTTGGTTGGGTATTTGCTCGTTTTCGGCAAGCTCTAATTCGTCGTCCACTTCTTCGGGTTTCAGTTCGCTTGAGTTTTTTTTCTTCATGTACTCGTCAATAGCCGCTTTACGCGCCGCCAATTGCTGGTAGAAACCCAAGGCAAACCGGCCTTGCTCTACCAAAGTGAAGTAACGGGGAAATTGTGGTGGCGCGCTGGGTATTGCCGGTTCAAACAAACCGCAGATTTCAGTGATTGAGGTTTTGATCTTGGCGGCCGCCCGCTGGCCCTTCTCTCCTTGCTGTTGGAGCTTTTTTAAATGGTGCTGATGAAGTTTCCACAGTAGGGAGAACGCTGTATTGGGTGTTGTCGACGCGGAACCAAAGTAACGTTCAGCAATGGTTGACCCATCAAAACTTCTTCCGTGAGCGGATCGTTGAAGCGAATCGAGAACCGCCAGCAATCTTCCGCAGTTGTAGGCGGGATCGTTGGTTTCAAAAACGTGTGTTTTCATTTCGGATTTTCCCTCATTTCGTAGTTGGCGATTGAGTGTCAGTTTAATCAGGGCGAAGCGGCTTTGATCGTACAATGCCTTCAAGCCGTTTTTGGCAATGTTGGCTTTGAGTCGATCCAAAATAGCTTTTAGCAATGTGATTGAAAGCGATTCATTTTTTAGTGCGGCGCGATAGAGTGCGGCGATCAAATCGGGATTGAGTTTTTCCCGGTCGAATCTTCCATCGCTTTTTCGTCTGATGATGGTGCATGCGAGGCAGTCAATAGATAAGGGGAAGCGTTCATCTTGTAAAGCATCGTTACCGCCGTATGGCGCAACGTCTAAATCCTCAAACCATTTCTTGAAATTTTTTTCTGCATCCTGAACCGTCATTTGGAGCCAGTCCTTGACGATAATGCGCGGCCCTGCCGCAGAAAACGTAATGGCGATAAATCGCTCAAGCCCATTTGGCCGCTGTTGAAATCCGCTCCACGGCGTAACCATGAATGCTCTGATGGTCCTTGGGTCTGGCTGCTTCAACAAACGGGCAAATAGGTCGGAAACTGCTTCCGTTTTCGCCGCCCAAAAGCAAAGCCAGGCAGGGCCAACAGAAAGCCAATGATCTTCCTGTTTACTGAGATACTGTATGGCTGCGAGATAGGCTTTTGATGCTTCGATTGATGTTGGCGCATTGAAACTCTGCTCTAACCCGTAAGAGCAAAAAGCGTCCTTATCAAATCCAACCAACCCTGCGCCCGTAGGCCTTGCTGGTTTCGGTAGACCCGTCACCATCGGCGTGTGGGTTCGTGCGATAGAAACATTTTGTTGCCCAGTGATTAAACAAAATCCCTTTTGTGCGGTGTCATTAGCCTCACCCACTTCCCTCTTATGAGCCTGACGCCAATAAGGGCGTACAACATCTTCATTGTTGATGAGAATGTCACCCTCCACGGAAAATGTAAGAAGGTCAGAACCTAATTTGACTTCACTTCCATCCGCTTTTCGAATCATCCATTTGGATGTCCCCGTGGTTTCCAACCTCAAAAACGCGGGCCGATTCCCCTGAAGTCTCTCGCAATACCCGAGCAGCGAAGCAAATGAGTAGTATTTGGTAACCGTAGATGCCTCACTGATCTGCCGCCAAAAATCATCATGTTTTGCACGGAGGTTGTTTATAGCGCGAAGATTCAACTCTTGTTCAGGTTTTGTACTCAAGTTGAATAATGCGCCGATGTCGTCCACCAAAAAGTCGGAAACCTGCCCACCACCAGTTGACCTAGTGGTTTTGGGAATCAAAAATTCCCGCGCCTTCTTCTTTTCGTTCACATGAGTTTCGACGGGTCCTTCACCAATGAGCTGGCCGTCCTTGTCTAGTTGAATAATCCAACGAACAGACTTCAGCGAAAACGCGGGGTCTTCCAGCAGATTTTTGGTTAACGCAAAATCGTAAAGCGCTTTCAGTAGCATCGCTATTCCCCCGTAACTCGGTTACGCACCAAACGAACGCGGTTCGGGTGGCAATCGAGTTTCGCGTCCTTGATATTCGCCTGAAAGAAGACCGCTTCAGGCTTGATCAATAATCCCGCCCATCTCGGAGCATTTTTTTTCTTCGGCTGGGTTTCTTGTTCTTCTTTGGTTAGCCAACGGAACCCCTGTGTACGCTGTTCGTGATCGAATACGTCGTATAGCATTAGCCCCAACTCTTCTTCAGGCCAGACGCTTTGCAAATTCTTGCCAAGTTCGGCCGCGCGCCGGTCGAGCGCATCTTGGGCATCGTCTTCCCAATCGAAATCAGCGGCGAATTCACGGACACCCAAATAGGGACGGTGGTAGCACTTGCCGTTTTTTGCCCGCCGCTCAATTTCGGCGCGGTATGTCTTGAGCGAATGGCCTCGCTTTTTGCCGATTTCGCTCAACTGCACTTCGGCAGTTATAAGATATTCGACACCTTCCAGGGCGAGCATATTGCGCTGCGTGCCGTCCGCTGCGCCGCCACCTGCCCGTATCGGAGAAACTTTTTCCGGCGATTTCATCCAGATTTTTGCGTTGTCAATGCTGATAACGCTGATGACTTCATTTCGCCGAAAGGAAAGCCAGCGGCCACGCCGAATGATGTGTATAGAGTCAATCAAATAATAAATTTCCGGTTCCCAGAAAATCGCTTCGAGCACACCGCGAGCAGCAGAAGGCGTCATTACGGGATAGCTCACGCGCTCGACTTTCATTTCTGGGCGTGTGAAGCAGGCGTAATCACCCCAAACGCGGATGGTCACAAGGTTGTCGTTCATACCAGGAAGTCCTCCAGCGGGCGTTGTTCGATGACGATGCCAAGGTCGGGATGATACCAACCGTCGGCCAACACATGGATTTCGAGATTTGGCAGGAGTGGCGTAATGGCTTTGAGTGTGAGCAGGCGTTGAAAATCACGCTGATGCAGGTTGACCATGAAGCGTTGTAACTTCCTCAAATCATCTCGTCCAAAACGCGGCTGGCCTTTGATGACTGCACGCGTGCGTATTTCTTCGATGATGTTGCAGCCTTTGCCATACGGCACGATGACGGGTTGGGTATCGTTCTGAATGACTCGTCCCAGTTCGGCCACTTTGCGGAAATGCAGTTTTTGCCGCTCCGTTTGGATATTATTATCGTTCGGCACAAGCTGATAAAGCTGGTCAAAATAGCGCTCAAACAACTTATGATCGGTGGCCAGTGTATCGGCCTCGATCTGCGAAAGAAGGGTAGCTGTGATGTCAGTGGCGGTACGGTAAACGCCAGGGGGCAACGTGTTGTCTTCAGGACGAAAAACGATCACTTCACCCAACGCGGGATTGCCTGACGCGTCGCGCATTCGGTTCTCGCGATTGCAGCGCCCGGCGGCTTGAACGATGGAATCGAGTGGCCCTAATGCACGCCACACGATAGGAAAATCCACATCGACACCCGCTTCGATCAATTGGGTCGAGACAAGGCGGCAGGGCTGGTTATTGCGCAGCCGGTAACGAATAGTGTCAGGCTTGGGATCGCGGTCTGCGCCAAGCATATCGAAGCGATGTTCCGCACACATGGCCGAGGATAGATGAAACACGGCTTCTCTTTCATGCTGAGGTACGGCGCGGCGTAATTTCTCCCACAACTCAAACGCGTGGCGACGTATGTTGACTATGCACAACCCTTGATTCCGCTGGGAGATTTGTTCGACTAACGCATCCCAGCTTGTGACATCGTTGGGCTTGGCAATCCGAATGGATACTCGACGCAAGCCGCTGAAAATCTTTTCGGTGTCGTGGGTAATTTCCTGAATTTCATCTGGATTGAAGCCCTCGGTAAGTGAGGAAGGGCGGTGCCGGAAGGCCGGTTGGGTTGCCGTCGAAAATACGAAACTTACACCGTAGTGATCGCGTAGTTCGCGAAATACGTTGAGCAGAGGATTGAGCAAGTGCGACGGCAGGGTCTGTACCTCGTCGAAGATCACCATTGAATGTGCGATATTGTGGAGCTTACGGCACCGTGCGGTGCGGTTGGCGAACAGCGATTCAATAAATTGTACCGAAGTTGTAACGATGACTGGTGCGTCCCAGTTTTCCGCCGCGTATTCCTCAGGGTGCTTCTCGAAGGGCTCTCGCGACCGCGTTTCTTCTTTGTCTTCTGGTACGTTTACGGCAGAGTGATGTTCAATAACAATGCCTTGCCTATCCGGGTCGAGGATGCGACGATAGTGCGCGGCGTTCTGTTCGATGATTGAAAGGTAGGGAATGACGACGATGATCCGTCGCAATTGATGTTGTGGTTGAGCGGCATGGTTCAGGGCGAAAGCCATTCCTGCCAGCGTTTTGCCCCCGCCAGTCGGAACGGTCAACGAGAAGAAGCCGGGGGATTCTTTCGCTTTTTCGAGGCACTGCTGAAAAATGCGATTACGAACGGCGTTGAGCTCACCTTTATTTGACTTGCTCTCTTTCTCGGCGATCACCCGTTGGAGCAATACGGTAGCTTGAAGTTCGAGAGATGGTCTTGGTGCGCTCTTGTTGTAATGCGCCTCGGTATCGAGGAAATCGGCATCGACGAGCGTGGAAAACAACATTCGAATGTAGAACTCGGCACTGTATTCATTCGCAACAAAGGGCGGCTCGGTAATTTGCTTGGGAATCTCGCCCAATTCGGCCTTGAATCGGCTGGCAAGCAACGGCACTCGCTCTGCCGTCCGATATGTCGCACCTTCGACCAATGCTTCCAATTCGTTTAGGTCATGCAATCCTGCATGATGTCCAGCAATCGCGAATGAGGGGCCAAGCCACTCCTGCCGATAAGCGAGCGCCGCGCCGTATACCGCATGATGCGTTTCGGTGCTGCTATCTCGCTTGGCGTGCAAATATTGCTGAAATTCATCACGATACTTGCCCAAGTCGTGCAACAGGCCGGCCCATTTAGCGGCGACACTCAAGGCAGGGCAGCTTTTTTCGGCAAAGTAGCTTGCCAAATGTCCAACCGCTTGAAGATGATCCTTTAACGTATGCTCTACGCCAGCAGCGTTCGCGCTGTGGGCATAATATGGATCGACTGCCGTGGTTCCCGATGATGGCATTGCTAACTCCGGTTATTAGTATTATTGCTTTTTCGCTGCACTTGTCAGTCTATACGTGTCCACTCTCATTTCGCGATAGTGCGCGAAAGAATAAATTTACAGGTCACATTTCCGTTTGGACAACATGGCAACTATTTATTTTAAAACGATTACGTATTTGCCGCTGCTGGACCACCGGGGTACCGCGCTACGGTAGGTCTCACGTTCGGGGCTCCAGGCAGATCACCTATCGGATGGCCACTTGTATTGCGCAATCGCGCGTTGGAGTTGGTCATACACCGCAAGGCGAAGCGACTCAGGTGAAATCACTTCAACAGCTACGCCATGGCGCAGGACGTCCATGATTAACTCTCGGTCATCGCGATACGGAATCCGCAATTCATACCGCCCATCCGTAAGATATTGCCCACTCTGTTGCGGATGCCACCGCTCATCCGCTACCCATCGCGCACGCTCCTTTGAAAAGCGCAACACCGCCGTCTTGTTGGCTTTTCCTGCGAAGATTCCATAGCTGCTGGCATAGTGCACATTCAAATCTTTTTCGGCGACGTCATCTGCTTTGTCCGTCATTTCTAAAGCATTCTTAACCCTGTCCACCGCGAAGCTGCGCAGCCCTTTGCGCATCTCGCACCAGGCGTCCAGATACCAGTTGTCGCGGTAGTGCACGATGCGTTGTGGCGAGACGGTGCGCTCGGTGATGTCGTCGCGCCCGCGTCCGTGGTAGCGCAGCCGAAGCTTGCGGCGTTGCAGTGTTGCGCTGGCGAGCACATGAAACCATTCGCCTGCGGGCCGGGCGGCCATGCCGAGCAGGCGTATGCGGCTGGCCGCTTCGTTTAGGCCGAGTCGTTTGCTGTTCAACAATTCGTCGATGCGCTTGGAGAGCGGCTTCAAGTGAGTTTGTAGTAGGCCCGGTTCAAGGCCTTCGAACAGTTTATTAAAAATGAACAACGACTGTAGCTCGCGCGCGTTAAACCACAGTCCCGGCAACTCGTAAGTGCCGCCCTCTGCGGTGCGCTGGTAGTAATATCCGCCGAGTTCGTTGTTATATTCCAGTGGTGCATGAAGCTTATCGCGCAAGAGGCGTATCAATCGGTATAACGAGCTTTCGGAACATTCCACTTTTCGCGCCAAGTCGGCACGGCTAATAGGCGTGCGACGTTCGCGCAGGATATTATGCAGCTCGTAAATGCGATCGAATTTATCCACGATGCCTCCCTTATTTTCGGCGTTTCTAAGCGCGTCGATCTTGCAGCGGTACTGCGACAATTGTCCCGGCTCGGTGTGGGTTACAGACTAGACGAAAAGCGGCGAGCGTGGCAAAAAATTTTCTGTCACCGCAGGATGGTGTTCAGTTGTGGTAACAATGTCGATTGGATTAATTTCACCAACCAAATCAGAACAATGAACGAGCCGTGCCAGGGGCCGCATGGCTCTAGGTGGCCCTAGGCCAACCCCCCCAGCCCCTGGATGCTCGCTCGTGGCATGGCATGCCTGGAACGGCAAGCTGGGCGCGCCTCTTCAGAAGGCGGCTGGTTGATTTTTCGAAACGACCGCGTCTTTATTACGTCGCCGGCAACGGGCCTACGAATCTGTTACTGGTCGTTCTGGAAAACAGATTCTTCGCTTCGCTCAGAATGACATCTGGAAAAAATTTCTAACTAAAAGAAGTAACGCAGTTCCGCGAACACCCCCCGATTTTTATCTTGCCGACCATAGGATGTCTTGTCGGAGCCGCCAAAATATTCGACGCCACCAATGAGTTTTATGCTGTCGCTGTATGCGTAAACCAACTTCGGTCGAACCAAGTATCCGGAACGGTTTAGCAATAGGCTGCCGGCCAATTCACCTTCGAGGGTTTCGTTGAACCATTTTTTTGCGACGCGTAACGTCACGCCGAATTGTTGTTTGTCGTATTGATTATTGAGGATGGCATTTTGGATCGCGAAGGGTTTGACGGCTGGGTTCGCGATGTCCTCGGGATTTGAATAATGGCTCACGCGGCGCGCAAATAATTGGCTATTAAACGTCAAGTTATCCGAGAATGAACGTTCGAGGCCGACTATGCCGTACCAAAACGAGTTTTTGATATCGGGATTGCCGCCGGCGTTATCTTCCGTGCGGGTATAGGCGATTTCCGTGGCGAGGCGATAGGCGCCCAAGGTGGTCGCGGCGTCGGCGCCGATCACGCGGGTGCGATGGTTGCGAAACGTTGCCGCTACGCCGGTCGCCGTCAGGCCGCCGAAGCTTATGTCGGGTGTGAGATCGAAGCCGTCGAAATACGAAACCGACCAATCGATGGTCTTGCCCGACTGATCGAGCTTGATGGCCCATTGGCGGTGGCTATCGGGAATGTCGCGCTCGAGGGTTACGCCCGGCTGATCGGCAATGGCAAACACATGGGGCCGGAATTGCGGCAGCCACAGCGCCGTGAGGCTGGTCGAGGCATTCCAGTTCCAACTCGCCTTGGCGGCGACGGAGCCGAAGCGGTCTTCGTCTGTCTCCGGAGCGAGCAAGGTGAAGTCCCTAGGCGTGAGGTTGTCTGTTGGGTTGAAGCGATCGGCGCGACCCCAGGCGATGATCTGTTTGCCGAAACGAAAATCCCAATCGCCGGAGCGGCCTTCGACATAGGCTTCGCGAAAGCGGCTGGTGTTGTTGCGCGTGTCGAATGGGTCTTCGCGGTTCAGATAGCCTTCGACGAACACGCCCCAATTTTTGATGATTTTGCGATCGAGCTTCAACCACGCCGAAACATTGGGGATGTGCTTCTCGTCATCGGAGCGGCGATTCGATGACCAATAAGCGGCGCGCAATGAGCCGGTCAGTCCCCATTCGTGCAGCGTTTCCTTTACGCCGGCAATTCCGCTGGCGGAGACCTTCGGTTTGTCTTCCGGGACTAGCGGCGGTTCACTGTCGTCAGCGCATAGCGCGACGCCGGAGACAATCAGGAAGCCGAGGCCGAAGGCGGAGTGCAGCGCGTGTCGAATCGTCTCGTTAGATATTTTCATAGGCGGCCGAGCGCTATTGCTGTTCCATGTAACGGGTGGTGAAGAAATCATCTTTCACGCCGGTGTTTACCTGAAAGCTATCGATCTTAATTACGGTGTTGTGCTCGGTCTGAACATTGGTCACCTTGAGTTCGCCGGCCTGCCATTTGCCTTTCGCCGGGTCGATGTTTTTGAAGTGGCTAAAATGGGATTCCTTCACCAACTCGCCGGCTTCGTCGTACGCCATGCCTTTCAACGTCACAAAATTATCCTTTTGAATCCAGTTCACGCGCTTGGAATAACCGGAGCTAGTCTTGATGCTCGCGTCACGCGGTAGGGATTCGATGACGTAGGCGGCTTTGCCATTGACATCTTCTTCCTTGATAATTTTGTGGGTCCACTCGTTCACTTTGTGGCCGATCACATCGCCATAGGAAAAATCCGTTCCGACGAAGCTGTCCTTCTTATTGCTGGAAACCAGACGGCGCACTTTTTTGATGCTGGGCAAATAAATCCAGATGTCGTCGTCCTTATCGGAGTGCTCGCTCAATAGCGAAACCGTGCCCTTAACGTCGGTCGGTTCGAGAAAACGCGTCATGCGTTTGTTGTCGATGCCATTCGGTTCGAGCTTGGTTGTGCCGAAAGTTTTTCGGACGCGCTGCTGGCCGGATTTGTTGGTCAAGGTCATCGTGGTTTGTGAGGTTGTGTCGGCGACTTTTGCGACCATGAAATTTTTCTCCATGATCTCGACCGGTGTGACTGCGTACGCGGTGTTCGATTGGCCAAGGGACAACACCGCGATAACGGCGACGGCGATAGTCGTGACCGTGGCAGGGGTCAATTTCATACTGCTTGCTCCATTAAAAATAAATTTCGGACGGAATTTTAAAACCAGCGCCGGCATCACGGTCAAGGCCGACGTTACGCTGACCAGCATGGCGGTTCCGATAAGCAACGCGTTCCAGGTGTGCGGGTAGTAACCGCGCGAGAATGCCTGCACGGCATAGCCACCGGCGACAGCGGATGCGACGAACAAACAGGCTTTGCCCGCGGTGCGCATGACGTTGCGGAAAGCTTGGTCTTCGTCAATACCCTTCGCCAGTTCCTCACGTAAGCGGAACAACATGTAAATTGCGTAGTCGGCGCCGATACCGATGGCAAGCGCCGAAGTCAGCGCCGTGGGCACATTGAGCCGCAAGCCCAACAGACCCATCAAGCCAACGTTGATAATCACCGACAGCAACAACGGCGTGATGACCAGCAGGCCCGCGGCCAAGGAGCGGAACACTAGCGAGGCGACGACAAAAACCACCGATGCAATCTGAATGACGTTGAGTATTTTGTCCTTCACAATGACTTCGGTGATGGCGGCGCTTTGGGCAACGCTGCCGCCCACGCCGATCTTGATGTTCGGGGGAAATGTCGTCTTGGCGAACGCTTGCACTTCCTTCCAGAGTTTTTGCATTTCCAACGTGCTATCGCTATGGCTGAACACCACCATATTGGCCAAGCGATAATCGTAATCGACATAGGGATCGAAATCGCCCGGCTCGCCGGACATCGAATACAGCAACAAATATTCGGCAATCGTTTCTTGTTTGTCGGGAATTTTGAAGAATGCCGGATCGTCGCCATTCATCGATTGATTCATGCGCTTGATGAATTCCGCGATCGACATCACTTTGCCGATGTGGGGTTGCCGGGCGACAAATTCTTGCAGTTGGTCCATCGCTTTCAGCACGGCCGGATCTTTGATCGCGTCGGTCTTATCGCCTTCGATAAGCAGATAAATGTTATTGGTGCCCGCCATGCGCTCATTGAGTTTCGCGTCACTTTGCAGCAACGGCAAGCTCGGATCAAAGTATTTTTTCAGCGAACTTTCAACGGCGAGGCGGTTCATACCGAACAAGGCGACAACAACGGCGATACCGGCCACGACAAAGATGCGATCGCGCTTCGGGCCCAACAGAGTATCGGAATAAAAATTCGTGAGGCGATCCCAAAAGCGTTCTTCGCGCTCCATCCGTGCTTCTTTCTCGCGCGGCGGCGGCAATACCGAACGCACCGCGGGAATCAGCGTTAATTCAACGACCAGCACACTCAAAATTCCCATGCCGGAGAAAATACCAAACACCTTGATGGATATGATGTCGAACACATACAGCGAGAAGAATCCACATGCCGCAACTAGCCCGGCGGTGATCATTACCGGGCCGATCTTTAGGATTGAGTCCGTCACGGCCTGACGACTGGCCTGAATTGACGAAGCGCTCGCGTGCTTGTAAGGACGAATCCAAAAACAATAGGCCCAAGGAAGCAACGCGAGCAGAATTGAAAGCGGCATCCAGGGGCCGGCGGGGGCGCCGTGCCAAACAAAATAAGCATAGGGGAGGGCG
>JBKJHT010000189.1:0-6583 GCA_046598945.1 Burkholderiales bacterium | reverse complement strand
CCAGCTCCACCATCTGTTCTCTAAATTCCGCCGCGTACGGCGCTCTCGTCTTTGCCATCTCGGACCTCCTTCATTTTTACTACAATAAAGTGTCCGTCAAATCGGGGCAAGATCAATTCGAGAGCTGTCGACGGACTGGAAACTGTTCCGTGACATGGCCCAGCATCTCGCTTTCCATATGCATCACCAAGGGCCCGATCAAGGGCGCGAAGTAGAGGAACTGGTGGTAAAGAAGTCGCTGCGCGAGGAGGTGGAGTTCAAGCCACGCATCGACGAATTTCTCGGCCAGGCCCGGCAGCGCGGCAGCGTGTTGGAAGAACGCGACGGCGCATACCGTTTCATCCATCTGGCCTTCCAGGAATTTCTGGTAGCGCGCTACCTGAAGGAGGTCATCGGCAGCGAAGGCCGCGAGGCCATTCTTACCCTCATCAGTGACCACTTGGACGATCCCTGGTGGCGCGAGCCGATTCTGCTGTTGGTCGGCTATTTAGCGGCGAACGCAGCGAAACCGGGGCGAGATTTTTTGGGCGTGCTGGCAAAGGCGGGCACGACGGCGAACGCGCAGTTCTCCGCGGCCGAGTTGGCTGCTACGGCGGCGCTAGAGTGGCGCGACAGCGGTGAGTCGATGCGTCAAAGTTGCGCCAAAGGCATTGCTGACCTGCTGAGCGACGGAAACCTTCAGATTCAAGCACAGCCCGCCGTTCGCGCTCGCGCGGGAGAAAGGTTGTCTCAATTAGGCGACCCGCGCTTCGATCCGCAGCGTTTCTTTCTGCCCGCCGACGCGATGCAGGGCTTTGTCAACATACCCACCGACCTGGACTTCAAGATCGGCACACGCAAGCGCGACGCCAAGCGGGTCGCCAAGGTTATTGGCTCTGAAGTCGACAAAGACGAGATCAACGACGAACTGACGCCGACACCGGAGTTCTACATTGGGCGTTACTTGGTCACGGTGGCGCAGTTCCGCACGTTTGTCGAGGCGACGCAATTCGAGATCGGCGACTCCGATGCATCGCGCGATCCCGACAGCAGGCCGGTTCGCTACGTAAACTGGCACGAAGCGCTCGCCTATTGCGATTGGCTGAATGGGCAATTTGCGACCTCGCTAGCGCTCGCGGATAGCGACGTTGCACGTATGGTGCGCGAGCGTCGGTGGCGAGTCACTCTGCCGAGCGAACTGGAATGGGAAAAAGCGGCGCGCGGTAATGTGCGCGACACTATTTTCCCGTGGGGTGACGAGCCTGACTCGAAGCGTGCGAACTACGACGACACAGGCATCGGCGCGACTTCCGCGGTGGGCTGCTTTCCGGAGAATGGTTTGGGTCTATCGGACATGATCGGTAACGTTTGGGAGTGGACGCGCAGCCGATTTGAACCCTATCCTTACGAAATCGATGACGGTCGAGAGGAACTTGAAAGTAGCAACGACGAACAGCGGGTTGTGCGCGGTGGCAGTTTCGGCGATCGGCATGATTACGCGCGCTGCGCCTCCCGCAGCAGGGGTCATCCCGACGCTCGCAACTACGACCTCGGTTTTCGGGTAGTGTTGTGCGGACTCCCCCTGTTGTTTAGCTCCGCTCTCCGACGCTCCGGACCCTCCCGCTCTGAACTGCAGACTCTGGAGGGGGTGCGGGGGAGACTTCCCCCGCAGCGCCCAAAACGCGTTTTTTTGGGATATTATGATTACGCTGAGTGGCGACATTCAGTCAGGCGGTCTGGATATTCTGCGTAGGTTGGGCTGAAGCATGAAGCCCAACACCGGCCTCACCTCTTGCGATAAGCTTGATTGACGCGATACCGTCGCGCAACCCTGGCTGGCGCCACCTATTTCTTCACCGTCAATCTGGCAGACCGCCGCGTCGATTGGCTGACGCAGAATATTGATCTGTTACGCAACGTGATGCATCCTGTCAAAACGGCCCATCCGTTTCATATCGATGCCATGGTGGTCTTGCCCGATCATCTTCACGCTATATGGACATTGCCCGAGGAGGATGCCGATTACCCGATGCGTTGGTCATTGATCAAGGCTGGCTTTTCTCGCGGTTTAACTCCTGTGGAACGTATTATCGCTAGCCGGCAAACCAAGCGGGAACGCGGTGTATAGCAACGGCGCTATTGGGAACACCTCATTCGCAACGATCGCGATCATGCAGCCCACGTCGATTACATTCATATCAATCCGGTGAAGCATGGATATGTGCATCGCGCGGTGGATTGGCCGCATTCGTCGATTCATCAATATATCGAGCGTGGTTGGCGCCGTGCCGATTGGGCGGTTGACCCAGATGTGCTGGGAGAGTTTGGTGAAAATGAGATAGGCTGAATGTTGGGCTTCGTTCCTCAGCCCAACCTACTCAAGCTCGGTTAAATCCGCCGAGCAACGCATTGCGAGCTGCCCGTGTCGGCACGGCCAACACTGCACACGAACCATGAACGCGATTTGCAATGGGTGTATCTGCTGCGCTTGATCCACCTCCAAGTTTCGGTTCATGGAAAGCCGATAGCCACAAATAATCGACCAACCGTCGTTGGACGCGGTGGCGCGTATGCTCACCATGCGGCTGTGTGACGTAAATCAGGCGTATTACTACTGCAGTTTTACCAGTGCTTTATAGGAATCCACCCACAGCCCGCCATCGACCGGCGTGACATAGCCGAAACTCCAATTGGGCTCGGCAGTCTTGCGTGAGAACGACCAGAGGATTTTTTGCGTGTCGAGGTCGAGCGCATGCAGAGTGCCTCGGGCATCATCCGCTTTGGGGTCGAGGCGGCCTTGAAAATAGAGGACATTTCCCGCGACCGCCAACGATGGGGAATTTTCGCCGAACTTGCCGGCTATCTCCCACACTGCCGCGCCCGAGATCTTATCGAACGCGATCAGATAGCCGCTCGTCATGCCGATCAGCACGGCGCCCGCATCGACCAGTGCGTGTACCTGCACAGAACGTTCTTTGCCATCCACCTGCCGCCGAATTTCGATCGGCTTCCAGAGCTCGGTTCCCGAGGCGCGGTTGATCGCGTAGAGAGAATCATTAGCCGTGCCAAAAATCGTGTCGGCGGTAACCACGGGTTGGCGCAAACAAGTATAGCGGTCCCTCCCCTGGTAACGCCAGCGTTCCTGTCCGGTCTTGGCGTCGAGGGCGAAAAGGTAACTGTCCGAACCGGTGCTCGCGCTAACATAGACGATGTCACCGCGAACGACGGGCCACGATACGCAACCAGCGCGTTTGCCGAATTGCAGCTTCCAAACCTCACGACCGCTGGCCGCTTCTAGCGCGGAGAAGGCGCCGTCCTTGCTCATGATAAAGGCCAGCCCCGCGTGGGTCGCGACTGCGGCGTTGACCGCCGGGTCGGGCCCGCGCCACACCTCCTTACCGGTGGCGAGCGACACGGCCACCACGGCTCCTGGATTGGATGAACCGAATGGTGCAATGACAAGGTTGCCGGCAACCGCCGGCGGTGTCGACACAGAGCCGTTGATGTTGGCGGGGCGAAAGGTCCATTTCAGTTTGCCGCTCTGCATATCAACAGCGAACAGCCCGGCGCGGCCGCTCGGGCCGCCGGCCAGAATGGTCTGACCGGTGATCGTTGCGGGACCCCAATCCCTGACGCCGGCATTCACGGTGAACTTCTCTGTCGGCGCCGTTCGCAGCGGCTGGGTAGACGTGGGATCCGGCTGCGCGACGCCCAGCGTTGTCCAGAGTGCCAGGCTCGCAATCGCCAAGCCTGCATGGCGTCGCCGAATAAACTTTACCATGGGAACCTTTTTTACTCATTCATTTTTGTCAAAGTAAAACCCGGAATCCGCCGTGGAACCCCGCCGGTAGACCGATACTCAAGCAAGCAGTTTTTTCCGATTACCGTTGAAGTTCAGGTTGCCGCCGGCAACCTGACTCCGAAAGCATGATTATTCCAAGCCCAATTCTTTTTCCAAGCTGTCTTGATCTTTCTTGAAGGTTTTTTTACGTGCTTCTTCGGTTTTCTCCGCCTTCACTTCGGTTTGCTTTTGCAACGCCTCGGCCTTGGTGTTGTCGCCGGCGATTTCGTAGTAAGCAACCGCAAGTTCGGCTTCGCCTTTGCCGGCAGCGCGATCGCCTAACGCTCGCGCCTTGTCGCGCACCTTCTGCTCCTTGTCCTTCTTCTCGGCGAAGCCGTAATACTTCAACGCCAACTCGAGGAAACGCCTGCCCTCCTCCGAGATCAAAGTATCGCCGCGCTTTTCCGCGCGGGTCGCCGCCGTATCTTTTCTACTGCCGGCGTAGTAGGCCCAATCCCGGGCGCGTCCCAATTCCGACAATGAATCTTTAGTAGAAGCCGCGAAACGCTTTTCCTCAGCGGCAAGGGCTTTGTCGACGTTCTTGGCGGCGTGGGCGCGCATGTCTTTTTCTTGTGCTGCGTCGGGCAAGTTATGAAAGAAATCGATCGCATGGCTTACGGTGTTGATGTCGTCGGGCTTGGTTTCCACCAACTTGCGCTGCATGCGTCCGGCATCGGCAGAGCCGCCCGCGAGTTGGTACCAATCAAAGGCTTCTTTGAAGCGCGATTTTTTTTCCTCGTCCGCCGCAACGATTTTCGCCGTGCGTTTTTTAACGCCGTCTAGCCCGGTAATGCTCGATGCGCAATCGGCGTTGGCCTTGGATGCGGCGCTATAAGCCTCGCGCGCACGGCCGGCTTTTTCCAAATCTTGCGCTTGTTTGACTTGAGCATCGGCTTTCGCTTTCGCCGCCCCACCGCCTTCGCAAATATCGTCGGCCCGTACCGTCGACACGAACGTGGCGAGCAACAACGCCACTGCGAAACAGTTTAGGATTTTCATCACCGCCCCGCTCATTTCATCATGTTCTTGATGGCGTCCATGTCCATGCCGGGCATGTCCATCTTTTGGAATCCTGGTGGAATCTCGAACAGCGCCGGGTCTTGTTTGCCAATTTTGATATTAGTCAGTTCGGTCTTAAAGCGATTTTTTTCGCCTTTTTCGATCGACACGGCATCCATCTTGACCATGATGTTTTCTTTGCTCATCCACATGAAGCCGCCCATCTTGCTGCCGTCCTTGTCGGCCATGATGATCTTGCTCTTGGTGGTCTCGACGCCGTTCATGGTTTCTTTGCCGACAACAGTCTGTTCGATTTTGAAGGCGGACAGATCGTCCTTGCTCGGCGCTGCGGCGCTATGCTTCGTCTCCATGTACATCTTGTCTTCCACCATGAGCATCCAGGTAACTTTCTTGTCCTTGCGCGTGATGTTCACCATCTTCTCCGCGCCCGCGTTCATCTCGCGCCGTTCTTTGCCGGGCGCAATGTAGACCTTGCCCTTCATCGTGCCCTCACCGTGTTCCATCACTGAGTCGGCGGAGTACTCCACGGTGGGTTGATTTTGCGCCGCGGCGGTTCCGGCAAGCAACAGCGCGGCGAACAAAACACCCAGTTGTTTTAGTAATAAGGTCCCCATGGCATTACCTTCCTTCTAGTTGATATGCATAACATGCTACACGCAACCCGCCTGAAGACCAACAGCCCTTTCATCCCCGTATGGCGCACCCGCGAATCAGCGCTGTCATTCCCGCGAAAGAGGGAATGACAAGAATTGGTTTCGTCGGTCATGGGTGATGCGAACCGGCTAATCCTGCTCCGCAATTTGCTCGCGAATGGTTTTCGTCATATCTAATTCGCCGATTTTTCCTTTGCCGTGCTGTACATTGGCTACGATTTTTTTCGAATCTTTTTCCGGCAACACGTCCTGGATTGCGTTGAGATATTTCCACACCGGCTCCGGTGTATCGACATTCGGCCTGGGCACGAATTTCGAGCGCTTTACCAATTGCATTTTATGCACGTAGCGCGGGCAGTTGCCGAAGATTTCGCGCACCGCGACGCGTACGATCATTACTGCGCCGGGATAGTGGCTCATCAGCGGATCGTTGTCCTGGATCGAGGCCGTGCCGTTGACGCGGATGCGGTGCGGGTTCATGAAATCGATGAACAGCATGCCGACGTTGGGGTTTGCCAGCACGTTGCCGGTGCTCAAAAATAAACCGTTGCCGTCAAAAATCGGAAACGCCAGCGTGGTTTCATCGACCACTTTGACGAAGCCCGGATCGCCGCCTTTGTAGGAAACTTGCGGTCGGCCCTGGGCATCCGCCGTGGCGAAGAAAAACATATCCGTCGCCTCGATCATAGCTTTGTTTTCGGGAATGATCATCGGTGGCGCGAATTCGGCGATGCGGTCGGCCATCTTGCGCGTGCCGAATTTATCTTGCATTTGACGCATGTGTTGCGTGTATTCGATGGGCATTGCTTTCTCCTCGTTTGGTCGGTGATGCTTAATTCAAGAACTAAACGCCTTCGATGGCGATGGCGTTGGTAGTTGCGCATTTTTTGCGCAGCGCCAGCAATGGCGCGTACTCTTTCGAGCCATACCATTCTTTCAAGCGCGCCATGCTGTCGAACTGCAAGAGGATGACGCGTTTCGGTTGCCACGTTCCTTCGAGTGCTTCCAGCGCGCCCCCGCGCACCAAATATTTTCCGCCGTAAGCGGCGATGCTGGCGGGGACACCGGCACGATATTGTTCAAACACCGC
>JBKJHT010000056.1:0-6314 GCA_046598945.1 Burkholderiales bacterium | reverse complement strand
AGCGCCAAACCCAATCCCATTGACGCAGCGCCACCCATTGCGCCCCATAAGTAAAAATTCAAATCGCGATCGCCGGCGGCGAATAAATCATAGGCCGATGAGCCGAGGCCGGCGACGACTAACGCTTCCGGACACGCGCTCATCAATGCTTTTACAGCATCGCGGCGATTTAGTTTTTCGCCGTCGCTCATTTTTCCGTCGTCCATTTTTTTCTGCCGATGAGTTTTTGCGAGAGCAAGACGGCGACCGCTTGATCGCTGTCAAATGCGAAACGCGCTGCAGCTTCGACCGTGCTTGCGACTTCGTCGGGATCGCTGACGCGATAGACGGTCACGCCCATCGCTTCCAACACAGTTTGCGTCGCTTGGCTCATCGGCACTTGCCAGGGATTGAACTCCGCCCACTCGCCGCGCATGGTGACAATCGTAAGAAACGGAAAGCGTCCGACTGAAACCAACGACAGCATGTTGATGCAATTGCCAACGCCGCTACTTTGCATCAGCAACACCGCGCGCTCACCGCCGAGCGCAGCGCCGCAGGCGAACGCGACACCTTCTTCTTCGGTGGTGAGCACGACGGCGCGCATCGATTCATCCGCGTGCGCGCGCGAAATCAGGTGCGCGTGACCGGCGTCCGGCACGTAGCTGACTAGCTTAATGCCGCTGTTTTTCAGCACTTCAAAAAGCGATTCTTGCCACGTTGTCATGGCGTTCTCATGCTCCCGGATTGGGATAGCGCGCCTGAATCGCGCGAATCTCGGTTAGCGTATCGGCGTCGAGGACGAGCTGCGCCGCCGCGATATCTTCTTCGAGTTGCGCCAAGGTCGTCGCGCCGATGATCGAGCTGCCAAGGAACCAACGGCTGGCGACATAGCCCAGCGCCAGTTGCACCAACGTTAAGCCGCGCCCCTTGGCGAGTGCGTGATACGCATCCACGGCCTCGGCGACCATGGGTGGGCGAAAGCGTACGCCGAGCGAATCGAATAAGGTGAAGCGCGTGTTAGGCGGCTTTGCGCCACCGATGTATTTGCCGGATAGAATACCCGCCGCCAGCGGGCTGTAGGCAAGCAGTGACATGTTTTCTCGATACAGCGTTTCGGCAAGATCATTGTCGACGTTGCGCGACACTAGGCTGTAACTATTTTGAATCGTGATGGGGCCCGTCACGCCGAGCTCCTTTGCGATGCGCTGAAATTCGCACACGCCCCATGCGGTTTCGTTCGACAAACCGTAGTGGCGAATCTTTCCCGCTTTAATCAGCGCGGCCATCGCCTCGACTTGCTCACGAATCGGCGGGCCTTTTTTTTCTTTACTCGGATCGAATTCAATCGCGCCGAAATTCGGTACGTTGCGCTGCGGCCAATGAATTTGATATAGATCGATGTAGTCGGTTTGCAGACGAGCGAGGCTGGTCTCGCACGCTTCGGCGATCACCTCACGCGTGAGGTCGGTGCGCCCGCCGCGAATCCAATCGCGCCGCCCGGGACCGGCCACCTTTGTCGCAATGATTAACGTATCGCGACGCTGGTGCGCAAGCCACGAACCGAGATAAGTTTCGGTGCGCCCTTGCGTCTTGCCATTCGGCGGCACCGGATACATTTCCGCAGTGTCTATAAAGTTGATGCCTTGGCCCACCGCGTGGTCGAGCTGTGCGTGTGCGTCGCTTTCGCTGTTCTGCTCGCCCCAGGTCATGGTGCCGAGGCAGACTTGAGAGACGTTCATGTCGGTACCGGGAAGGTTTTTGAACTTCATGCTGATCTCTCTAATAATCTTGCACTCTAAAAATAAACTCCTGTTCCACGCCGAACTCGGCGCCATCGGCTTCGAAAATATATTTCTTCACCGTGTCGCTCGCGGTCTTGTCGAAAATACCCTTCGGTGTGGATTCCAAAATCGTAACGGTACTCACTTTTCCTTTGCCATCGACCAATAGGCGAACCCGCACTTTGCCTTCAACACCCATACGCAAGGCTTGTTTCGGATACGGCGGCTTGATCTTATTTTTTGGCTCGAGCACGCGAATCTTAATAACCTTTTTTTCTTCAACTGGCTCGGGTACATCCTCATCATCATCTTCCGAAGCCTCGGCGATGCGCGCCGGCGGCGGCGGGCGCCGAGCCACCTCGGGTGGCGGGGGCGGCGTGGTGACTTTGTCCTTGCCGACATCCTCGTCTTTTTTGTCCTTACCTTCTTCGGCTTTCGCCGCGGGCGGCGCGGCCGGCGCCTCAACCTTCGGCTCGACTGCAATGGGCACGCTGGGAACCTCGACGGTTTTCACCGCTTGCTTGGGTGGTTGAGGCGGCGGAGGCGGCGCCGGTTTAGGTTCCGGCTTCGGCTCCACGGAGGCGGGCTTCGGCGGTTCAACCGACTTAATCTCCGGCTTCGGTGGCGGCGGTGGCAACGGCCGCCGGGCCACTTCGGGCGGCCGGGCCACCTCGGGTGGTGGTGGCGGCGGAACCGGCTTCGGTTCCACCGACACGGGTTTTGGCGGCTCAACCGTCTTGATCTCCTGCTTCGGCGGCGGCGGAGGCAAAGGACGCCGCACCACCTCGGGTGGCCGGGCCACCTCGGGTGGTGGTGGCGCAGGTTTGGGCTCGACAGAAACCGGCTTCGGCGTTTCGACGGTTTTAATTTCCTGCTTCGGCGGAGGCGGCGGCAACGGTCGCGGCGGCGGTGGTGGTTCAACCGCCAGCGGCGTCGGCACCTCGACCGTCTTGACCTCTTGCTTCGGCGGCGGCGGTGGAAGCGGACGGGGCGGTGGCGGCGCGGGCCTCACCTCGACGACCGTCGACTTAGGCGCCGGCCTGGGCGGCGGAGGGGGCGGTTTCGTTGGCTCCGGTGGTGGTGGCGGCGGCGGTTTCGGTGGCTCCGGTGGTGGCGGCGGCAACGGTTTTGGTGGCTCCGGTGGTGGCTGCGGCAACGGTTTTGGTGGCTCCGGTGGTGGCTGCGGCGGAGGGGGCGGTGGTTCCGGCTGCGGCGGAGGGGGCGGTGGTTCCGGCTCGGGAGGCGGCGGCGTTTCTGGCTTGGGAATAGGCTTAGGTTGCGGCGGAACCGGTACGACTTTTTCCACCGGTTTCGGCGGCGGGGTTGGCTCGGCGGGCTTCGGCGCCGGCACCTTGGGTGTTTCCTTCTTCGGCGCCGCCTGGGGTTTTTCGCCTTCGAGTTTTTCTTCTTCTTCGATCTGCTCCAACGTCACAATCATCGGCGGCGGCTCGTCGAACTTAACGTTCGAATTCATGATCGCCAGATAGAGCAGCAGGAATAGCAATAACTCGACGATCGCCGCCAGCAGCAACGCGCGTCGCATCGACATGCTGTGCGCGCGCTCGTCCGCCGGACGCGCCCAGAGCGGATCCCTCAGACCAACTTTCCTTGCCATCATCGGGAGCTTATTTGCTCTCGGCTTTCGCGGCGAGGCCGACCTGAGAAATTCCCGCGGAACGCGCGACGTCCATCACCTTCAAGGTATTTTGATAGGTGAGTTCTTTGTCGCCCGCCAGAATTACCGCAAGTTTGTCGCTGCTCTTTTTCGCCACTTCCAACTTCGCTTTCATCGCCTCGGCGCTATAGGGCTGGCCGTCGATGTACATGGCGCCATCCTTCTGAACGCCGATGGTGATTTGCGTCGGCTTTAAATCCTGCGTGGTCTTTGAACTCGGCAAATCAAGCTGGATGCCAGTGCCTTGGATCATGCGCAATGTAATCACGATAAAGAACACCAGCAGAAACATCATGATGTCGATCATCGGGATAATTTCGATGCGCGGTTTGTCCACATCGAAATAGCTGTGGCCGCGGCGCTTCATGGTGTTTGCCTAGCGATCGTGACCGCTGGCACGACCCGCCCCGAGCGATCCGTCGCCGCCACACCGTGGTGCGCCGAACCACCGCCATAAAGGCGATTGATCACCATGATCTTGAGCAATTCCATTTGGTGCAAGGCGAGGCGCACACGCTTATTAAAATAATTCAGAAATACAATCGCGATGATGGCGATCAGCAAACCCGCACCGGTCGCGATCAGCGCTTCACCGATGCCGCCGGTCACCACTTCCGGTGCGCCACCGGCGCCTTGCACGCCCAGCACGTTGAAGGTTTTGATCATGCCGACGATGGTGCCGAATAGCCCTAGCAGTGGCGCGAGGGTGACGGAGGTATCGAGCACCCACATGTGTTTATCCATCTTCGGTAATTGCCACATGATGGCTTCTTCAATGTGACGATCCATCGCATCGGCATCTTCGCCGCGCGAAGCCAGCGCCGTGCTGATTATGGAGGATTGCACCGTGCCCTGGTAATGATCTGCGACTTTTTTCATGTCGTCGGCGTTTTGATACTTCACCAACTGCACATCGTGTTCCATCGACTCACCGGCGAGCAACACCTTATGGTAGAAATACCAACGTTCGATAATGACGGCAATAGTGACTAACAACAGCAGCGCCATCAGCGGCAATAGCCCCCCTGACATGACGCTATAACGAACAATCATTTCCCACATAGCTTAAGCTCCGAGAATTTTGTTATGGTATGGACTGTGTCACGGCCCGCGCAGTTCCATTGGGAGAAACTGCCGCAAACCAACAACCGCTATTTTGAGTGAATGGTAAAACGCCTCTAACACCATTGTATCAGCAATAGCGGGGCAAGTCGGTCAAAGCCCCGACCGGATACATGACCTTCGACCGCGCCGCGAAAGTTAACGGGTCTACAAAAATAGTACAGGATCAGCCAAACTGCGTGTAGCATTGACGCTCTAATTCTCTTCGCACTTTCGCAAAAAATATGAACTTAGACCGCGTACCCGCCGGGCGAGATTTGCCTAATGACTTCAACGTCGTGATCGAAATTCCGATGCGTGGCGACCCGATAAAATACGAACTCGATAAAACCACCGGAGCGATGTTCGTCGACCGCTTTATGTCCACGGCAATGCACTATCCGTGCAACTACGGTTACATTCCGAAAACGCTATCGAAGGATGGCGATCCGGTTGACGTATTGGTGATCACACCGGTGCCGTTAATCTCCGGTGTCGTCGTGCGTTGCCGCCCGATTGGCATGTTGCAAATGACGGACGAAGCCGGCGGTGATGCCAAGTTGCTCGCCGTGCCGGTCGATAAGCTGTGTAATCTCTATCGCACGATCGTGTCGCCGCGGGATTTTCCCGAAGAAACCTTGGCGCAAATCTCGCATTTCTTCCAGCACTATAAAGATCTGGAACCCGGCAAGTGGGTGAAGGTCGAAGGTTGGGTGGGGCCGGAAGAAGCCAAGGCGGAAATTCTTGATGGCGTGAAAAGCTATGGGGCGGCAAAGGACAAGCCTCTTTATTAGTTGTCATTCCCGTGAAAACGGGAATCCATATTGATCCTATCCATGCTAAATGGATTTCGCCTTCGCGGGAATGACACCTTGGAGACGCTCATTGATGCTGCCTCGCAGGCATGCATTACCTGTGCGCCAATCCCTCACTGGGTCACAGGCCGATGCTTGCAAAATTAATTGATCGCCATGAATGAAATCGCCAAACATTTCGCCTCGCTAAATTCCACCGCGCCATTTTGGTCGCTGCGCTACGCGGAAGAACAAGCGGAAATGCTTGCCGTGCGCGACGATGTCGTCGAGCCCGCGCATTTATCGAACGATCGCGGCGCGATGTTGACGGCGATGGTGGACGGCGGTTGCGGTTATGCCGCCACCAGCGATCTGTCGCCTGCGGGACTACAAGCGGCGCTCGACCGCGCCACCGAATGGGCGCGGGTGACGCAGCATGCCAGCGTCATCGCCTACGACCCCGCGAGCATGCCTAACCCGCGCGGCAGTTGGCTTTCGCCACCATCGGCGACGACGCTCGGGTCGCGGCGCGAACAATACGACATGCTGGCCGTCGAATGCCGCGCCGCGCGGATCGACGATCGCATCGTCGATCGCTATGTCAGCGTCAATATCGTCAATGGCGAACAGCTTTACTTAAGCAACAACGGCGCCGAGATCCATCAGCAATTTCGTTACACCATCCCCCACGCCTATGTCGCGGCGAATCGCGACAGCGAAACGCAAACGCGCAGCCTGGGTTTTGCACAACAAGGCGGCGCCGACATTTTGCAGCGTGCGAAATTTTTTGGCTGCGGCCAACGATTGGCTGAAGAAGCTCTCCAGCTCTTGCTCGCAGCCAATTGCCCGAGCGCGACAATGGATCTGCTATTGCTGCCGGAACAAATGATGTTGCAGATTCACGAGTCTATCGGCCATCCGTTGGAGCTGGATCGCATTCTCGGCGACGAGCGCAACTATGCCGGCACCAGCTTTGTCACG
>JBKJHT010000012.1:0-12412 GCA_046598945.1 Burkholderiales bacterium | reverse complement strand
CCGCCCATCGAAATCATTTGTTCGGGACTGGCGTCGCAGGTGCTTAATCCAGGCCTTGGTCGCGTTCGCGTCGTCGAACACCAGGAGGTCCCGTTCAAGGTCGCGTATCGCGGACTGGAGGCTGACGATGTCACTCGCCAGATCGCGCATGATCGTGCTCGGCGATACCGCGACGAACGGAGAGATGTCGAACTGCGCCCTGAAACCACCTTCCGCGTGGCGGATTTCTTGTTCTAGTTCGGCAAGCTGATCCTTTAGAATCTTGTTGTAGTGCTTTAACCGATCTTCGCTTAAATTGTTGATGGCCGATTGGTCGATTTGCTCCAACTCCAATTGCAGTTCCAACAATTGCAGGAGATTTTGTTTGTCATAGGCCTGGTTCACGCGCTGCATCAAGGCGGTCTTGCGGTGGCGCTCCTGCGGATCAGCCTCCCGATCCGGATGCAGGGCGCTGGCTAGTTTGCGATAGACCTCGCGGATGGATCCGCTGAGTTGATGCGCTTCGGCTTGTTGTCGCTCTTCGAACGCCAGTTGTTTGGCGGACTTGGCGCGTTTGGTTTGTCGTTTCTCGCGTGCCTGCCGTTCAGCATCGAATTCTCTCTGACTCGCATGGATTTTTTCTTGTGCGCGCGCCAATAGATCATCCGGCGAGCTCGGATCCAGATCATCGCCCAACGCCACCCCCAGAACGCCCTCCAGAACGAATTGCATCCCTTTAAGATTCGCCATTTCTTCGCTGGCGTAGTCCGATTGGCTGTATTGGTTGTAAAGGGTTTTCATCTGCGGATCGTTACGTGCCGCCACCAGTTCACCCGCCAACTCCGTGATCAGGTTCGCGATCGCCCGGCGATCGGTTTTTGTAATCCCCCTTTGAACGTAGGCTCGGTCAAGGCAATACACCAGCTTGCTGCGTAAGTCTGTTGACGTTTCAATCAACGGAACCCACTCCGTGATATATTTTTGCTGGTATGACGGGATGGCCCGCTCCCACGCCGTCAGGCGCGTCCGCATTTTTTCAATTTGCTTAACAAGATTGTTAAAGACCTTCTGTCCTTTGGACAATTTGCTCTGTTGATGGCCCGTGGCGCTACTGACAATTTTGACGTTGGATTGGGTCATAGGTTGCGCCGTAGGTGACGCGGCAGTTGAACGATAGAATGACGACGCAACAATACCGATTGACGATATTGTCGTCAATCGATTCTACTCAATTTCGATGCCTCTCGGATGAATTGAGGCGGCTATTCGTTAAGGTCGAGATTATTTGTCGATGCCTGAAGACGCGCTCTTATATTGCCTCTCCGGGCATGCCACGCCACAACGCAGTATTCATAACGTTCTTAACGGCGTATCCCGATTGATCCATGCCGGGCCAAATTGCTATGGTCCAGCCTAGCCGGTTCGACGTCGGCATTTGAATCGCCGTTACAACGATATTGGGGGAAAGCAAATTGAAAAGTTTTTCGCGCACACAATTTCTGCGGAATGCGCGCAGATTGTTATCGGTACTGGCCGTGAGCGCGGCCGCATTGCCGGCCATGGCGCAAAGTAGTGAGCCGATTCGGAACGGGCTGTCGATGGCGCAAACCGGCGCACTCAGCGGCGCCGGAAAATCCGGCTTGCTGGCGCTGCAAATCTGGCGCGATGACGTCAATGCGCAAATTCGCCATGACAAGTATTTAAATATCATGCCTTGGGCATCGGTCAAAGACGCCACCACGCCGCTGTTCGCCCTCAGCAAGAAGTTTGGCGCGAGGACCATCGCCGTCCTCGCGGCAGATGCGGAATTCGCGCAAACTTTCGCCAATGGTATTCGTGCGGGCGTGAAAGCCAATGGCCTGACATCGGTTTACGATCAGAATTATCCGCCCAACACGGTGGATTTTTCCTCGCTGATACGCGCCATCCGCGCCACCAAGCCCGACGTGGTATTGGTCGCGTCGTACCCGTCGGATTCGAGCGCGATCATTCGCTCGGTGAGTGAAATCGGCATCGGATCCAGCGTTAAGATGCTCGGCGGTGGCATGGCCGGATTGCAAAACGCTTCAATCATGGAATCGCTCGGCCCGGCGCTCAATGGCATCGTTAACTATCACGTTTGGGTGCCGGAAAAGTTCATGGATTTTCCCGGCGTGCGCGACTTCATCGCGCGCTATTAGGCCAAGGCAAAGCGGGCCAACGTGGATCCGCTCGGCTTTTATTTACCGCCGTTTGATTACGCCATCGGGCAACTTCTCGCCGCAGCGGTGACGGCAACCAAGAGCCTCGATCACAAAATTCTCGCCAAATACCTGCGCCAAAACGAAATCAAAACCGTGGTTGGCAATATTCGTTTTGGTCCCACCGGCGAATGGGCGACACCGCGCATTGTCTATGTGCAATTTCGTGGCATCGCGGACAAAAACCTGGAACAATTTCGCGGCCCGGGCAAGCAAGTAATTATCGCACCGGACGGCTTCAAGACCGGTGAGGTGCTGCCGTTCAGTCAAGGACGCAATTGAACGCTGGCGCGTAGGGCTTCTCGTGCAATTCGATCTCCTTGCGGAAGCCTTGATCGCCGGCGTGATGCTCGGCTGTTTTTATGCGGCGGTCAGCGTCGGTTTGTCGGAGGCGTTCGGCTTGACGGTACTCATGGCGGAACAAAATTTTCACGAGGCAAGCCGCATCGCCGATCGCGGCTATATCATCGTGCATGGTGAAATTGCTTTTGAGGGGAAAAATCTGAGCGAGCTGACGCAAAGCGAACTGGTTCGCAATTTTTACCTCGGCGCCTGAAGCAAACTTGAAATCAAACAGGAGAGTAGATAAATGTCGTCGTTGCCCGTAATAGGCTGGATCGGCGCCGGTCGCATGGGTGTCGCCATGGCCGGATTTACCTTGAAGGCAGGTTATCCGCTGTTGGTGTACTCGCCCACGGCGGCGAGTAGACAGAAGCTCGTCGCCTTAGGTGCGCGCGAAGCGCTTTCGGTCGCGCAATGTGCCACTGCGGCCGACATCGTATTCTCTTGTATCACCAACGACGCGGCGCTGCGCGAGGTCGCGCTCGGGCCGCAGGGCGTACTGGATAACGCCAAGCCCGGCGTTATCTTTATCGACACCAGCACGGTGTCGGCGCAGATTTCGGCGCAAGTCGCCGAACAGGCGCAAACGCGCGGCATAGCCTACTTGCGCATTCCTATTTCCGGCAACGCCGCCTCGACCCGCACCGGCAACGCAACGGCGCTGATAACAGGATCGCAGACCGCATGGAACACCGTCAAGCCCATTGTGCAGACTTTCAGCGTGGCGCAGGTTTATCTGGGCAGTGGCGATGAGGCGCGCATTATGAAACTGGTGGTCAATCTACTCGTTTACGCCCATGCCCAAGCGATGGCCGAGGCGCTCACGCTCGGCCGCAAAGCAGGGCTGGATTGGAATCTCATGCTCAATGCGGCGCGCAGCAACGACGTGCCGCTGCCGATCACCGCGCTGACGCGCCAACTTACCCAAGCATTGATCGGGGAAGGCTATGGCGACGAAGATTACATGGCGGCGATCAAACTGGCAGAAAAACAAGCGGGGTTGCAGCTTGGCGACGGCGACGCAAAAACATGACCGCAAGCGTTGATTTCTACCGCGGCAAAGTCATCATCATCGGCGGCTCGATCGCCGGATTAATGGCGGGCAATGTTCTGCATCGCATGGGCTGGGATGGGCAAATCTTTGAGCGCGTCGCCGACGATCCCGAAGGCCGCGGCGCCGGCATCACGATTCTGCCGGGCTTGATCGAAGGCTTTCCCGCCGCCGGCGTCGAGGCAACGGAACAGTCCCTGGGCATCGAGTTGCCGGCACGCATCGCGCTCGACAAGGTTGGCAATATCATCGCCGAGCGCGCATTTTCGCTGGTCATGACATCGTGGCGATGGGCGTTCCCAAGGGCGCGGGCGACGTCCTTGCTTTAGCGGCAGCAATCAAAATCAGCGGCGGCGATTTTCTCCCTGCATTGGCGCAATTCGAAGCGCAGCGGGTGCGCGTCAGTCATAACATCGTAGCGCGCGGTCGTTACCTCGGATCCTACATGGAAGCCCAACTCAAATCCGACGCCGAACGTCGGCATGCGGAAGCGCAGCGCGTGCCCGAACAAGTCATGATCGGGACGGCAGCACCGATGCAGTATGACTATTAGTTAATGCGAATCCCGCCAGATCAGTAGTACCCGTCACGCCATCCGATTTTCTCTGGCGCATGCCTGAAGAGCCTTATGGATATTGCCTGTTGAGGCACCCTATGCCAGGAGCCAGTATCCACATGGCGCGTGGCAATACCGCCCAATCCTCCCTCGTCAAACGAATATTTCAAACCGATTTGAACATTTTTCCGGAATGTAGGGAACTACGCAAGAAACTCCGCAATACCTTTGAACAGGTATTTCGGTGTATTGCGTGTGAAGTCAGCAATTAACTTGTTGTAAATCTTCAGGTTCGGCGCCAGCACGAAGAAGTTGTTGATGCCGTGCGCCAGATGCAGGTAGGTGTTGGCACTGTTTGGCGCCTAAGAGCCGGGTTGCGCTTTCACGCGCAACCGCGCCCTGCGAGGGCGATTCCCGCCGCCTCCACCAAAATTAAGCCGCCATACTGGCGATTAGTTGGCGTGAGTAAAAAATTCGCAACAAATTTGACCTAAGTCTTCTCCACAAACCGCCGCTTGGTTACAATATCCGCATAATGAGAGGAGCGCCATGTTAGCCAATACCATTGCGGATACGCTGGAGAGGAAGATAGCCGAGTTGGGTTTGCCGGTGGCTGTGGATCTGTGGAACGAAAAAAAGGTGCTGGGAAAAACCCCTCATGTTGCAACGCTGAAATTTTCATCGCCTTCAACGTTGATGTTGTTGGTCAATCCGAGTCTGGGCAAGTTTGCGGAAAGTTACGTTGAGGGGCATGTGGATTTTCAGGGCCGCATCCGCGATGTGATCGATGTGCTTGCGCCGCTCATCGCGCTGCCCAGGACCGCACAGCGCTCATCCCCGCTCAGCAAATTTAAGTTCTGGCGCCATACGCGCCAAACGGATCGTCAGGCGGTTTCATCGCATTACGACGTGTCGAACGATTTTTACGCCCTATGGCTGGATCCGCGCCGCGTCTATTCCTGTGCTTATTTCAAGCATGCGGACGACAGTCTCGATACGGCGCAGGAACAAAAACTCGATCATATTTGCCGCAAGCTGATGCTCAAGCCTGGGGAACGTTTTCTCGATATCGGTTGTGGTTGGGGTGGCCTGATTTTGTGGGCGGCAGAAAATTATGGCGTTTCGTCCGTCGGAATCACCATCAGCCAAAACCAATTCGACTACGTGACCGAGTATGTCCGCAGCCACGGGCTGAGCGCTAAGGTCGAGGTGCGGCTAATGGATTATCGCGATCTGCCGGAGTCAGAACCGTTCGACAAAATCGCCAGCGTCGGCATGTTTGAACACGTCGGGGTGCGCAATTTACCGCTGTATTTCCGCAAGATCAACCATCTACTTAAGCCCGGCGGCTTGGTGATGAATCATGGCATCACGTCGGTCACCTTAGACGACCAAACTATGGACGAAGAAAACCGCAAGTTCATCGACAAGTATGTCTTCCCCGACGGTGAGTTGACCCACATCTCAAAAGTATTGGAGATCATGTCGCGCGAGGGACTGGAATGTTGTGATGTGGAAAATCTGCGTCCGCACTACGCCAAGACGTTGTGGCATTGGGTAGACCGCCTGGAGTCCAACCACGACCAAGCACTCGAGTTGGTTGGCGAAAGAAAGTATCGTATCTGGCGAACCTACATGGCCGGTTTCGCGGTCGCATTCGAGCGTAATTGGGATGCGTTGCATCAAGTACTGGCGGGAAAAACCAGCGACGATGGTCAACCGGCCTACCCACTCACCCGTGATTACATGTATTCACGCTCAACCTAAGGACTATTTTGCCTTTTAGCTACGCTGTGTTGCTCGGTCTGGTTTTATCATTGCCGCTCGTTAGCCATGCGCAACGACCGATTAACCAACATCCGGTGATCGCGCCGGACAGCGAAAAGGAGAAAAGCGAATGGGTGGAAGAATCCGTCACGCCGCCGCCCTATCCGCGCGATGAAAATTTGATTCAAATCGCGATGGCCGCAACCAGCAACGAATTTTTCGTCGACAGCCAGTCGGTGTCAATCGGCACGGACAACGTTGTACGCTACACCGTGTTGATCCGCTCCAACGCCGGCGCGGTGAACGTCACCCACGAAGGTATACGCTGCGAGACTCGCGAGAAAAAACTTTTTCATCTGGGTCGCAAAGACGGCACGTGGTCTGCCGCTCGCGCGTCGAAATGGGGTGCAGTTACCGGATCCGGCGCGGTGACCTACCAGAAAATTTTGATGAACGATTTCTTCTGTCCGAAAGAGGCTAGCGTAAAGAGCGCCGAAGAAGCCATCGGCGCGCTACGCGCGGGCATTCATCCGAAGGTACGCTCTAAAGCACAACGTTAGCGGCAAGCCAGGAGGCGCTTCCCGCTTGCCTTGTGGCATGGCACGGTCGGAGATCCGCGTCCCGCTTGCCTCCTGGCATAGCCCGCAAGAGGGTGCCTAACTTTGTCAATTCCCCGGCAGTGTGATTTAATCCGGCCATGGGGAAAAAATTCAAGAATGTCGGCATCATCGGGAAATACGACAGCCCGAATCTGAGCCGCCCACTGGCGCAAGTCATCGCATTTCTGGTTCAGCTGGGTTACCGCGTTATCGTCGATGACCGCGCCGCCGCGCAACTCGAACCGCACACGTTAAAAACCGCGCCGCTGGATAAGATCGGCGAACACGTCGATTTGGTGTTGGTGCTCGGTGGCGACGGCACATTGTTGTCCGTGGCGCGGACGCTCGCGCCGCACAAAGTGCCGATCATCGGTATCAATCTGGGTCGGCTTGGTTTTCTCACCGACATCCCCATCGATGAACTCGAAACGACGCTGCGCGCCATGCTCGACGGCAACTACACCTACGACGATCGCATGCTGCTCGGCGCATCGGTGGTGCGTAAACGCCGCAAAGTGTTCAACACCCTCGCTTTGAACGATGTCGTCGTCAGCCGCGGCGCCATGGGCAGCATGATCGAATTCGAAGTCTACGTCGATGGCCAGTTCGCCTATAACCTGCGTTCCGACGGCTTGATCATCGCCACGCCGACCGGCTCGACCGCCTATTCGCTCTCCAGCGGCGGGCCGATCTTGCATCCTTCATTGCCAGCGCTCGGCTTGGTGCCGATCTCGCCGCATACCTTGTCCAATCGACCGATCGTCATTCCGAGTAAGTCACTCATCGAAATTGTGTTAATCCGCGGCTCCAACGCGCGCGTGAATTTCGACGTTCAATCCTATTTCGACTTGGAGCCGGACGACAAAGTCGTCGTGAAAGCCCACGACGAGCCGATCCGCTTGCTGCACCCCCACGGCTACGACTACTACGCCATGTTGCGCCAGAAGTTACACTGGAGCGCTAAGCTCTAATGCTGCTCAGCCTTTCCATCCGCGATTTTGTCATCGTGGATGCCTTGGAATTATCCTTCCGGCCCGGCTTCACGGTTTTCACCGGCGAAACCGGGGCGGGAAAATCCATTCTCATTGATGCGCTGAATTTAACGCTGGGGGAACGCGCCGATCCGAGCGTCGTCCGCGAAGGCAAAGCGCGGGCGGAGGTCGCAGCGGAGTTCGACTTGAGCCGTTCAAAGTCGCTGCTAACCTGGCTAGCGGACAATGACCTCACCGTTGAAGACGACACCTGCTTAGTGCGCCGCGTCGTGGAGGCGGCAGGCCGATCGCGCGCCTACATCAACGGTCACCCCGTCACCGTTGCGCAATTGCGCGAGCTCGGTGACGGTTTAGTCGCGGTTCACGGCCAGTTCGCGCATCAAGCGCTGCTCCAGCCAGGTGCGCAGCAACGATTGCTCGACGACTTCGCCGGCGCAACGGCGACTGCACGTGAAATGGCACAGGCCTTCGAAGCTTGGCACGCGATCAAAAAACAGCGCATGCAATGGCAGACCAACGCGGCGGCAATGGAGCAAGAGCGCGCGGCATTGGCGATTCAGCGCGAGGAATTGTCGCGTCTGGATTTTCAGTTGGAATCTTGGCACGAATTGTTGGCCGAACACAGTCGGTTAAATCACGCGGCAAGCTTGATCGAGGGAATTCAAGGGGCGCAACAATCGTTGGAAGAAAGCGACACCGCGTTGCTACCGCAAATCAACGCCGTGGTCGAGCGTCTGAAGACCTTGAGTGAGTTCGATCCCGAACTGAAAACCGTGATTGACATCATCGAACCCGCATCCTTGCAACTGCAAGAAAGCGTTTACGCGCTGCGCCATTACGCGCGGCGTTTGGACATCGATCCGGGGCGCTTGAGGGAAGTCGAAACGCGCATGGAAACCATGCATGACATGGCGCGCAAGTACCGCATACGACCGCTGGAGTTAGGCGATTTGCTGACGCGCTGCGATGCTAGGCTAATGGAGTTGGGCGGCGGCGCCGGCATCGACGCGCTGTTGGAACGCGAACAATCGGCGCAATCCGACTATCGCAGCCTCGCCGTCAACCTCAGCGCGCAGCGTAAAAAAGCGGCAAAAACGCTGACGCAAAAAGTCACCGCGTCGATGCAAACACTAGCCATGCAAGGCGGAAAATTTGTCGTTGATTTAGCTACGCGCGAGGAACCGAGCGCGAACGGTTTGGAGCAGGTGATCTTTACCGTGGCCGGCCACGCCGGCGTCACGCCCGGCCCGATCGATAAAGTTGCATCAGGCGGCGAACTGTCGCGAATCGGCTTGGCGCTGCAAGTGGTGATGAGTAAAGTTGCCCGCGTGCCGACGCTGATTTTCGATGAAGTCGACGCCGGCATCGGTGGCGGTGTCGCGGAAGTGGTTGGAAAATTGTTGCGCGAATTGGGTGGACAACATCAAGTGATGTGCGTCACTCATCTGCCGCAAGTGGCGGCGCAAGGACAACAACATTTCACGGTAAGCAAGATCACCAGCAAGGGCGCGACCAGTACCTCGGTGCAACACCTCGATGCGTCGCGCCGCGTCGAAGAAATCGCGCGCATGCTCGGTGGCGTAAAAATCACCGACGCGACGCGGCAACACGCCGCCGAACTTTTATCGTCTAGCTAAATTCTCTTGTCGAGATCGCTTCCGATCGCAAACTTTTCTGTAACGGATTTTAACAATCGTAGCGATTTCACGCGCTTCCACGTCGATTTTCTGTCGGGAAACTTTACATTTCATTTGTCACAAGACTGTCAACTAGTTTCCAAACAGCAACATAAATCACCTGGCACGGGTGTTGCTAAGTAACTCGTGCCGGGGTTTATTTTTCCCGACGATGAAACTAGAAAAGGACAATTAGAAATGAATTCGCTGCTACTTAAATTATTACCCATCGCGTTTTTAGGCGTCAGCAGCGCCGCGATTTCCGCACCGCTAACCCAAACCATTAACGACAACTATTGGGGTGGCAATGATCACGGCTGGGGCGATGTGATTGGCAATCCAACCATTTTCGATGTCGATCGACTCGACATCACCACTGACGGCGACGCTTTGCGGATAAAGGTGTTTACGAAATTTAAAGAGAGCACGACGGCGTGGTACAAAAATATCAAATACGGTGATCTGTTCATTAGCAACAATGGTTGGAATCCCGACGGTACGGCCGCCAATCATTACATTTCCGACACCTACGGCAACGGCGAACAATGGGAATACGTGTTCGATACCGATGCGAACAAACTCTATGGCGACAAATTCATCATCAAGACCTCCAATCAGGAAGGAATCGGCGGCACGTTCCGCAACGGCCAGGAGACCCGTCGCGAAAAAGGGGGCACGCAGATCCTGCAAAACAATGTCGTCGTCGCACAGCAGGGCGCGTGGAATACGCTCCTGTATACCTTGAGCTTTTCCGCAATCGGTATCGACTACACGGACGGCTATGACCTTGGATTCAAGTGGAACATGACCTGTGGCAACGACAGCATCGAAGGCGGCGTCAGCAGCGGCGTGCCGCCGAGCGAAGTGCCGGAACCCGCATCGTTAGTGCTTCTTGGCCTGGGCCTGGTCGGACTTGCGGCGCGCCGTAAAGCAGCCTAACCAACGCAAATCTCGGAAGAGGAATTAACGCAGAAAAATAAGAATCACAATAATAAAAAACAACAATAATAAAATCCAGGCGAGTCGCGCACAACATGAAGTGAATAGCGCGATTCGCCTTTTGTTTTTTAATGCAGGGTATTGGTTGGCACTTCCACTTGTTCCGGTAACTCGGCATGCACCACATCGCCGACCCTGTCGGCAAATAGCGGCGCGCCGCAATCCGTGCAATACTCCGGCTCAAATCGTTCCTCAAGCCGATCAATTTGCGTCACGTCGTTGGCCCGCAAACACGCCTCGATCTCGTGTAACGCCAACACTTCATCTTCTTGCTCAAACAGCGGCCAAACCACGCCGTGCAGCACATCGTTGGATTTTTTCTGGGTAAATCCAATGCGGAACTCATCGATCTGGCTATCGCCGAAGCTAGCAATGATGGCGCGCAACTCAGTCGCCGGGAGTTTGAGTGTACTGCTCAAGAACGCCACGGCGGCATGCAGCGTAATCGGTCGAATGCGGCGATCCGTCTCACGGGCATTGGAAAAATAAGCATCCGGCAGCAACGACTCGAACTGACAGCCCGGCATGAGGCCGGCCAATGCTGGCGGCGCGGTCACGGCCCAACGTTCCTGGCAAAAGGCGCGACCCCGATGACCGTCCCACTCTTGCCAACCAAAATGCGGCTGACCGGCGCGCGCTGCGATGGCGCCGACCAGAAAGCGCGCGTCCGCGGGCAATTGCGGCGGTTCCGCGCTGACCTTGGGTGTCCAATCGGGCAACGCGTCGTCGATGGCTGCAATGCCAAGCCGACGCAGCATATCGCGCAACGCGGAAAATTTCTGCGGCAATTGTTCAATACTGAACAAATAGGGAAACAAGGTCAGGCGCGCCGACGCCGCGAGAATCTGCTCGCGCACGATTGCCGTGACGGGAATCAATTGATCCGGCGCTATCGCGCCGAATGGAATATTGTATTTCGAGGTCGCGATGAGCGGCACCACCACGAGCGTGAGATCCCATGTTTCGTTTTGATGTTGGAGTACCACTCTTTCGGATACCGCCTCCGCCATTTCGATCAACTCTTCGTAGCCCCCTTCATGGGTTTGATCGAGTTGATCCAATGCATTTTCGATCACCGTATCGCGTTTGGCATCGGCCAACGCGGTCAAGGTTTCGATTAAGGAGCTTTCCCAAAAGCGATCTTCGCCGTGGCTGCGGGATCCCGCCAAGCCCATTGCGAGCGCGATCAGTTTCTCGCTGTCACGCGTCAGGCGAGGTTTAGTGGGCTTTCTGGAGCGTTTAATCATGACTGAAAATCTCGTTAACATTGAAATGATACCCGTAACCCAAGCATAATCCTAGAAACAGCCTCTTCCAATGGCATATGCGGCTGAAACGGCGCCGTATTTCCTACGGCATGAGAGGCTGAAATGAGGGTTTTGGATCGATCATCCATTTAGGGTGATCGATATGAATGTATCCAAGCTCGACACAAGGGGCTGGCCGACGGGGTGGCCTAGGGCTACGCGGTGGCCTAGGGCCAGGGCCATTGAGCAAATTAAAGCATTTGGGGAACGCACGGCAGAGGTCGCGTTTTCCAACCCGACCGACGGGGCAGCGCGCCGTAGCTTTATCGCAACGGTGCTACGGCGATACCGGTACTGTCAGTTGAGCAAAGGCCCGCGCGGGGTGTTGTTTGTGTATATGCAGCGCTTGACCGGCTACTCACGGCAGCATCTATCCAAGCTGATCGCGCAATATCGGGACACCCCGTCTGTGAAGCCGCGCAAGCGGGTCAGTCGCTCCATGCAGCCACTGGCAGTCCAGTACGTCGGACTTGCGCCCCGAGACATTCTTGACGTGGCGCACGTTCACCAGCAGAACCGTGAAGCCGCGTGACTCCAGCAACTCGAACAAGGGGATCCAGTGGCCCTAGGCCAGCCCCTAGACACCGGTCGATTCCATGGCGACCGTGTCGACCCTACAGGCCTCGAGCCAGTCGGCGATGGCGTTGAGATCGACCGTGAAGCTGGGAAACTCGCGCAGCGGCTCATCGTCTCGGTCCGGCGGGACGGCCACAAAGTGAGCCGCGCTGCCGATGTCGATGGCCCTAGGCCAGCCCCTACCAGCGGCGTTCGGGTGGGTGATCGTCAGGGCCGCTCGGGACTTGCCGAGCGTGCGACTGACACTTCGATTGCGATCGGCCATGCTTGCTCCATCATTCTGTTGGAAAGGTGGCGCCGCATCGGGTACGTCGTACTGCTCAGTCTC
>JBKJHT010000237.1:0-8012 GCA_046598945.1 Burkholderiales bacterium | reverse complement strand
ATTACTTTTATTTTTTCTGGGTATTCCCATTCCGATTATCATTCTATTTGCACTCTTAATGTAGTAAGAGAAAGCGCGTATTGGTCTGATCTCAAAATTGACATCAGCCGTAGGTTAGCTTTTTATAAATCTCAAGGACCCTAGGTAAAAATGGCCTCGTCAACGAAATCACGACCAAGAATACGGCGAAACGGGGCACGGCACTAAAGGCTCCGGAAGCTACGGCGTTGCTGCGCGCCGATCACAAACTCGTCAGCGATCTGTTTTCCGAATTCGAAAAGACACGCGCCACTTCAAAGAAGAAGACGCTGGTCGAACAGATCTGTACGGCCCTGATGGTTCACGCCCAGGTAGAAGAAGAGATTTTCTACCCGGCGGTCAAGCGAGCGCTTCGCGACAAGGAATTAGTGCCGGAAGCGACGATAGAGCACGCCACCCTTAAGGCACTTATAGGCCAGATAGAAGGCGTCGAGCCGGATGGGGAGATGTACGACGCGAGGGTCAAGGTTTTGTCGGAATACGTCAAACATCATGTTAAGGAAGAGCAAAACGAAATGTTTCCGAAGGCGAAATCCGCGAAACTCGATTTAGTGGAACTCGGAGCAAGAATCGCCGCTCGCAAAGGAGAATTGCTGGCGGCGCTTGTTTAGCATGCATTCGACTTCATGGTTAATGTTTAGAAAACATTCCGACACGCGCGGAGTATTTGGCTAACCAGGGCGTCTTCTGCTCGCTGAAAACTTAGCCCGGTAAAAACGAATTTCTGAAACATGATGCCCTCGGACGATGCGCTCAAAAGTTATAAGGCTAAACGCGATTTCTCGGTCACTCCTGCGCCGTCGGAAGGCGGCAAAATGTCACAGATATATGCGTTCGGAACGCTTAAACTGGGCGAATAAGCTGGCGATTTAGTGGATAAGAACGACTCCGACATTTATGATGTGAGGATAGGGGGTTCGGGACTTCATTCGTTCAAAAACTGGCAAATTTCACGTGACGACATGAAAACACCAGACCTCAACGTATTTCGGCGCCCGATTGGTTATGACAACAGCTTTGGGGTTGAAAAGCGGATGAACAATTTTTAAAAAAGAGGGGGGTTCGGTCGAGCACTATTCGGACATTAACAGCGTTATCCAGAGCGGAGTCGCATAGATAAAACATACTACCGTTCCCGCAGCAACGCGCGTTGCACCCCACCCGAAACTTGCCTCAATTGGCCGGAATTCCCTCTGCTTCCATGACCTTAGCGAGCCCAGTTTCCATCAGCGCGCGAGCCGAAGCCGTCGTGGTATGCAGCAGCTCATGGATCTGTGCATCATGGGGATAAAGGTTTACGCACTCGTTGCTGTACGTCTCGAATGCGACCAAGCTATTAACTAAATCGACCAGATGGTGCGGACATTCGCATTTCATTGGCGTCGCGCTCGCGGCAATCCGCGCTAGCTGATCGGGGGAAAATCGCCGCGGCGGGACTACCCCCGCAGTTGGCATAACATCCTCAAGCGCTCGAACCGAAACGCCACGAGCGGTAGCGCATGCACGTTCAATCTCCGATAGGCTAACCGGCGCTTGCAGGCATAACACGCCGGCGCGTTCAAGTTCCTTAACGGATCGCTGCGCACCGAAACCAAAGATAACCACGGCGTGGCGCACTCCAGTAACGGCGAGATGCCGCCAAATATCGCCAAGGGTCTCGCGCTGCAGCGTTGCGTACTCGACCACTAGCACTTCGGGCGCCAGCGCTCGAGCCGTATCCTCAAACTCGGCCACGCTGCTAAACATGCCGCAAATCTCAATCCCTTTTAGTTGGCCCTTGTGTTCGGCGAACCGAATCGCTAAGGCGTTGCCCAAAACCACCACCCGGCTCGGCTGGGGCGTTGTCGATACCTCCTTCGATACTCTGTCCGAGGACATCTTCAGCCTCGAACGCAATTCATCAATGGTCAATTGGGCTACGCTGCTGACCGGATGCGCCCCATCAACCAAGATTTTTACCAAAGCGAGCCGGTCAACATCGCTTTGTGTGTACATGCGTTTGTCCCGCGCGCCGCTGCGGATAGGGCTAGCGATCTGGTACCGGCGCTCCCAAATGCGCAGGGTTCCCGGATTGATTCCCGTAAGCCGGGATAGCACGCCAATCGTGAAAAGCCCGTGCTCGTCGGCGCTAGGTGTATGTGTTGACATCGATTGCGAATCCTTTTTATTTAACATTGATCGACCACTTCTAGATGCTACAGAACATGTTCGTAAAGTATACACATAGGTGAAAACAAAAGCGAAATCTCATGAACATGGCGGCGTTCGGCACCCCCGGCTGATAAGTTACGTCATAGTAATTTGATAAATAACGAAAATACCTCTGTTCGCATTCGCAATTCCAGAACCGTAGAGCGGAAACCTGATGCGCCAAAAATAAAACTGTATATGTATTGACAACGCAATAATGAATAATGTACATTTCCTGTACTGAAACATAACATATACAGTCAAACGTCAATTTTTATTTTCTCTAGGAGACTTTTATGATTACTAAGCTCATTGCCGCTTCAACTCTGGTTTTTTCGATGTCGGTCGTCGCCGCGCCTAAATGGCTTACGGTCGCAGATAGCGGAGAAGCTACGGTGCTTTTAGACCTGACGTCCGTGGCGAAAACCGGCGAGCTAGTGAGCATCCAGGTTCTGCGTAATTACGATCAACTGATCACCCTTGGCAACGACCCCACCACGAATGAGACGTTGTACCCCCATCGCTCGGTCAAACTGGGCTATCTGGCTAACTGCGAGTCCGGCAAGGTGTCGCTTGAGTCTTGGCAGATGTTCAGTGGCAACTTCGGCACTGGCGAAACCGTTTGGACCGATAGAGAACTAGGCACGCCGGCGTTCATGGCCACCTCAAGTCCAGAAGAATCATCGGCGTTGCAAGCCGCTTGTTCTTCGCGTGTTTCAACCGTCCGCGCTACACCTAACAAAAGCTAGGCATGTGGTTTGGGTTGATATGGCTTTTCATTCATCTGCAAGTTGTAATTGGGAAATGGTGCGAGTTATGAATCGATCGACGGGCACATGATGATTCACACAATCGTAGCTACTTTGATCTTGTTGGCGATGAGTTTCGATGCGGCGGCCCTTCCGCAGGTGAACAAGTTGCGGGACAGAACCGCGGCGATGCGCCAAGGAGAATGTGCACCTTCGCCAACCCGGCCTCGCGGTAAATATTCCATCGTCAACGTTGAACGCAAGTCGCTTTCGAAAAGATCCAAGAATGACGCCATGACGAGGCCAGTGAATCCGGAGTGCGGGCCGCGATCACCAACTCGGTTACGCGTGACGTAAGTTTTAATGAAACCGCTACCCATTTCAGCGATATGGCTACGACTTTTGGCGAAACGGTATGCATCATCCGATCACCCCAATTTGAGCTCCGATACAGGGGGCTTAATGAAATCTTCCGCGTTGCGGATAGATTTGTTTTTCAACCCGCTTGACCTCAACTCTCTCAAAGGATTTAAAATGAAATTAAGCAAATTCGTAACTACTCTTGGAATCATCGCCAGCTCGGTTGCGTCCGTATCTACCATGGCTGCTCAGAAAGATATCGTTGACACCGCCATCTCGGCCGGATCGTTCAAAACGCTGGTGATCGCCGTTCAAGCCGCAGGCTTGGCTGAGACACTGAAAGGCAAAGGCCCGTTCACCGTGTTCGCACCAACCGACGCGGCGTTTGCGAAAATTCCAAAGGCGCAACTCGATGCATTGCTGGCAGACAAAGCTAAGCTCGCCAAAGTGTTGACGTATCACGTCGTCGCGGGAAAAGTCATGGCGGCTGATGTCAAAGCTGGTCCGGTGAAAACAGTGGAAGGTAGTAACCTGACGATCACCACTGAAGGTGGTGTGATGGTCGATAATGCCAAGGTAACAGCGACCGATATCGCCGCCAGCAACGGCGTAATCCACGTTATCGATAGCGTAATACTGCCTAACTAAAAGGCGCAAGCCAGAAAGCCAGGCGGGTAACGCCTGGCTTTCTTCCAGTTCTGGCGACGATTGCCCAATGACCGTTCCCTCACAATATGATCCCTTCCATGCCAGCGCAGCTTACAAACTTCAGACGGGTCGTCGGATGGTGTTCATTCACATTAGCGCTAGTTTTTCTCGCATGGTTACCGTTAGGCATTCTTCAAATCATCCCGTTCTGGTTCGATTTGCAAGGCGAACCAAGATTGCGGGTACATGCCGCTGTCGCGGTCGGTTGCCTGATGATCGCCGCATGGGGATTTTGGGAGTCTTGATGAAAGTCGCACTCCGCCCCCCGTCTAATCACGGCTTCAACTAAAGGAATAGCGTATGTTCAAAATGTCTGATGTTTGTATCCTCCTCGCTGTGATGGTGTCTTTTGTCGTGACAGCCTATCTGTGGTTCAACGGTCAAAAAGACCAGGGATTGTTCACCGCAACGTGGGTGCCTTCGATCCTGTGTTTTGGCATCTATTTCAAAGTAATTAGCATGAAAGGGCAGCGACATGGATAACGCAACCCTCCTCTATGTCGGCATGTTTTGTTTTGCGATGATGGGCTTTGGGATGGGACTCACTGTCTACGAGTTCAAAAAAATATCCCCTTCGCCTCCTAAGAGTGCTCTTGGCGACGCGGAACGTAGGGCAAACGCGCTCCGGAGAACCGCTAAAGTTGTCGAGATGTAATAATTTTGTTGATTAGTCGAGGATGAGTAAAACATATCGGGCATTGTCGATGCGCTCGCTCCCGACAGTGCCCGCATCCATCGGCGGTCATTGCCTACTCATAATGGGCGCTCGCCCTTGAAGATAGCAAGATACCTTTTGGTTGATCTCAAAGATAAAGGAAATTAATGACTACTACCAGACGCACATTTATGACGACCATCGCGGCGACAAGTGCCGCCATGATGACCAACCGATCTTTTGCCCAGACCAAACTCGACGAAACAAATAGTCAAGCTGTCGCCTTGGCGTATGTGCATAACAGCTCTAAGGTCGACAGCAAGAAATATCCCAAACACACGAATTCTCAGCACTGCGGCAATTGTATTTTGTGGCAATCCAAGACGACGGATCCCTGGGGCAACTGCCCGCTATTTGCAGGCAAGCAGGTAAATGCCAATGGCTGGTGCAGCATGTGGGCAAAGAAGGCGTAAAAAGTCCCGTGAACCACCCCGTCGAATTGGAACTGAGTCGCTGGGATCTGCACAACCTAAGGCAATCTTCATATGAAAATTCTTGTCACTGGTGCTACGGGCGCGATTGGTAGTGCGTTAACGGCGCAGCTTGCGTCACTTGGGAATACGCTGTTGATCTCCGCACGCGACAATGTAAAACTTGAAGCGCTCGGTGCCCGCATAGGGATCACCACGACATGTGCAACGGATCTGACAGAACCCGCTGGCTTTATCCGCCTATGTTCGGTGGCAGGAGAACTGGGGCCGTTCGACGCGTTGGTCAACTGCGTTGGTTCGACGATCATCCGCCCACTACATTTGACGTCTGTAGCCGATTGGGACGCACAGTTCGAGATTAACGCCACCACCTCTTTCAATTTATTGAAGTGGTTCATTATCCAGGCGACAAAGGCGGGTATACCCGGCCAAGCTGTACTCATCAGTTCCGTAGTCGCGCATGCGGGATTCGCGAACCACGAGGCGATTGCGGCCGCCAAGGCCGCCGTCACTGCGCTCGCGATGAGCGCTGCCGCGACTTATGCCGACAAACGTATTCGCGTCAACATTGTGTCCCCAGGACTCACACGCTCTACTCTCACACAGCGTTTCATTGCGACGCCGGAAGCGGAAGCGCGGTCGGCGGCAATGATTCCGACTCAGCGCATCGGTGAGCCCGACGAGGTGGCCGGGACGATTGTATTTTTGCTATCGCCGGCTGCGGCGCACATTACCGGACAAGTGATTCGCGTGGATGGTGGCCAAGCGATGTTGCGGCCTTTGCCGCGAAACACCACCGGCCACTAACGCACTTTTATGATCACTCATCGATCGATGATTCGAAGGACGGCGACTTGACGACCTATCACACAGCGGCATATTTCATGCGATATTTGGCCAGTGCTTGACTCGCGCCGCCCCCTGCTATCTACGTCCGTGAGTGGATTGCTTTTCGTAAGCCGCTGGCGCGACCGCAATCTATTGTGCGGCCGCTACGATGGCGATCTCTACAATGATTCGCGAACGCAGTATCGAAAAAAAATTTCTGAATCTTGATTATTTCAATAACGTGACTGACGCAATTAAAAGAACGGCTTTTGAAAAATAGGGAAAACGCAAACCGCGCGGCGGAGCAGCGATGATGGTTCTGCAACAATGACTCAACGCCCCTTTTTTGCTTGATGTTACACCCCCCATTTCCCCATGTTGTCCGTGCTACGATCGATGGACTTGACCGTCACGGGCCCCGATTCACCACCAACGCGGTCGCGATCAGTTCCTCAAGCAGGGACATTGAAGCGAGGCCGGAACAACTGAAGGGATCCAAGGACGGCTTCTCGGAATATTTGAGCAGCAGCGAAGGATTGACCTTAGCGATATTCACCTGCCCCATGGTCCAGCCACCGAACCGGCGCTCTGAAATCTCGTCATAGGTTAGGATTCTCACTTCACGATGTCGATTGTCGCGGACGATCTTGTTGTACGTTTCACAGACTTCATCACGACCGCCTTCAAGTACCTGAATGAAAATATTGTCGCTGAAACACAGGATTCCCGTAATTCCCTGCTGGGGATTATTGGTTCGCGACTGCGCCAGTATTTCATCCAAGATTGCCGCGGAAAGTGGCGTCGCTGGGCGGCTGGCATAGAGTAGTCGGACGAGCATCTTAGCCTCGGTTCTTTAAATTGAGGAGAGAAAGAAATTCGCGGCGCAGCGTAGGATCCTTGAGAAACGAACCGCGCATTACGCTGTTTATCATCTTGGTGTCGGAGTCCTTGACCCCGCGCCAATGCATGCAAAAGTGATCGGCTTCCATGACTACCGCCAGACCATCGGGACTCACTTTATTCATTAGTAACTCGGCGATTTGCGTAATGGCTTCTTCCTGAATCTGAGGTCGACTCATGATCCAGTTGGCAAGCCTGGAATACTTCGATAACCCGATTAGATTGGAATGTTCGTTGGGAATCAGTCCGATCCAAAGCCGCCCTATGATCGGACAAAAATGGTGACTGCAGGCGCTGCGTACGGTGATTGGCCCAACAATCATCAACTCATTGAGGCGTTCAGCGTTCGGGAACTCGGTGACCGGTGGCGCGGCTTCGTAGCGTCCGCGAAATACCTCTGTTAGGTACATTTTAGCTACACGGCGGGCTGTATCGCGGGTGTTATGGTCACTTAATGTGTCGATCACCAGGCTTTCGAGAACCGCCTGGAACTTGCTCGCGACTTCTTCGTGCAACGCGTCGATTTCGCTTGGGTCGATGTACGCGGCGATGTTGTCGTTGGCGTGATACCGTTGCTTAGCACGCTGCAGACGAGCGCGAACTCTTGCCGAGACCGGTAGGGCTGAATCATCAAGGGGGGATAAGGGTTCGCTCATGATCCTTCTTCATTACTGGACGAGCACGGTTTAACGTGCGAGAACTTCGACACCAAACTGTTAATTCAGTTTACAGTACTAAGTCAAAATTTGTCGAGCGTTGCAATCGGCCAAGGGGTGTAGTGTAGTTTTGTAACGTCCATTTTCTTGCTGATAGGTAAAGCCCGAACATTCGCATCACCGTCTCATGAATGAATTCTGAGTACATCCTCGACTTAAGCTTACGAGAGTTTGCAGACCTCGGCATCGGTCATCTGACATCCAGGCGAACTCTAATTACTAGAACGGCGTCCGGATGGCGATTCTCCAACAATAGGGTTGCGCGTCGCAGCCGGTGGAGGCGGCCCACTGCCAACCGCCGTTATTCGCCGCGAGATCGAAGTCGTTTAAATTGTCGGCGAAATATTGTTCGCCCCAGCGCCAATCGATCAATAAA
>JBKJHT010000236.1:0-5887 GCA_046598945.1 Burkholderiales bacterium | reverse complement strand
ATCGATCAATAAATCTTTCACTAAAAACGATGCGACGATCATGCGCAAGCGATTGTGCATGAAGCCGGTCTGGTTGATTTGCCGCATCGCGGCGTCGACCATCGGATAGCCGGTTTTCCCCTCGCACCCAACCTGCGTCGGTTAAAAAACAGCGTAGAGAGTAGATTTCGTAGCCTAGATCGCGCACAGCGAAATCGAGGGAGGTTCAGTGCCCCGGATTTCATTGCATTTCATCGGGCTACGCTTGCTTCCCAATTTTCTTCTCCCGAACGCTGAACGGCCGCTTTGGCCGACCCTGCTTGATCCATGTTTTCGCTAACAGACATGGTAGCAATAGCACATGCGATCTTCGTGGATCCGATACTTTCTCTCACACTCGCCTTTCTCGACGGCGCCGCCAGGTTGATCTTGCGACCCTGAGCAGTCTTGGCCAATGACGCCCTCTTGTCCACCTCCTTGGTAGCCCCAAGCGGCGGTCTGGGTATTGAGCCAGTAGCGTCCATCCGGTACTGGTGAACCGCAGTTGAGCGCGTCCAAGACTACGAGTTGTGCTTTGTTCATCCAGGCGCCATTGACGATGACTTGACGCGACATTTGTTGGGCAAGTACGGGCAAGCACGCAGCGATTGCTACGCTAAGGGTCCACATACGCACATGTTGTAGGATAGAAATAATCATCTCGATCTCCTTTCGTCAACCGTCGTGGTTAGCAAACTTGCGCGTACGTTGCGCGCGTCGGGAAGAGAATAATGGCGACAAAATTGGCGTCCTCAGCCTCCGCTATCATGTTCTGTCTTCGTGGCAAACCCACTCTCGCTCGCTTCATTTTTGCGATAGAAATAAAATAAGTTGTGATCAGAGCCGATTCGATGCTTGCCGGTTTATCGGAGCCCTTTTATGAAAACGACACTGCCACCATCGTCCGATAGCGAGGGCTGTGCGCAATCGGACCCGTCGCAACGGCTCACCGGACGCGGCGCTGCATCGCCGTGCTTCACGTAGACCTCGAGCCATTCTGTTTGTCCCCCGGTGAGGCCCGGCTTAGTCTCGGTTTTCAAATAAAGCTTAGTCTGGTCGAATACCCGCTCGTGGCCGCGTAGATGCGCGAGCAGTCGCCGATCTTGCTGCGAGTCGTGGACGATGTCCGTGATCTTTCCGCTTGCCAAGGATAAAACACCGATCGGCGATCCGCCGCCTTGATTCTCCTTCAGGAGCAGCAGCTTGTCATCGTCGCCTTTGGAAAAACCGACTAGCTTCTCGACACCGTGGAGCGTATGCAATGTCTTGGGGGCCCCGCCCGTCAAAGGTATGCGCACCAGTGTTTCGTCCGCAAGCGCGAGCACGCTCGCGCCGCCCGGCGCGAAAACCGGCCAGCGATAGCCTGCTCCGCTGCCTACTTGAGTCGCGTCGCCTTCGCCTAAACGAACCATCCAGATTTCGCCGGAATCGACCGCGTCGCCAGGGCCTTTCATTTGGCTCGGCGTGGCCGAAATTCCCAAAAAACCCAACAGGCGCTCGAGCACCCCTTCGGCGTGACACGCGGGGGAGTCCAGCAAAGCCCCCGCGAGTAGCAAAGTCATCCAAGCGTGGTGGAATTTCATTCAGGGGCGCTCATGGCTTGATAAAAAGTTCAGTCAGAATTCGATCGTAGCCGATGATCTCGGTTTTCTTGACATCCTTTTGCTTGATCGTCACCAGCGAACGTGCGCTGCCGCCGTTACGTCTGCGCAGGAGAAAAGTGAGTCCTTCTTTGCCTTCCCATACCAGCCACGCGTCCTCATTCGGGGCGAGCGGTTTCTCGCCGTCCACGGTCGCCACGCGCGGCAGATAGTTGTTCAACAGCAAGTAGCCGTAGTTCACCGGCAGCAGCAGAATCTGCGTCGTGACGAGAAATGTGAAAACCGCGAACAGACAACGCGACCATGGCGCGGCTCTTTCCTTGCTTGCGAGGTAGAGCAGTAGCGCGAGCGACACCAGCGCGGCCACGATCAGTCCAGAAAAATACAACTCGAACAGTTTTTCATTCTTCGCTAGCAAAAGATCGGCAAGCCACGGCGATTCGCGCGGGAAGCCCGATCTGAGCAGCAGATTGCTGAAGAAAAAGCATTGCTTCATGAGAAGCTGAATCACCGCGACCGAGAACACGATGCCAATCAACGCGAGGCGGTCCGGCGCCGACCACTTAGAACGCTGCCACCACGATGATACTGACGAAACACCACGGCGGCGCGCCCACCGGTAAGGCAGAAACCCTATCGCGCTCAATAGGAGGCAGAGTATGATCACCGTGGTGGCGGTCGAAACCAGGTAGACCAGGAACCGGGCGCCGGCAAAAATATAACGCTCGTCCAACACCGCGAGATCGGTGGATAGGCCGAAAGCGGTCAAATAAAAACGTATGGTAAGGTAACCGAATAGATACAGTATAAAACTCCCGGCCACGCTGTAGGCACCCCAATTGCCGCTCAAGCTTGTGAGCTTGTCGGCGATGCCGGAGAAGGCGCGGTCGGTGCTCATCGTGTGATTAGGGTAAATGCAGCCCAATAATACGGATGACTAAAGTCTGAGTGCGATTTGACGGCACGCAAAGCGAGCCGCGCAGCTTCCGCGAGTGATTTCGCTTGCGCCTCGCGATAAAAAGTCCGCATCCACAATGCCGTGGAGTCGGAGTCGACCTCCCATTGCGACAATACCAGGCTCGCGGCGCCGGCGTAAAGCAGCGCGCGTGTCAGGCCGATGACCTCATCGCCGCGGGTCACTTCGGCTTTGCCAGTTTCGCACGCGCTTAGCACGACCACACGCGCTTTTTCCAGCGGCAAGCCGAACATCTCGGCGGCGGTGAGCTTGCCGTCGTCCTGCTTGCCGGCGCGCAGCTTTAGATAGGAGAACAACGGTTCGCTTGCATCGAACTTGCCATGCACCGACAAGTGCACCACATCGTAGCCCGCTACTAGCGTTTTGACATCGGTCTCTTGCGCCAACTCCGCATCGATGACTTTGCCGCGCCCGGCGTAAAGAGCGGCGATGGCCGCGACCTCCTTGGGAGCGGCTTCAATGTCGGGGTCGGCGATTGCCAGCAGATTACCTTCTCCGATGGCGCCGGCTGGTTTTAATCTCAATAGCACCGTCGCGCTCGGGGCGTAGGAAAGCTGTGAGTGCTCGCCCAAGAAACGCCCGTCGGCAGGGTTCAACAACGCTTGGAAAGACAGGCCGTGCAGTTCGTCGTGCGGAATGATCACCAGGCGTTCGGCCTTGATCCACGCGAGCGCGGGCTGCACCAGGAACAGGAATAGCTCCTTTGCCATGGTATCGTCGAACTTGGCATTTGGATCCGAAAGGCTGTTCTGCATCGCGGCGATTTTGTCGATCAACTCGCGACGCGGCAGAAAAACGTTGCGTACATGCACCGAGTCCGCGCTCACGTGCCAGACAACGATGCCGGTATCTTGCACCAGATATTGCAGCACTTCGAAGCGTTCGCCACGCATCGTCTGTTGTAACTGATCGAGCGTCGCCGAGGGTGCGACGATCAATTCTTGCGCCTTGGGCGCCTTCTTGGCCAGACGCTCGAGCAGGGTGCGATATTGCTCTTCCAGCGTCTGTATCGCCGCATCCTTTTCGGCCATTTCCCCCTTCTTGCCGGCGCTGGCGATGAGTTTGAAAAGCTCGCCTTGCTGATTGGCGATTTTCGTCTTCAGTTCAACCGTTGCGGCGTAGAGGCTGCGCTCCGCGGGATTGGCGAGCGCCAACTCTCGGCTCGCCAGCAGATCCGCCATCGCCCGCGATTTGGAGCGCTCTAACAGCGAGAACGCTTCCGCGTAGTGCTTTTTCTCCAAATACACCAAAGCGGGTGCATGATAGAAGCTGATTTTGTCTTCGAGGAACTTACCGCGCGTGCCCTCGTCGCTGAGCTTGCCGCGGTCTTTTTCAACCAGGTCGACCGCTTTCAGAAACGCGAGCATCGCGCCATCCAAGTCGCCACGCGCTTGCCGCATCAAACCATCGGTGTGCGCACTTCTCGCCGCAACAATATCGGCAAAGCCGCCGGCGAGCCTTTCATGGCGTTGCGCTTCTTCGTAAATCGGTGTGAGCGTTTCGGCGACGTCTGGGTTGACGATCGCAAAATGCTCGCTGACCAACACATCGCCGGCGCGTTTCGGGTGGAACAGGCCGCTTTGCTTGACCTGTTCATTCATGCGCCCTCGGCTTTGTAGCATGTTTTGCATGATCGTGAGGTGACTCAGAAACGTTTCCGTTTCCTTTTGAAGGCCCGGCCACTCCAGCTTTCGAGCGACCGCGCGGGCACGTTCGTAATCGGCGCGCGCGAGATCGTATTGCTTGTGGCAAACGGCAACATGTTTCTGGTGGTCGCACTTATTGGCGAGTTGGTTGTAGACGTCGCCGCGATCCAGATAGGCGTAAAACAGCTTTTCTTCTTTTAGCTCGGGCGCCAGAGCGAGCGCGCGGTTCAAGATGTCCGCGGCCGCCGCGAGGTTCCCTTGCCGGATTAATATCTGTCCCTTCACCGAAAGCGCATCGAACGAGTACTTTTTGTCAGAAAGCGGTCCCGCCAATTCGACCGCTTCGTCAATGTGCGCGAGCGCGCTCGCGGAACTGCGCGAACTGTCTTCAGCCTGCGCGAGGCCTGTCAACGCTTCCGCTTGATGCCCGGCATGCTTGGCAGCTCGCGCGGTTTTCACGGCTGCCTGATAAACCTCCAGTGCCTGCTGCCATTGGCTCAACATGCGTTGAATGCTGCCGAGCTTGATCAGGCTGAGCGCCGCCCCTGCCAGGTCGCCCTGAGCGCTGAAAGCTTGATAACTCGCCAGCAGGTCGTTCTGCGCGGGCAACAAGAGATCCGCAACGCGGGTCTTGAAATCGCCGGTCTTGCGGAAATGCTCTACAAACAAATCGATGCGCTTGATCGCCTGGTCCTGCAACTGCTTAGGATCCGACGCGCTCTGGACGGAACTCGCGAAGACGACCAGGGCGAATAAAACAATCAGACGGCCCAACGGCTCGGATCGCATTTTCATTTCAGTTTCCTCGTGAGCGCTCACGCAGGTGCTCAATCCGTGACTTTATACCAGCTTGTTTCACCATACAATATGTCGAAAGTTGTAGAGCGAAAGCAAACCATCTCAGCGCGAAAGTAGGGGCGTCTGTAGTGAGCAAACAAATAATTCAATCGCCCTTTTCGTCTTGCGGCAATGTCGTGCTTAGCCGAAAGTTCCGCCTAGCGAAGTGCGAGTTTTCTTTGTCTTTCAAGTGCTTGACTTGAAAGCTGCGTTCCGCTTTCTGTCTGCATTTTGATCTGCTGTAGAGGGTCGCTATGTAAATCTTTACATAGCGACCCTTACCAGGCGATCAATGCGGATCCCTTGACGGTCGGGTGTAACGCGGGTCTTGCCGATCACTCGTTTCATTTGAAAGACCGCTTTCAGTCTGAAGTGCCGATCAAAGCCCGGCTTCTTAACCGACCAGAAACGGCAATCAGCCGCCTCCAACTTGTCTCATTTATTTCTCTTTCGCGAGGCCGTAAAGCGCCAGCGCTTTCACACGCGCCGTAGCGTGATCCACAATCGGCTTGGGATATTGCTTTCCAAGCACAATGCCCGCAGACGTCATATCCACGCCGCTCGCAAGCCATGGTGCGTGGATCGCCGCACTGGATAAGCCTTTCAGCTCAGGCAGGTAACGGAGAATGAATTTTCCATCGGGATCGAAGCGTTCCGATTGGGTGACCGGGTTGAAGATGCGAAAATAAGGCTGCGCGTCGCAGCCGGTGGAGGCGGCCCACTGCCAACCGCCGTTATTCGCCGCGAGATCGAAGTCGTTTAAATTGTCGGCGAAATATTGTTCGCCCCAGCGCCAATCGATCAATAAA
>JBKJHT010000227.1:0-5272 GCA_046598945.1 Burkholderiales bacterium | reverse complement strand
CCGTCAAACCAATGATCGGCAACATTGCGCCCGCGCACGGCGCTAACGGGCCGCGTGCGCAGCGAGATTGGGCGATCGCTCGTGACGTACCACCGCTGCGGATGCGGGCCATAAACATTCAGGCCATCGCTTTTGAAATGTGCTTGCAGCGCCGCAACGAGCGCCACGGATTCCGCCGCGGATATATCAAGTTGGCTGGCATCGAGTAACACGACTCGATCGCGATTTACGGAAAGATGGACCGGATCGGCGCGCAGCCAATATTTTGCGCTTGCATCGGCTATTGTTTCACCGCGGGACGCCACCGCGGCGAATGGAAAGTCCGCGCTATCGGCAACGTATCCGAATTGCCGCGCCAGCCACGCCTCCATCGAATCGGTCGGGTCCGTGGTGGCGGAGCCGCGCGCGATGAGTTTTGCCAAAGCTGGCGCGGTTTCGCTAATCCTATGGGAACGAGGGGCGTCGAACAGACCAGGAACGAGGAAATCAAATTGCATGTCGAAACGATTCTATCATCGCCGATCACGACGACGGCGTCGCATTGTGGCAAAATCACTTCTTTAAAGAAGAATGAACACGCTTGCAACCTTTTGAACTTTTCGTTGGCCTACGCTACACCCGCGCGAAACGACGCAACCATTTCATTTCCTTCATCTCGCTGATTTCCATGCTCGGCATCGCGCTCGGCGTCGCGGCCTTGATCACGGTGCTATCGGTGATGAACGGTTTCCAAAAAGAACTGCGCTCGCGCATTCTCGGCGTCGCCTCCCACGTGCAAATCAGCGGTGTCGACAATACGCTGACCGGCTGGTCGAAGATCGCCGCCGACGCCAAATTGCAAAAAAACGTCGTCGCCGCGGCGCCCTATGTGATGGCGCAAGCGATGTTGGCGTTCGATAGTAATGTCGGCGGCGCCATTATTCGCGGTATCGAGCCGCAACTGGAAGACCAAGTCGCTGACATCGGCGCGCACATGAAAAACGGCAAGCTAACGGATTTGAAGGCCGGTGAATTCGGCATCATCCTCGGCGCCGAGCTGGCGCGCAGTTTGCATGCGTTTCCCGGCGATAAAGTGGTGCTCATCTCGCCGCAAGGCCAGGTGACGCCGGCCGGGATCGTGCCGCGGTTAAAGCAATTCAAAGTCGTCGGTCTATTTGAAGTCGGCATGTTCGAATACGACAACGGTCTGGCGCTGATTCATTTGGCCGACGCGCAAAAACTTTATCGCATGGGCGATAAAGTCTCCGGCGTACGGCTGAAGCTCGATGATCTTTTTCTGGCGCCCAAAGTAGCGCGCGACTTGACGACCATGATTTCCGCCGATGCCTACATTTCCGACTGGACGCGCTCCCACGCGAATTTTTTCCGCGCCGTGCAGATAGAGAAAACGGTGATGTTTGTCATTCTCTTACTCATCGTCGCGGTGGCGGCGTTCAACATCGTCTCGACTTTGGTCATGGTGGTGACGGACAAACAATCGGACATTGCCATCCTGCGCACCCTGGGCGCCTCGCCGAAAAGCATTATGCAAATCTTCATGGTGCAAGGCTCGCTGATCGGGATTTTTGGCACGCTGATCGGTGTGGTCGTCGGCGTACTGCTGGCAAAAAACATTGATGTCGTCGTGCCTGCAATTGAGAAAGCATTTGGCGTTGCGTTTCTCGATAAGAGCGTTTACTACATCAGCGAATTGCCGTCGGAGCTTATCTGGCGCGATGTCGGCATGATTGCTTTAGTGTCATTCGTGTTGACCTTGCTGGCGACGATTTATCCGAGTTGGGCGGCATCGCGCATCAAACCGGCGGACGCATTGCGCTATGAATAACAATAACTTGGTGCTCGCGTGTCGTGACTTGCACAAAACCTATCTACAAGGGAAAGTCGAGGTGCCGGTTTTATTCGGCATCAACCTCGATGTTCACGCCGGCGAGACGCTTGCCATCATCGGCGCCTCCGGCTCCGGCAAAAGCACGCTGCTGCACTTGCTCGGCGGGCTGGATGACATTACGCAAGGCAGCGTGACGCTGCAAGGTCAAGACATCAGCCAGCTGTCGCAGCCTACGCTCGGCGCGCTGCGCAATGCCGCGCTTGGATTTGTATATCAGTTTCATCATTTGTTGCCAGAATTCACCGCGTTGGAAAACGTCGCGATGCCGTTGTTGATTCGACGTGAGAATCGTGACAAGGCTCACGAACAAGCGCGATTGATTTTGAACGATGTGGGCCTGGCTCATCGCCTCAACCACACGCCGGCGGAGTTATCCGGCGGCGAACGTCAGCGCACTGCTGTCGCGCGCGCTTTGGTCACGAAACCCGCCTGCGTCTTGGCCGACGAGCCGACCGGCAATCTAGATCGGCACACGGCGCAAGGCGTGTTCGATCTGATGCTGTCGCTCAATCACAAGTACCAAACCAGCCTCATTATCGTCACCCACGATCCCGATTTGGCGGCGAAAACGGGGCGTATTTTGCATCTCGTCGATGGCCGCTTGAGCGGCGCATAATCGCCTTGGAATGCCGCCGTGCGCCTTGCCATTGTCTCGTTTGCCCTTGGCATTTGGTTGCTTCAGTCTCAGGAGGCATTGCCAGGAGCCGCGTGGCCCGAGGCCAGCCCCTGGATACTGGCTATCGGGCCGTTCGTTGTTGCGCTTGCGTTAGTCGGTAAGCTTGCCGCGTGGCAGCGGTTAATGGTTCAACGCTCACTTTTTGCGCTCATCGTCGCTGCCATTGGTTTTACCTGGGCCGCATTTCTGGCCCATCAGCGCCTAGCGGATTCGCTGCCGAGGGAATGGGAAAGCAAAGATATTGAAATTATCGGCGTCGTTGCGAGTATGCCGACCTTTGGCGAGCAGGGCGTTCGTTTTCGTTTTGATGTCGAGGAAATTTTAACGCCCCAGGCAAAGGTTCCGCGTCACCTTAGCTTGAGTTGGTATTTCCGGAACGGCGCCATGCGTGAATCTCCGGTCCATGCCGGTGAGCGTTGGCGCTGGAGCGTTCGCCTTAAACGTCCCCATGGCAACGCCAATCCGCACGGCTTCGATTTCGAGGCATGGTTGTTGGAGCAGAATATTCGCGCGACCGGTTATGTGCGCGAAAAATCGCAACGCGAACGCCTCATCGCAACGAATTTTTCGCTGCGTTATGGCATCGAAAGTCTGCGCGAATCGATTCGGTCGCACATGCAATCCGTATTGCAACATCAGCGCTACGGCCCCGTCTTGATCGCCCTGGCCATCGGCGATCAGAGCGCCATTCAGCAATCCGATTGGGATTTGTTCTGGCAAACCGGCATCGGGCATCTCATTAGTATTTCTGGATTGCATGTAACCATGATCGCCGGTTTGGTTTTTGCGGCCGCCTATTTTTTGTGGCGCCGATCGACGCGATTGACGTTGTGGTGGCCGGCGCGTAAGGCGGCGACGATTGCCGGCATAGGCGCGGCGCTGGGTTATTCGACGCTCGCCGGGCTATCGATTCCGACGCAGCGGACCTTGCTGATGGTCGCCGTATTCGGGATTGCCCTGTTGCGCGATCGAATCGTCGGACCATCGCAAGTATTGTGCGCGGCGTTGCTGATGGTCTTGCTGTTCGATCCGTGGGCGGTGAACGCGGCAGGGTTTTGGTTATCGTTCGGCGCCGTCGCGTGCATATTTTTTGTCACGACCGGGCGCAGTCGAGTGGCGATGGCGGGTCTGGGTCCGACGCTTGGCCAGCGCCTAGCCAACGCCGGTCGTATTCAATGGGCCGTCACGCTTGGCCTCATGCCTTTGCTGCTCGGCCTGTTTCAACAGGTGTCGATTATTTCGCCGCTCGCGAACGCGGTGGCGATTCCTTTGATCAGCTTTATCGTCGTCCCGTTGACGTTAGCGGGCTTGCTACCCGGTTGTGAGGCATTGCTCCAAGGGGCGCACCACGCCTTCGCCCTGGGCATGCATGGCCTGGAAGCCGCACGGGACGTGCCGTTCGGGCAATGGGTCGGCGCGGCGCCGCAGCCGTGGGCGATTGTCGTCGGCATTATCGGCGCGTGTTGGTTGCTGCTGCCGAAGGGATTTCCGGCGCGCTGGCTTGGCATGGTCGGTCTCGTGCCGCTATTCGCGCTGTCCGCACCCAGGCCCAACAGCGCTGAATTTTGGGTGACGACTTTGGATGTAGGCCAAGGCCTGGCAGTCGTTGTGCAAACCGCCCATCACACCTTGCTCTACGACGCCGGGCCGCGTTTCAACAGCGAAGCCGATAGCGGCAATCGCGTCGTCGTGCCCTATCTACGCGCGGCCGGTGTGCCGCGCTTGGACGGCATGATCGTCAGCCACGAAGACAGCGATCACAGTGGCGGCGCGTTATCCGTCATGCGCGGCATGCCGATCGATTGGATTGCCGCGAGCTTGCCGCCACTGCATCCGATTGTACTGGGGGCAAAGCGCTTTATTCCTTGCAACGCCGGGCAGAGTTGGCAGTGGGACGGCGTGCGTTTTGACATGCTCCACCCCGGCCCATGGATCGACGCGGCACAGGCCAACGACAACAATCGCAGCTGTGTGCTGAAGATCAGTTCCGGCGGCGTGAGCATTTTGTTGCCCGCCGACATTGAGCAAGCGAGCGAACTTGAGTTAATACTAACCCATAGTGCGGCGTTGGCTTCGAGCGTGCTGTTAGCGCCGCACCACGGCAGCAAGACGTCATCGAGCGTCGAATTTTTACGTGCCGTACATCCGCAAATCGTCATGGTGTCGGCCGGTTATCGCAACCGCTTCGGCCATCCCAAAGACGAGATCATGGATCGCTACGCCGCATTGGGCGCGTCGGTTTATCGCAGCGATCGCGATGGCGCCGTGACGTTTCGCTTTGATCAAGGCGGCGTACACGCTCGAGCATATCGGCAAGCACAACCACGCTACTGGCATGGCCGCTGATTTTTCGCGGCGTTATACTGGATGCGATGTCCGCAATCTTGACCGATGAACCGAGTTGGCTCGCGCATTACCGTGCGTGCGGCGCCGCGCTGCCCGCTAATCTCAACCTGGCGATCACATTCGCTGACGCGCTCAATCACACCGATCCGCTGCCACCACGTCTAAAAAGCGCCGCCGCCAGCGCCGCGGTATTGGGCGAAATTCAAGCGGATGCCGATAGCATTAGTGCGGTGTTGCTCGGCGCTTTGCCGCAGTGGGGACGGGAGCAGATCGAAGCGGAATTTGGCGCCAATGTCGTTAGCTTGATGGATGGCCTGAAGCGTATTCGCGCCATCGAGACCCTTAGCGATGATGGGACTTCC
>JBKJHT010000222.1:0-4408 GCA_046598945.1 Burkholderiales bacterium | reverse complement strand
TCCGGTGCGGCCAATGCGCAAGTGGCGGCACTCACCACCAAAATGACGGCAATCCAAACGGTGGTAATTGGATTGGGTGCAGCGATTTGCGCGATCGCTTTTGCGTTTGCGGGTTACAAACTGGCATTCGATGGTGCGAAGTTCAGAGATGTATCTAACGTTTTCATTGGTGGAGCAATCGTCGGACTCGCGGCCGCTTTAGGAACGTGGATCGTAACGTGAAGCAATGAGCAAACTCGGCACCTGCGGCACAAGGCGACAGCATGGATGACAACGATCTCGGTGCGATCCGGGCTAATGATCCCTTCTTTAAAGGCTGTACCAAACCAGCCATGTTTATGCAGGTGCCGCTCATTCCCATGGTACTGATCACCGGGGTATTCGCGCTATTGGCGATTTATACGCTGATCTTCGGTTTCTTCTATGTGGCGCTGTTCTCGCTGATGATCTATGCGCCGATCTACGCCACGATGCGCGCCATGTCGCGCAAAGACGACCAACGCTTGCACCAAATGATGCTGCGCGCCCGCATGCGCACCCGTCACCATAATCGCGCCACATGGGGCGCGATCTCTTACAGTCCTTTACGTTTAGCCAAACGCAAACAATCATGAAAAGCAAAGCGCAACTCAAACAAATTGCAACAGCGGAAGTGCCCGCCGCCGAGTACATTCCAGCGGGCGTTCATGTGACGCCCCATGTCATCAAGTTGCGCAGCAACGGCGAATACCTGTCGATCTGGCGGTTAGAGGGCATGACGTTTGAAACCGCCGATCCTGAAGACTTGCATCTGAAGAAAGAACAACTCAATACCTATCTGCGATCCCTTGGCGGCGGCCAATACGCGCTGTGGTCGCACAAAGTGCGGCGCATCAAAAAAGATCGCTTAAACGGCCAGTTCAGCAACGACTTCTGTAAAGAAGTCGATGATAAATACCACGCGACGTTTGAAAAATACCGCATGTTGCAAACGGACTTGTACATTAGTCTGTTGTATCGCCCGACACCGGCGGACCTAGGCGGCGCGCTCGCCCGCGTCTTCAATCGCATGACCGTGCGCAGCATCGACCAAATCGCTAAGCGCGAGCGCGAATGCATCGACGTAATGGAGGATTTGAGCAATAGCTTACAAAGCGGCCTGTCCGTGTACGCCCCGCAGCGCTTAGGCATCTTTGAAAACAAAGGCATCGAATATTCAGAGTTGACGACCCTGTTGGCTTATCTAGTGAACGGCGTGTGGGAAGACGTGCCGCTACGCCGGGCGGCGCTGAGCGAATATTTACCGAGTTCACGCCTATTGTTTGGCGATCGCAACGGCTTGATGGAGATCCATCATCCGGCCAGCCCAAAGAAATTCGCCGCCTTCCTGGATTTTCAGGAATACCCCAAGTTTTCCCAAACGGGGATGAACAATCACCTTTTGTATGGCAATTATGAGTACATCGAAACCCAAAGCTTCGCGATCCTCAACAATCACGAAGCGGTCAAGGAAATCGAGCGGCAAGAGAATCAATTGAAGTCTGGCGAAGAAGCCAGTGAGACGGAAATTGCCGAAATGCAACAGGCGGTCGATCAAGTACGCAACGGCCACATAGTCATGGGCGAATACCACTTTACTCTTGCCGTGTTCGGCGAAACCCTCGATCAAGTCATGAAAAACGCCGCCGACGCCCGCGCACAATTCCAGGGCTTTAAGATGTCACTGATCGATATTGTTCCCGAATGCGCCTGGTTCGCCCAACAACCGGGTAATTGGGGATTGCGGCCTCGCCAAGCGCAGATCACCAGCTTGAACTTTGCTGCCCTATCGCCGTTCCATAATTTCGCCATGGGCAAGCGCAATGGCAACCCATGGGGCGAGGCGGTTGCCCTACTCAAAACCCTGAACGGTCAACCGTTTTACTTCAATTTCCATAGTAGCCCTCAGAAGCGTGACAACACGGACGATAAGAAACCGGGCAATACCGTGATATTTGGGCAAACCGGGTCTGGTAAAACGACCACGCTCGGCTTCTTGCTCACGCAAGCGAGCAAGTTTAATCCGCGCATCGTCGCCTTCGATATGAATCGCACGATGGAAATGACCATCCTGATGATGGGCGGCAAATACCGATCACTCGATCGTGGCAAGTACACGGGCATTAATCCGTTTCAGTGGGACGACACGCCTAATACCCGTGCACTGTGTCGTCGCGTGGTGGAGAAATGCGTTTCGGAAGGGGGCATACCCGTTACGCCACGGGAAGCGCTAGAAATCGACAGCGCCGTGAAGACCGTATTCGAGCAATTACCCAAAGAGAAACGCCGTCTCGCCGCCGTAGACCAAAACCTATCGAACGTGGGCGACACCAGCCTTGGCTTACGTTTGCGCAAATGGGTAGGGGAGGGTTCGGTGGCGTGGGTATTGGATAGCCCCAAAGATACGCTCGACTGGGGCAGCAATCGTATATTTGGCTTCGACTACACGGTGTTTCTGGATGATCCTGAAATCCGCAGCGTCCTCATGATGGTGTTATTGGAAGCTGTCGAAGAACTTGTGGATGGCACGCCGTTTATCTACATCATGGAGGAATTCTGGAAACCGCTGCTTGATCCGGTGTTCCTTGAGTTCTCGCGCGACAACCAAAAAACTATCCGCGCGAAGAACGGCATCGGCATATTCATAACCCAAAGCCCGAGCGACGCGTTGGCCTCGCCGATTGCAAAAACCATGGTGGAGCAAAGCGCCACGCTGATTCTCTTACCGAATCCGGGCGCCGACTACAAGGATTACGTCGACGGCTATAAGGTCACGGCGCAAGAATTCAACATCGTCAAGAATCTCGCCCTGGATAGCCGCATGTTTTTGGTCAAACAAGGTTCCCGTAGCGCCTTGGTGCGGCTCGACCTGGGTGCAATGCCGGAAGTGATCATGATCATTTCGGGCGCGGAGGATAACCTGCAACTGCTTGATGAGATCAGGGCCGAAGTCGGCGACGATCCCGACGTGTGGCGACCGATATTGTGGGAACGAGTACAAGCGCGCAAGATGTTGACGCACGCAAAGTCGCTGCACACTCAGGTTAACTCACATTAGGAGATTACGATGAAAATCCAATGGACGATTGGCACGGTTACAGTGGCAGTAGCAATGGTTATTGTGTTTGGTTTTTTGATCACGGGACTTGCCCACGGCGAAGAAGCGGGGCAAGTCTCGCTTGAAGTGATGAAAGCTTGTAAACATCACGATACTGACGAGGTATTAATCCCCGTCATGATGCCGGGCTCGATGGGCCGCGCCCCAACGTTGAAAGAAATAGATGAGTACGTTGCATCGGAGAAGTTGTTTAAAGAAACGACGAAAGGAAGTAGCCCTTGCTGGACTCGCGAACGGTGGAAACGCTATACGCGCGCTACGTTTATGGAGCAACGCGCGTCTTGGGAAAAGGCGATGATCAAAAAATGAATGAATTGGAAGTCTAAGAAATGGCCATTGCACAGTGGTTAGAAACGACAGTCCAAGCTTCGGTAAGTGTCTATGCGACTACCGTAAGCTCGGCGCTTGCCACTGCGCTTATTCCGATCGCCGTCGCCGGAACGACGATTTACTTTATTTTTATGGGATGGGCAATCGCGCGCGGAGAAGTTCAAGACCCGCTGAGTTCCATTATGGCTAAGTGCATCAAGATCGCCTTGATTTGTAGCGTTGCCCTAGGCGGTGGCACCTATCAATCGTATGTCATTAATTTCATCAACGCAATCGAAGGCGTGTTCACTGCGGCAATCGGTGTTGCCACGGGCGGTGGTGCGTACAGTTCGGTGGGCATGCTCATAGACGATTCCGTAATTACGCTCGCCAAAATTACGTGGCATTTATTTGCGGAAGCGACCAAAGATTTTTGGCCAAACTTTTATCTGATCCTTTGCGGAATAATCTGCGTCGTTGGCCAAGTTCTTATCGTTGTGCTTTCGTTGATACCGCTTTTGGTCGCCAAGGTAACGCTTGCGCTCTTGATGGCTATAGGCCCGGCATTTGTTTTGTTGGCACTCTGGCCCGCTACGGTTCGGTTCACCGAAGCCTGGTTGTCGGCGGCAATCAGCGCCGTGATGACGGCGGTTGTGGTGGCAGCGGTCGTTGGATTTATGCCGGCGCTCGTGAAAACTCTTAGCGGTAATGTTTGGCTAAGTCTGCTTGCCGGTGTGACGAACGTGTTGGCGGATGTCCTGAAAATATTTATATCAATCTTAGTGCTCGCTTGGATTGCCTGGAAGTCGGCCGAATTCGGCGCACAGGTTGTTGGGGGCGCCACGCTCGGGAATCCCGCCGGCGGACTTGTCACGGCCGCTATCACGCGATGGATGCTAGGTGGTCGTGGTAAAGGGTCGTCATCATCAAAAGGTGGTGGCTCAATGTCAGGCAAAAGCGGTG
>JBKJHT010000124.1:0-9162 GCA_046598945.1 Burkholderiales bacterium | reverse complement strand
TTTATATCGACGTAAGCAAGAAACCCAACGCCTATTGGTCGAAGCCTTCCTCGCGCTGGGCGTGCTGTTCGGCACGCTGGCGATCCCCCTGGCATTGGACGGCCGCTGGACCGCGGCGACCTGGGCGCTGGAAGGCGCGGCCATCGTCTGGATCGGCGCGCGGCAATCGCGCGGGCTGGCGCGTGCCTTCGGCATCGTGCTGCAATTCGCCGCCGGCGTGGCGTTCCTCGACGGTTGGAGCAGCGGCGCCGCTCAGATCGCGCTGCTCAACAGCCAATATCTTGGCACGGTGTTCATCGCCGGCGCCGGATTATTCAGCTCGTGGTATCTAAGCCATCGCGTCAGCGAGCGAAAAATGTTTGAGGTGCCCGCGGCCATCGCGCTGTTTGCCTGGGGCTTGCTCTGGTGGCTGGGCGGTGGCATGGCGGAGATCGACCGAATATTCAACGCCCACACGGGTTTCAATCTCGCGACACTCTTTGTCGCCGCGAGCGCTGTCGTGCTCGCACTGATGGAACGGCGCTTCGATTGGCCGATTGCAAAGTTACCCGCCCTTGGCCTGATCTCCGTTCTTGCCGCCTTCGCCGCACTGGATAATCTTTCGTCAACCCATCCGCTGCGGGATCTCGGTATTGTCGCTTGGCCTGCGGCGATCGCGGCCTACTATTGGATTCTGAAACGCTACGATGGGTCATTGTCGATAACGGCATTGCATTCCATGACGTTGTGGTCAATCACGGCGTTGGCAACCTGGGAAGTCGCCTGGCAGTTCGATCGCGCCGTCGCGGGCGCGGGTACATGGCCGCTGATTGCCTGGCTGATCGTGCCGGCCGGTGTGGTCTTGCTTTTGGTCACCCAAGGCAAGCGCATCGCCTGGCCCGTGGTACGCCATTGGCATGCCTATCTCTTAGTCGGCTGCGCGCCGTTGGTTGTTTTTGTCGCGCTGTGGTCTCTGGCGGCAAACTTCTTGAGCGACGGCGATCCGGCGCCACTGCCTTACGTACCGTTGCTCAATCCGCTTGACCTTGCGCAATGCTTCGCGTTTTTGGTGATGGTGCGCTGGCTGCTCATGGCGCGCAGCGAACAATGGAGTCTGCCCAAAACCGCGACCGTGGGTGTGATTTCCGTGTTGGCGTTCGTCTGGGTTAACGCCATGTTAGTGCGGGCTTTGCATTTTTGGGCAGGCATTCCATTTAATCTGGAATCCATGTGGCACTCGACCTTGGCGCAGACATCGCTGTCGATTTTCTGGAGCGTGTTGGCGTTATGTGTGATGGTTTTCGCCACACGCAAAGGCGCGCGCCATCTATGGCTGATCGGCGCGGCGCTGATGGGCGTGGTGGTGTTGAAATTGTTCACGATCGACATTTCCAACATTGGTGGGCTAACCCGCATCGTGTCGTTCATCGGTGTGGCTGTACTGCTGCTGGTCATCGGCTACTTTTCGCCGGCGACGCCCAAGAATGAGGAAAAAATGGCATGAGTAGAATGCTTGCGGCGTTGTTCGGCAGCGTTTGCGCGTCGGTTGCAGGGGCCGCCGATACACCGTTGAAGCCGATGGATTTTGCCTACGGCATGGCGTTGCAAACCGACGGCCGTGATGGCGTGTACAAAGTCGCTCTGCCGCTCGATGTCTATCGCATGATCCGCTATGCCGATCTGCGCGATTTACGCGTATTCAATGCTGATGGCGAAATGGTGCCGCACGTAGTCACGCGCTCCGCCGGTTCGGTAAGCGTGAAGAGCGAGCCGATTGAGCTGCCGCGTTTTCCGGTGTACGCAGCGGAGCAAAGCAAACTCGGCGATCTGGATTTACAGATCAAGCGCGACGTCCAGGGCACCGTCATCAACCTTAATAATCGTTCCAGCGTTGCCGGACAAGATCAACTCGTCGGCTATTTGCTCGACGGCAGCAAAGTAGGGCCGCCGATCAAGGAGATCGAGCTGCAATGGCGTGAGAGCATCGCCAACTACGTCGGCAGCGTGACTATCGAGGCGAGCGACGATTTGGCGACCTGGCGAATCTTGGCGAAAGACGCGCCGGTCACGCGCATGAAGTTTGGCGATCACTTGCTGGATCAGCGCCGCGTGAAATTTACGCCGACCCCGCTCATCTACCTGCGTATCAGTGGGCTGGCGTTGCAGCAAAATGAAGCGGCGCTGCCGGAACTGACCCGCGTTCTCGCGATTCCGGCCGACAGTAGCGCGGACGTGCAGCGCACCTGGATAACGATTGCCGGGCGGCCGGTTGCCAACAAACCCGGCGACTATGAATTTGATGTCGGCGCGCAAGTCCCGATCGATCGCATGCGTATCGAGTTGCCGCAGATGAATACGCTGATCCAAGCCGAGTTGCTGGCGCGCGGCGATACCAAAGCGCCATGGCAGAACGTGACGCTAACAACGGCCTACCGCATCACCCAAAGCGGCCGGCAATTCAATAGCGACGATCTACACATCAACCGCGACGGTCGCCGCCATTGGCTGTTACGCATCGCCGATCAGGGCGGCGGATTGGGCGCGGGCAATCCCAGTTTGAAGCTGGGCTGGCTGGCGGATCAAGTATTGTTCCTGGCACGGGGGCGCGGGCCGTTTCAACTGGCCTACGGCGCGGTGGGCGTAAAGGCAAGTGAAGTTGCGATCACCACGCTTACGATGGGCGGCGACGGCAAGGGTGGGATCCAGGCCGAGTCGATCGGATTGGAAACGCAGGTTGCGCTGGGCGGTGCGGCGCGGCTTGCATCTGCCCCTGATCCGTTTCCATGGAAAAAATGGACGCTGTGGGGCGTGTTGGGAATAGGCGTGATACTGATGGGCTGGATGGCGTCGCGCTTGATAGGGCAGATGAACGAAAAGAACCCATGATCGTGTCGTCCCCGCGGGGGCGGGGATCCAGTGTCTTTGCGCGTACGACACGGGATTCCCGCCGCGAGGGAACGACGGGACTACATAGCCAACAGATCACTCAAATGCTTGTCCAACTGGCTGATCGCGTTGGGGTCGACGCCGAACAACGCGAGATGGCCGTCAACTGTTTGGATCGGCCGGAACTCGGCATTGGGAATCAAACGCCATTCCGCCTGGCAATCGGCCGGTGGGAAAAACATATCCGACGACATCGGCATGACAAAGGTTTTCGCTTTGATGCGTCCCAATGCGGCACGCAAGTCACCGCCGGTGTGGCGGCTGACATCGCCGCGCTGCCATTTCCATGCCATGGCCAAGAGCGCGTTCGGATCCATCGGCGCGAAATAACCCATCATAAAGTTATTGATGAATTCGTCCATGTTGGCGAAGCCGAGCGCCTTGTGGCGGCCCTGCTGGAAAAATTCCGTGCTCCATCCCATTACCGCCCACATTTTTGCGTGGCGCAACAAGCCTGCTTTGACTTCCTCGCTCGATTTGTAGTTGCCACCATTGAAGCCCGGATCGGTGGTAATTGCCTCGACCAAGGTGTCGGTGAACAAAAAGTCGTGTTCGGTGTTTTTCGCGGTGCCGGCAATGGGCGCGGCGCGCTTGACCATATCGGGATAGCGCACGGCCCACTCGTAGGTTTGTTGTGCGCCCATGGAGCCGCCGACGACCAGCGCCAGTTCTTTGATGCCGTATTTTTCCGTGACGAGCTTGTGCTGAGCTCGCACATCGTCACCGATTCGTACTTTCGGAAAACCGCCGGGAATATCGGTGTTGTGTTGCGAGGTGGAAAGGCCATTGCCGATCTGGTTAACGATGATGATGAAATATTTATCAGGATCGAGCGCGCGGCCTTTGCCAGTGTAGACTTGCTCAAGCAATTTGTTCGTGCCGGAATACCAGGTGGTAAACAGAATTGCGTTACTTTTATCGGCGTTGAGTTTGCCGTGGGTCGCGACCGCGAGTTTGCAATTGGGGATGCTGCCACCTTCTTCGAGATCGAACTTGCCGATGTCGATCATTTCGTACGGGCCGTGACCTTCTTGGCCGTAGTAGGGATTGTTAATCATATTTTTCCTCCGATTGAATTATGGGATTGAACGGGCCTCGATGTTTATTGAAGTCTGTATAAATTAGTGATCGCCTGCCCCCTCACCCTAGCCCTCCCCGTGGCCGGGGCGAGGGGACTAACTCCCTCTCCCGCAGGGCGGAAGAGGGTTGGGGTGAGGGTCAGCGCTGTCGATACAAAACTGCCATCTAATTTACAAAAAATCTAATAACTGCGCTGGCCGATTAGTTTTGAAAATCTGCTAAGCGAGCGAAAATCCTTCGTAACCCTTCGCCGCGACTTCGGCGCAGCGCTTGGTGTAACCGCCCACGCCTTCCGGGTCGAGATACGGCAAGAACGCCCGCGGCTTGCCGGGGATATTCGCGCTCATGTACCAAGAATTTGCCTTGGCCATCAGCGTCATGTTGACGACGCCATTGACGTGCGCCACCCAATCTTCTTGCGCCTTCGGTGTTGCTTCGATCGACTTCTTACCAGTCTTCTCCATGTGCTCAATGCAATCGCTGACCCACTCGACGTGTTGCTCGATCGCGACCGGCATATTGGTCAATACCGACGGGCTTTGCGGCCCGGTCAGCGTGAACAAATTAGGAAATCCCGCGACCGATACGCCTAAGTAAGTATGCGGTCCGTCCGCCCAAACTTTGTCGAGCGTAAGCCCATTGCGGCCTTTCAAGTTGAGCGCCTTGAGCGGGCCGGTCATCGCATCGAACCCGGTGGCGAATACAATGATGTCGAATTCGTATTCCTTACCGCCCGCGCGGATGCCTTTTTCCGTAATTTCTTCGATGCCGCCGTCGGTCGCGGCATCAACCAGTTTCACGTTGTGCTTGTTGAAAGTCTCGTAATAGTTGGTGTCCAACGGCTGGCGTTTGCAGCCGTAGTGATGGCCTTTGGGCATCAGCCGGTCGGCTACCGCTTGGTCAATTACCGTCTTGCGGATCTTGCGGCGGATATAGTCGGCGCACAGTTCGTTGGCTTCTTCGACAAAGAACATGTCCTGGTAATTCGCAAGCCAAAACGCGAAACCGCCCGCATCCCACTTCTTGTCGAATTCGGCTTCGCGCTCTTCCGGCGTTGCTTCGAGTGCAGACTTCATAATGAAGTAATGTTCCTGGCCGAAGAACGATTCGCGCGTGCGTTTGATGATATTTTCGTAGTCGGCTTTGCGCGCTTTCACCACTTCCGGATCGACTTTGCCGTTACGCGCCGGTACGCAGTAGTTGGCCGTGCGTTGAAATACGGTGAGATGCTTTGCTTGTTGGGCAATCTCGGGAATAGCTTGGACGGCCGTCGCGCCGGTACCGACCATACCGACCCGTTTGCCGGTGAAATCTACGCCCGTATGCGGGAAGCGGCTGGTGTGATACCACTTACCTTTGAAATTTTCCAGGCCTTTGAATTTCGGCATGTTAGTCGTCGTTAACGTCCCGACCGCGGTGATGACATAACGTGCGGTAACGGGATCGCCGTTGTCCGTATGCACCGTCCACAGATTTGTTTTCTCGTCGAATTCCGCGCTGGTTACTTTGGTGTTGAATTCAATGTCACGCTTCAAATCATGACGCTTCGCGATATATTCGAGATAGCGTAAAATTTCTGGCTGTTCGGGATAACGCTCGGACCATTCCCATTCTTGCAGCGCCTGTTTGTCCCAGGAGCACACATAGATGTACGAATCGGAATCGCAACGGGCGCCGGGATAGCGGTTCCAATACCAGGTACCGCCGACGGTGCTGCCCATTTCGAGAACCTTGGCTTTCAAGCCCAATTTGTCCCGCAGCGATTTCAGCATATACATGCCGGAAAAGCCCGCGCCGATGACGACGGCGTCTAGCGTTGCAGATGGTGTGGCTGACATTTTTAATTCCTCCAATTGTGATGTGTGGTAACGAACTACTAACGAGCAATCGGTCTACTTTAATTTTGACATCCGCCAAGAGAGGCGATACAACGCGCGTTATGGCTGAGGATGATGAGATTTTTGAACGGGAAATAGCGATGACACCGACGCGTAGAATCATGCCTAACTACTCAGAGGGCAATCGATTGTGATCACATGACGTTATCCTCAGCTTCTCCTTCTGCGGATTTGAGAAATTAAGTGTAGCAGAATGTTGCCGGAGGTGGGCGCTCGAGACCGTTGCACATTTTTCGCGTGGATGAGACCATCACTATCTAAACGTGAAAGAAAAAAGGAACGAGAAAAAATGGCTATAAAACAAGGCTGGCAAGGCCGATTTTTCGAGGACTTTGAAATGGGTGATATCTACCGTCATCCGTTAGGCCGTACGGTATTACCGGTCGATAATAGTTGGTTCACGTTACTCACGCAAAATACCGCACCGATTCATTTTGATGTTCACTACGCCGCGCAAACGGAATTCAAAAAACCGTTGGTGGATTCGACCTTCACCTTGGCTTTGGTGACCGGCCAAAGCGTAACCGACGTATCACAAAATGTCTTCGCCAATCTTGGCTGGGACGAAGTGCGTTTGCCGCAACCGGTGTTCGAGGGCGACACGATTTACTCGCAGTCGGAAGTCTTGGATAAACGCGAATCAAAGTCGCGGCCGAACGTCGGCATCGTCACCGTGAAAACGGCGGGGTTTAATCAGGAGGGTGTGATTGTGATTACCTTCAAGCGTACACTGATGGTGTTCAAGCGCGGGCAGGGGCCAAAGATTGCTGTGCCGAAAATAGATTGAAGGGAAAGGTTCAAGATGAGTCGAAAAATATCGGCCGGCCCTCATAACCCTAGGCCAGTGGCTAGCCCACCGGGGGGCCTACGGGGTGGCCTACGGCCAGGGCTACCCCGTCCCCACCCTTTCCCTTTGGGAGGGAGGCGGGGTGAGGGCCAGCGTATCACCAAGGTACTAACGTAAATTTGCCTGCCGAATTTTTATGGACACCCATTCTTTCTCCGAAATCGACCGTCGCGCCGAAGAATTAAAAGACAAGCTCATCGCCTGGCGGCGTGATTTTCACGAACACCCCGAACTATCGAATCGAGAACATCGCACGGGAACAATCGTTGCCGAGCATTTGCGTGCGCTCGGGCTCGAAGTTGAAGCGCCGGTGGCGCGTACCGGCGTGGTCGCGTTATTGCGCGGTGGTAAATCGGGGCCGGTTGTCGCGTTGCGCGCCGACATGGATGCATTGCCTGTCGCGGAGGAAGGCGATCTTCCGTTTGCCTCGAAAGCCAAATCGGAATACGAAGGCAATGCCGTGTCGGTCATGCATGCTTGCGGCCACGACGCACACACGGCAATCCTAATGACCGTCGCGGAAATTCTTGCGGGCATCAGAGTGCAAATTCCAGGAACGATTAAGTTCATATTCCAGCCCGCCGAGGAAGGTCCGCCCGGCGACGAAGAGGGTGGCGCCGAATTGATGATCAAACAGGGGGTGCTCGAAAACCCGCGCCCAGCGGCCATCTTCGGCCTGCATGTGATTGCCGGCATGCCCACCGGCAAGATTGGCTATCGACCCGGCGCGACCATGGCGAGCGGCGATACGATCCGCATCAAAGTGCAGGGCCGGCAAACCCATGGCGCCTTTCCGTGGCAAGGCATCGATCCGGTTGTGCTCGCCTCGCAAATTGTGATTGGCTTGCAGACGATTCCAAGCCGACAAGTCGACGTGACAATGGAGCCCTCCATTGTCACAATCAGTTGTATTCATGGTGGCGTCCGCGAAAACATTATTCCCGATCACGTGGAAATGCTTGGCACCATGCGTACGTTCAATGAATCGATGCGCGAAGATATTCGCAATCGAATTCGGACTACGGCCGAACACATTGCCCTAAGCGCCGGTGGTAGTGCCGAGGTGCGCATCGAGCCCGGCTACGATGTCACGATCAACGATCAAGGCTTGACCGAAAAAATGGCGCCGACGTTGCAGCGCGTTGCGGGCGAGGGCAATACGTTCATCGCGCCCAAGCTGACTGGCTCGGAAGATTTTTCCAAGTATCAACAAGTCATTCCCGGCCTATTTTTCTTTCTCGGCATTACGCCGCCGGAAACAAAACATGCGGCGCCGAATCACTCGCCGCATTTTTATGTGGACGAATCCGGGCTCCTGCTCGGTGTGCGTGCCCTCGCACATTTAGCACTCGATTTTTTGCACACCCATTGAGGAATAACAATGAAGAAGTTGATTTTGTTTTACGGTTTGCTGATGTTTTTTGCTGGTAACGCCCATAGCCAGGTCAATGACGTGAAACTCAGCGTCGAGAGTTATAGCGTTCCCGCGAAGGATGCGGGTATCGAGCTTTATGTTCGCAACAAGCGGCCTGCGGATATGAAGACATTTACCGCGGAAAAGGTTTTGTTGTACGTCCACGGTGCAACCTATCCCTCTGAAACGGCCTTTGATTTGGAGCTGGATGGATTCTCGTGGATGGATTACATCGCACGCCGGGGTTATGACGTGTATCTGCTGGATCTGCGCGGCTATGGCCGTTCCACGCGTCCTGCGGAAATGGATCAGCCGGCGAAAGACAACGCACCGATCGTCAAAACCGAAACCGCCGTGCGCGATATCGAAGCCGTGGTCGAGCATATTTTGCAACGGCGCGGAATCGAAAAACTCAATCTGCTCGGCTGGTCATGGGGCACCGCCACCATGGGATCCTACGCGGCGCAAAATCCGCGGCGCGTGAATAAGCTTGTGCTCTATGCGCCGGTGTGGCTGCGCAAGGAGCCACTCAAGTTACCGCCCGGCCCACTGCCCGCTTATCGAACAGTCACGCGCGAAGCCGCGAAGCAACGTTGGCTGAATGGCGTTGCGGCGGAAAAGCAAAAGGGCTTGATACCGGATGGTTGGTTTGAAGCGTGGGCCGATGCCACCTTCGCAACCGATCCTATAGGCGCGCGGCAAAACCCTCCCGTGCTTCGCGCTCCGAACGGCATAATCGACGATATTCAGAATTTCTGGGCCGCAGGTAAACCGAAATACGATCCCGCCAAAATCACCGCGCCGACCTTAATCATCCACGCCGAGTGGGATCAAGACACACCGGCCTATATGTCGCAAGCGTTGTTTCCATTGTTGACCAATGCCGCGAGTAAGCGCTACATCGTGATTGGCGAAGGCACACACACGGTCATAATGGAAAAGAATCGCATGCAGTTGTTCCAAGAAACGCAGTTGTTTCTTGATGAATAATTTTCAAT
>JBKJHT010000231.1:0-13710 GCA_046598945.1 Burkholderiales bacterium | reverse complement strand
CCTCGCGGCCGCTTTCTGCGCCAAAGAGGCGGGGCGCCCGGTGAAGTTGATTCAAACCCGGGAGTCGAATTTTGCCACCAGCTTTCCGCGTACGCCGACCTTCCATAAGCTTAAGGCTGGACTCAAGGGCGGCAAGCTTTCGGCCATGAACCACGACATCGTTTGCGGCTGGATGGGCGCGCGCTTTGGCGTCGGCAAAAAATTCGGCAGCGATTGGCTGCAGCAAGATTCCTGGGATGGCCGCAAGGCGGACATCGATCAATGGTCCATCGGCGGCAGCGACCACTGGTATCACCTGGACAATCATCGCGTTCGCGCTTGGAACAACGATAAAACGACGTGGGCGGTTCAGGCCAGTGCATTACGTACTGTATCCAACTCCTACAACATGTTCGTGGTGGAATCGTTCATGGATGAAGTGGCCCACTCGTTGGGACGCGATCCATTGGAGTTTCGCCTGTCGATGCTGAACGGCAAAGGCGGCAATCGCGGTATTCCCAATAGTGGCCACAAGCCGGGCACGCCGTCGGACTATTACATGGATCAGCTGTGGATTTCGCTGCCTTGGACTAAGGAAGGCTCGTGGCCCATGTATGAGTCAGCGACGGTTGGCGGCGCCTTGCGGCTCGCCAACGTACTCCGGGTTGCGGCACGCAAAGCGGGCTGGGGTACGAAGAAGCTGCCACCGAACACCGCCATGGGCATCGCCGTGTCCTCTGCGGAAGAGCGGCAGAGCCCGACCTGGGTGGCGGGCATCGCCGAAGTGACGGTGGATCCTGCGACGGGGGCGGTCAAAATTAATCGCCTGACCATCGCCATGGACATGGGCATTGCGGTGAACCCCATGAACATCAAAGCACAGATTCAGGGTAGTGCTTTATGGGGTGCGAGTCAGATACTGTCGGAAAAACTAACGCTGAAAAATGGCGCCTTCCAACAAACCAACTTCCATGAGTACGCGCCCATTCGCCTGCGAGATATACCGCAGATCGATGTGGAGATCGTGCAGTCGACGCGTCATCCGAGTGGCGTCGGCGAGCCGGCATCGACCGTGGTGGCGCCGGCCGTGGCTAATGCAATTTTCAACGCGGTGGGTTCACGGGTCAGGCAGATGCCGATCACTGCGGAGGCAGTGCTGAAAGGCATGAGCAAGAAAGCCTAAGAGGCGCCTCAGAATGACGGACTTCTGATTTTTAGAGGTTTCCTAACGAAGCAGGCGTGGGCTAGAGTCGGATGATCGGATGAGAGGAAATTTTCTCTCACCCGTCTTTTCGCTTGAGTTCTGAATACCCGGAGGACTTCCATCGATCCGCTATTGTTATCTGCTGTTGATCTTACTGAACAGTACCGCGAACGGCGTCTCTCACCGGTTGAGGTTACGCGCGCTACCTTGGCGCGCATTGCCACGCTAAATCCCATCTACAACGCCTTTTGCGTGGTCGACGAAGCGGCGGCGCTGGCCAGTGCGCACGAGTCGGAACAACGTTGGCGCAGCGGTAACCCATTCGGCCCCGCCGACGGTGTGCCGACTACAGTAAAAGATCTAATACTGGCCAAGGGCTGGCCCACTTTGCGCGGCTCACGCGCCATCGATCCGAAACAGCCGTGGGACGAGGACGGGCCACCGGTCGCGCGGCTGCGTGAACAAGGCGCGATTATTTTGGGCAAGACCACCACGCCGGAATTCGGCTGGAAAGGTGTCACCGACAGCCCGCTGACTGGCGTTACGTTGAATCCTTGGGACAAGCGCCTCACACCCGGCGGCAGCAGCGGCGGCGCCGCCGTGGCCGCGGCACTGGGCATGGGCACATTCAACATTGCAACCGACGGCGGTGGCTCGATTCGCATCCCGGCAAGTTTTTGCGGATTGTTCGGCATCAAGCCGACCTGGGGCATCGTCCCTGTTTATCCGCATTCGCCCGCGTGGACATTGTGGCACCAAGGCCCCATCAGCCGCACGGTTTCCGATGCCGCGTCAATGCTCACGTTCATCGCGCGGCCGGATGTGCGCGACTGGGCGGCAGGGCCCGAGCTCGGTATCGACTATCGAAAAGATTTAGACAAAGGCGTTAAGGATTTACGCATCGGCTTTAGCCCCTCACTCGGCTATGCCAAGGTAGATGCTGAAGTGGCAACGTTAGTGAAGCGCGCCGCGAATGCATTCACCCAGTTCGGGGCGCATGTAGAAGAACTTGATCTCAAGCTCGACGATCCGATCGCCATCATGCAGCCGATGTGGGCGGTCGCATTGGCGTTGGCCGTAGCGCCCATGTCAGCCGCGCAGCGGGCGCTGTGCGATCCGGGCATGTTGGAATTGGCCGAGCCCGGTTTCAAATTAAGTGCGCTTGAATATCGCCAACTGGAACGAGCGCGCGACGCATTCGGCCGGCGCATGACCGCATTGCACGACCAATACGATTTGCTCATCACGCCGCAATTGGCAACCACCGCTTTCGCTGCGGGCCACGAAGTACCGCCCGATAGCGATATGAAACGCTGGTGGCAGTGGTCGCCGTTTACCTACCCGTTTAACTTGACGCAGCAACCTGCGGCAACCGTGCCGTGTGGCTTCGCAGCCAACGGTTTACCGGTGGCAATGCAAATTGTCGGCGCGAAATTCGCCGATGCAATCGTGCTGCGCGCCGCGCGCGCTTATGAAATAGCGCATCCGTTTGTGTTACCGAAAATTCCTAAAGTCGATTGATTTGACCACCAGTTTCGGTGACATAGTCAGCGATTTCCAAACGCACGTCCCAACCAGTGATTTCGATTCTTGCTTGCAAGCGTTAGCTTGGAACGCTAAGGTTGCCGTTCAATTTTGATAGGCGCGGCAGGCGCATTCGCGACATCGTCCGCAATTTTATTCTTTGAGGAATCAAGATAATTATTCTGCGCAATGAATGTTTTCGCGGATCGGTTCAAATCGTGACACAATTAATCCCATCGATAACAAGGCTGCGTGCAATTAACTATTCACCTGCTCAACGATAAATACAGGGTTGGTCAAATGAGTTTTTAATAATTTAAGACAATCTCCTTCGCTCGCGCAAGGCGCGGCGCCAAGAGATCAAAACCGGGAGGAATGATTAATGAATTTCCGCAAACTGTCGGCCGTTTTTGTTGCCGCTATCATCGGCCTGACCGCCGCTGCGGTGGTATGCGCCGAAGAAACCGTCCGCATCGGGTGGCTTTCCTCGCTCACCGGCGCGCTGTCGTCGGCGGCCGTCGCGGAAAATCAGGGTGTTCAGTTCGCCGTTGAAGAAATCAACCAAGCCGGTGGCATCAATGGCCGCAAGATCGAACTCATTACCTACGACACCCAGGGCGATCCGACCAAGGCGGTAAACTTTGCCCAACGACTGGCATTCGTCGATAAAGTGCATTTTGTCATCGGGCCGGTGAACTCCGGCGAGTCGCTCGCCACCGTGCCTATGTTGGCGAAGGCCGGTATTCCGAATCTAATCATCGGCACGATCGATGAGCTGGTCGACCCTAAAAAATATCCGCGCGCGTTTCGCGCCATTAACACCAACCGCCAGTGGATCGTTGCAGCCAACCACTACACGCTGAAGACGCTGAAGCACTCAAAAATCGCGATCATCGGCGACACCTCGGGCTACGGCACATCCAGCGCGAAGACTGCAGCGGATTTGCTGGAGAAGGCAGGTGTAAAGCCGGTGTTTTCCACGCTCGTCGACCCCAACAAAACCGATCTCACCGATGAGCTTGCGAAAGCAAAGGCCGCCGGCGCGGACGTGATCATGCCCTGGTCGGCTGCAACGGGCTTGCTGGCGCGGCTGCTTAACGCCCGTGGGGACATGGGCTGGAAAGTACCGATCGTCGGCCATTCCGCGATGATGGCGCCGGCGATTCGCAAGCTGCTCAACAAGCCGGAATACTGGGCTGATGCTTACGCGGCGGGCTACGTGAGCACCACTGCGGCGGCCGATGGCAAGCTGCCAGCCGCGACCAAGTCGCTGCTCGATCGCATGCGTCCGCGCTTGGGTGGCGCCGAAGTGGATTTCATGTTCTGGTGGGTCGCGCTGGGTTATGACACCGTGCACATCGTCGAACATGCCGTGAAAAAGGCCGGTGGCACTGATCCTGCGGCGATCCAAAAAGCGCTCGAAACCACAAACGAACTGCGTGGCGTATACGCTACCTACGCTTGGACAGTGGACGATCGCAACGGTTTTCCCGATGTCGGTATCGTCATGAATCTCGCCGATAGCTTCAAGGACGGCACCTACAAGGCGGCGCGCTAGAACCGCGATGCTCGCTGTTCTCATCACCGGACTTGCGATCGGCTCGCTGTACGCCGCCACCGCGCTCGCCTATAACGTGATGTACTCGACCTCCAAGGTGCTGTCGGTCACCACCGGCCACCTGGCGATGTTGGGTGGAGTGTTCGGCGCCTGGTTTGTTACGGGCCTTGGCTGGCATCCATTGCTTGCACTACCGGCAGCGCTAGTCGTCGGCGCATTCGCCGGTTGGCTAACCGATGTCATCGCAATTCGCCGAGTACTCAAGCGCAGCGACGAACATCTATGGTTGCTCAGCACGCTAGCGCTTGCCACCATCGTGCAACAAGGCGTTGGCCTGTGGTGGGGCACGGAGCCGAAGCCGTTCCCGCGACTGTTGCCGCAAGACTTTTCCGCCGGCATGGCGGACCAAAAATATTGGTTACCGATCATCACCACCCTCCTGATGGCAATCGCACTCGAACTCTTTTATCGCCGCACGTTGTACGGCAAATTGTTCATCGCCATGTCTGAAGACACCTTTGCCGCCCGCGCCCGCGGCATCGAGACCGATCGCATCCGTTCAGCGTCCTTTGCCATCGCCGGCGCGCTGGGTGCGCTCGCCGGTTTTGCCGCCGGGCAACTTACCTTTGCCTTTTTCGCGCTCGGCCTCACGCTTACCTTAAACGGATTCATCGCGCTCGCCGTCGGTGGGCTCGGCAGCAACGTCGGTGCGCTGGTCGGCGGCGCGGCGCTCGGCCTGCTTAACGCGTTTTCGGCGAATCTCATCGGCGGTGAATTTCAGAACACCGTCTCGGTCGGCGCGCTCATGCTGATCCTGCTGCTGAAGCCTGAGGGGTTATTCGGCGCGCGAAACGTGCGGCCGGTTTGAACAAGAGCACACTGCGTTCGGTCGCCGCTACAGCGGTGCTGTTGGTTGTGCTTGCGACACTGCCGTGGTGGGCGAGCGATCAATACCAGGTGCATCTGGCTGCGCTGATCGCGGTCTACTGGATTCTCGTTGCGGGACTCAATCTCGTCATTGGCTTCACCGGCCAACTCTCCATCGGCCACGTCGGCCTACTCGCGATCGGCGCTTACGCGTTCGCCATTCTCGCCGGCCGCTACGAATGGTCGCCATGGATCGCGTTGGCTGCCTCCGGTGGCATCGGCGGCGCGTGCGGACTACTACTCGGACTGCCTTCGCTACGGCTACCGGGTTTTTATTTTGCAATGGCGACCATGGCCTTCGCCCTCATCGTCGCGGAACTCACGCTTGCGCTGGGCAATCTCACGGGCGGTGGCGTCGGCCTCGCCGTGCCGGGCTTCCCCGCGCCGTTCGATACACCGGCAGGTTTTTATGGGTTACTGCTTGGCATTGCGATTCTGATCACATGGCTAACCTGGAACGTGGCACGTTTTCCTTGGGGGCGAGCGTTGGTCGCGATCCGCGACAACCCGGTCGCCGCGGAATCTGTTGGTGTCCCGGTATTTCGCATGAAACTCGCCGTATTCGTGCTCAGCGGCATTACCGCCGGTTTATCGGGTGCGTTGTTCGCGTCGTTGCAAAGTTACATCACCCCCGATACCTTTGTGTTTGAACTGGGCCTGTTCTTCTTCGTATGCATCATCATCGGTGGCCGCGGCAGCATTCTCGGTCCCCTGGTGGGCACGGCGATTCTGACTGCGTTGCCGGAACTGGTAGCGCCGCTCGCGAAGTTGGGTAACTTGTTCTATGGGCTATTGCTGCTCGCCGTGGTGTTACTCGTCCCCGAAGGCATCGGCCGCTTGTTCGAGATGCTACTCGTGCGATTACGGCCGCAACGCGCAGCTAGTCACGTACTACAGCCCGATACGGATCGACTTGCGGCCGCGATTCGAAAAGGCCATCCGCTATGAGCTCCCTCATTGCAGAACAAGTCACCAAGCGCTTCGGGGGGCTAACCGCTTTGGATGACGTCACACTCACCGTCGAGCCCGGCGAAGTGCACGGTTTAATTGGTCCGAACGGCAGCGGCAAGACGACGCTCCTCAATTTGCTCTCGGGTTTCTACCAAGTGGACGAAGGCGCCGTACGGCTCGACAGCGAAAATCTTTCCACCGCAACCGTACAGCGCCGCGCGCAGCTCGGTATCGCACGCACATTCCAGAAACCGCGTTTGCTCGGCAGCCAGACCGTGCTGGAGAACGCCATGCTCGGTGGCTGGTGCGATCGGCGCGCCGGGCTCCTGTCCACTGTGTTTGCTTTGCCGCAGGTGCGCGCGGAGCAACGTATGCTGCGCGAACGCGCCAGCGAATTGTTGACCGGTCTCGGGCTTGGTCATGCACTGGATCGCCGTGCGAATCTGCTGGAGCACGCTGAGCAGCGCTTCCTCGAAATCGCCCGCGCACTCACCCTGCGGCCCCGCTTCATTCTCCTCGACGAACCCGCCGGCGGCCTCACCGGCGCTGAAATCGAGCGGCTAGGCCAAGTGATCCGCACGCTGCGCGACTGCGGCATTGGCGTGCTGCTGGTGGAACATCACACCGAGTTCGTGTTCGGCATTTCTGATCGCGTCACCGCACTGAATCTCGGTCGCACACTTCGCCATGGGACGGCACACGAAGTACGCCACGATCCCGAAGTCATTCGCGTTTATCTGGGTGCTTGACAGAAATATGTCAGAGCGCTCCGCACCCAAGCTCTTAGAAGTAGATAATCTGCAGGTTGCCTACGGCAAGGCCGAGGTGGTACATGGCGTGTCGTTTGATGTTCATGCGGGTGAGTTCGTCGTGCTGCTCGGGCGCAACGGCGCGGGTAAGAGCACGATCTTGCACGCGGTATCCGGCTTGATTCCTAAGCGCGGCGGGCGCGTGATTTTCGACGGCATAGATATCGGCTCGGCAAGTCCGCGAACAGTGGTGCAGGCCGGCGTAGTCCAAGTGTTGGAAGGTCACCGCGTGTTCCATGCGCTCACCGTGGAAGATAATCTTTTAATCGGCACCTACGTCCACACACCTAAAGGCGACCGCTCGAAACTTGAGCGCATCTACACACTATTCCCCGAGATTGCCGACAAGCGCCATCAAAACGCATCACGCTTGTCCGGCGGACAGCAACAAATCCTCGCGGTCGCCCAAGGCGTAATCGCCGCGCCGAAACTGCTGATACTCGATGAGCCTTCGGGCGGACTTGCGCCCATCGTAATCGACCGAATCCTCGACGTCGCGTCCGAGCTGTGTCGATCCGGCATGTCGATTTTATTGGTAGAACAGATCGTAGAAAAAGCACTTCGTCACGCACACTATTGCTATTTGGTTGAGACGGGACATATCGTCGGATCAGGCCCATCTGACGAGATGCTCGGCAGCGAAGCGTTACATGCAGCCTATCTGGGGAAGGCTGTGGGCACTTGATCTGCCGTGGACTCTGACAAGCACCTCTACATCCGTCGTGCGCCAGTCGCAGCACGCAATGGGAAGACGCGCATCTTCCGGCAATATGCTGCCGCACGCCAGGGCGGGCCGTCTTGTGTTACCGCAAGTTCCTTAGGTCCGACAGTCGGTTTATAGTTCTTCAAGAGGCCCGTGTTAACCTCGACGTCAGCTATGAATCTCGCTGTAGGCTATTCAGGCGACCTCGCCCTGTTGGTCCGTGTATTTTCGGAGCCAGCAACCTAACTAGACCGAAACGCATTTGACGCTTACGGTATGACTGGCGCTTGATAACTCAGCGTCCCCGCCAAAATCCACAACAGAAACAACACCACCGGCACATGCACTATGAATTGGGTAAAGGTGTAGCCGATCAAGTCGCGCGCCTTCAAGCCCAGGATGCCCAACAGCGGCAACATCCAAAACGGGTTGATTAAATTCGGCAACGCTTCCGCCGCATTGTAGACTTGCACGGCCCAACCCAGATGCACCTTGAGATCGATCGCGGCCTGCATGACGTAGGGCGCTTCGATGATCCACTTGCCGCCGCCGGAGGGCACGAAAAATCCAAGAATGGCTGAATAGATGCCCATCAAAATCGGATAGGTTTCGGTCGAAGCTAGGCCGACAAATACGCTGGCGAGCTCATGGGAAAGGGAAAATCCCGCTGTGCCGGTGGGTTCGGTCAGCATGGCGGCGATGCCGCCGTACAAGGGAAATTGAACCATGATGCCGGCCGTGGCCGGAACCGACTTTGCCACGGCATCCAAGAAGCGCCGTGGCCGCCAATGCAACAGCAAGCCCAACATAAAAAACAAAAAGTTATAGCTGTTCAGGTTGGAGATGCCGAGCATGAATCCCTTGGTCGCGAATTCATTCCATATCCAGCCGATGCCCAGCGCCACGATGAACACGGTAAGAATGGGGCTGTACTCAAGCCATTCACCCGGCCGTTCCCGCTGCGGCAGCGCATCGCTTTCGTTGCTGACGTCGACGCCCAGATCGTGAGCGGTGTGCGATTGCGCTTCCGCTGGCGCGGAGAGATAGGCGATGGCCAACGACAGGATCAACAAGATCAGGCACATGAGCATGGATTGCCAGGTGAAGATCGTTTCACTAAAGGGAATCACGCCGGTGATTTGCAAGATTGGCTTCGGCAAGCTGGTCGAGTTGGCCTGCAACTGCGCTGCCGAAGAGCTGATGCCGAGCGCCCAAATGGAGCCTAAGCCCAAATAGGCCGCCGCGCCTGCTGCACGGTAATCCATTTTCAGATCGGTGCGCCGCGCTAGTGCGCGCACCAATAGTCCAGCGAAAACCAAGCTCAGTGCCCAATTTAGCAACGAACACAACATGCTGACCAAAGCGACATAAGCGATCGCGCCGCGGCCGGTTTTTGGCACGGCGGCCAACGCATCAATCAAACGTTTCACCGGCGGCGAACTGGCGACGACATAACCGATGATGACAATGATCGCCATTTGCATAGTGAAGGTGATCAAGCTCCAAAAACCGCTGCCGAAGGACACGGCAATGGTTTTTGGCGAAGCGCCAATCATCAACCCACCCGCCGCGACGGCAAGTACCGCCAATGCCGTGAAAATAAACGCATCGGGAAACCAGCGCTCGGTCCATACGGTGACGCCCAACGCAACGCGCTGGAAAAACCCCGTGTGACCAGCCCGCTGTGGGCGATTCTCCGTTTGATTCATGTTGCACTCCCTTGGTCGATTATTCTGTTGGCTGTGACGCGAACTAGGACTTCGCTGGCATTTTACCCCACCGCACTGGTCGCGCCTGATGCGGATTGCTAAAAACCTGGCGTATGATTACGCATAGAACAATTACTTTGGGAGAAGATGATGTTCGCATGGCTAGCAGAATTGTCGGCGCGCGAGCGTAAAACGCTGATCGCCACCTTCGGCGGTTGGGCGGTGGATGCCATCGATGTCATGGTTTACATTTACGTCATTCCCACGCTCATCGCCGTGTGGGGCATGTCCAGAGGCCAGGCCGGTTTTATCATTACCGTAACCGTGTTGGCGTCGGCGATCGGTGGCTGGCTTGCCGGCATCCTCGCGGACAAATATGGGCGCGTGCGCGTGCTTCAGCTCACCATATTGTGGTTCGCCTTCTTCACGTTTTTGTGCGGTTTTACGCAATCGTATGAGCAGTTGTTGGTGACGCGCGCGCTGCAAGGGCTGGGTTTCGGCGGCGAGTGGGCGGTGGGCGCCGTCCTGATCGGAGAAATGATTCGTCCCGAGCATCGCGGCAAAGCCGTCGGAACCATGCAAAGCGGTTGGGCCGTGGGTTGGGGCGCGGCGAATATTCTTTATGTTGTGTTGTACCAGCTATTGCCGGAAGCGCTGGCCTGGCGCGCCATGTTCTGGGTCGGCATTCTGCCGGCGTTGTTGGTCTTCTACATCCGAAAAAACGTTAAGGAGCCCGAGGTGTTTAGCGCGACCAAGGATAAAGTTACGCAGCGCGGCGGACATTTCCTAGAGATTTTTTCGCCAACTTTGTTACGCACCACAGTGCTCGCCAGCATGATGACCACCGGCATGATGGTCGGTTATTACGCCGTGTTCACCTGGCTACCCACCTTTCTCAAAACCGAACGTGGGCTCTCCGTCATGAATACCGGTTGGTACACCATGGTGGTCATCGTCGGTTCCTTCATCGGCTATTTGGCGGCAGCCTATCTGTCGGATCACATTGGGCGGAAAAAAACGTTTTTCATCTTCGCCAGCGGATCCGCGATCATTGCTGTGCTCTACACGCTCATTCCCATCAGCAATTCCATGATGTTGTTTTTGGGATTTCCGCTGGGATTTTTTGTGTCCGGCAATTTCAGCGGCTGCGGGCCATTTCTGACAGAACTGTTTCCCAGCCGTGTGCGCGGTTCCGGCCAAGGCTTCGTCTACAACGTCGGCCGGGGTTTAAGCGCCTTCACCGCACCCATTGTCGGCGCCATGAGCGGCGGCATGTCTTTAGGGCAGTCCATTGGTATTGTCGCGGTGATTGGCTTCACCGTGGTCATACTGATGGTGTCGTTGTTTCCCGAGACGCGCGGTAAAGAACTGGTCGCCTACGATTAACGCCAGCCAACCATTCGCCGATGCCAACTGTTCAAACACCAACCGGCTCGCTGCACTATTCCGTCTGCGATATCGTCCCTGATTGGATCGAAAATCCGCAGACGATTTTGTTTCACCACGGCATCGGCGCCAACATCCATATCTGGGCCGATTGGTTGCCGGTCCTCGCCACACGCTATCGCTTGGTTCGCATTGACATGCGCGGCTTCGGCCAATCGGTCGTGCCGGCCAAGGATTTCAAGTGGTCTTTCGACGGATTGATCGACGATCTGATCGCCGTCGCGGAAATGGTTGGCGCCGAGCGCTTTCATCTGGTCGGCGAATCTATTGGCGGCACAGCCGCGCTTGCCTGTACCCTGAAAATTCCCGAGCGGATATTGAGCCTGTGTCTATCCAATGCAGCAGCACGCGGCGGGCTGGTCAGCAATGTCAAAGGCTGGCGCGAGATCGTCGAACAGGGCGGACAAACGGCATGGGCGCGGCAGATGATGCAGTGGCGCTTTCATCCCAATGCGCTGGCGCCGGAGTTGCACGCTTGGTACACGCGCGTTCACCAGACCTGCTCCTTGGAGGCCACCATAGGTTTGGCCGATCTACTTCTGGCGAGTGACCTCACGCCGCGATTGCAGGAAATCAAAGTGCCGACCTTGCTGCTCGCGCCCGAAGCCAGTCCATTTATTCCGCTGGAAATTATGGTATCCATGCGTGCGGCGATTCCAGGCGCCGAGTTGCAAGTATTCGCGAATTCCAAGCATGGCTTGCCACTATCGCACGGCCGCGAATGCGCGCAAGTGCTGCGCGATTTTTTACAACGTACCCACTCGCAATAACGTCACGGCTGGCGCCGAGGTGATTTCATGGATGCCTTGAGAGGCGCATGGATAGTTCGTCTCCGGCCTGCCATGGCTACAAGGCAGGCTGTATATGGCTCGTGGCTAAGATCAATGGCGAGCGACGAATAACCGGGGCCGAAATCGTCAATCGCCAACACTACGCCCAGGGCCTTGATCTGCTTCAATACCTCGATGCAGCGTTCGGCCCCTTCCATGAAAAAATTCTCCGACAGTTCCGGTTCCAGCCGTTCCGCGCCGGATGGCGTCGATGTTGTCACCTGCGCGCAGCTTGATCATTTCCGCTGCGACAGGATCGCCGAACGCGACACCTTTTTGTTTTGGTGTAACTTCCGTTACTTGAATGCCAGTTACCCTGCAAGCCAGCAAGCATGCGCTTTCCCAGGCATCGCATGCGGAACGGCAAGCCACGTGCGGCCGCTGGCGGAAAGCCCGACTTAGTTCAGATCAATCTAGGGAAGCTCCGATTTATTCTGATTTCGTGGCGATACCGCGTTGCTCGCGCCTTGTCTGGCTTAGAACTCGAAATAAATCAGCGCTTCTCTAGCGCGAAGGATCGAAAGATTTTTGTTGCCTCCAAATCTTCCGTGTATTCTAGTGCGAGGTCATACTAACAAGCCGTTGCGGCGCTTCTGGAGGGCACGTGAAAATCACCGCTATCGACACCATCAATCTCGCCGAATTTCCCAACGTGTTATGGGTTCAAATCCATACGGACGAAGGCCACATCGGCCTCGGTGAAACGTTTTACATGGCGCAGCCGGTTGCCGCTCATGTTCACGAATCCTGCGCGCCGTATTTGCTCGGCAAAAATCCGCTGGAAATCGATAAGCACAATTGGAATTTTCTGCGCACTTATGTCGGCTTTGCCAGCGCCGGCGCGGAGATACGCGCCGCTTCGGCGATCGATGTCGCGCTGTGGGATATTTTCGGCCAAGTGACAAATCAGCCGATCTATCAATTGCTCGGCGGCGCAAGTCGCGACAAGGTGCGCGTGTACAACACCTGCGCGGGTTACAAGTACGTGCGCGCGAAGCCGGTGCAGTCCTACGATAATTGGGGTGTTGGCAAAAAAAGTAAGGCGCGGCCCTATGAAGATCTCGATGCGTTCATGAATCACGCGGATGAGCTCGCATTGAGCTTGCTCGACGAGGGTTACACCGGCATGAAAATTTGGCCGTTCGACGAATACGCCGAGGCCTCGCGCGGTTCCTATATTTCCAATGCCGATCTGAAAAAAGCGCTCAAACCTTTCGAGAAAATCCGCAAAGCCGTTGGCGACGAGATGGATATTCACGTCGAGTTCCATTCTTTGTGGAATCTGCCGACGGCCATTCGCATTGCCAAAGCGTTGGAACCATTCGATCCATTCTGGTATGAGGATCCAATCAAGATGGACAACCTCGACGCCCTCGCCGAATATGCGCGCCGCACCGACGTGTGGGTAACGGCGAGCGAAACCCTGTCAACGCGCTGGGGTTTTCGTCCGGCGTTTGAAAAAAATGCGCTGTCGGTTTGCATGCTCGACATCGGCTGGTGCGGCGGATTATCGGAAGCGAAAAAAATCGCGATGATGGCGGAGACCTACGCACGCCCTGTCGCGCCGCACGACTGCGTCGGGCCCGTGTTGCTGACGGCCGGCGTGCATCTATCGCTCAATTGCACCAATACTTTAGTGCAAGAAGTGGTGCGCGCGTTTTATCATGATTGGTATCAAGAACTGGTGACCCAATTGCCGCCGCTGAAGAATGGCTATATCACGGCGCCGAGCGGGCCGGGGTTGGGAACGCAGTTGAAGCCTAGCGTGCTTAAGCGTGAGGACGCGACGATTAGAACGAGCAAACTCTAATTTTCGATGATTGTACAAATAAGGGTTCTGTCGCAATAAGCGCACGGGGGGGATAACAGCAGAATGAAAATTGATTCGACACAACCGATCAGTGAAGCCTTGCGCGGTGTTTAAGCGCCTGCACTACCCAATTGAAAACATGCTCACCTGCGTACGTGGGCACGTGGCCTACCCGCTCAGCCTGCGGCACATCGAGGAAATGAGGGCCGAACGCGGTGTGAACGTTGACCACGCCACGATTCATCGCTGGGCGCTGAAGC
>JBKJHT010000225.1:0-10075 GCA_046598945.1 Burkholderiales bacterium | reverse complement strand
TCGAGTTGGGGCTCGTGACGACGTCAAAGACAGGTGCGTTTTCTGCGGCCTGTGGTGTGCGGCAGGTATTGCGCACGATGGTGGCGAGTTCAGCGATCAAGGTCGCAAAGCTATGCGCCGGGGTGCCGTCGTCGAGGGTGTGGCGGGCAACCTTGGTCAGCGCGGTTTTGGAGCGCTGGGCCGGCGCCCCGGGGTCCCGGGGGGCCTTAGCGAGCGGCTCGGTATCGGCAAACATCAGTTCGCGCCAAGCTTCGCGCATGTGCCACTCGACGTAGTAGGCCAGCATGCACAGGAAGATGTGCGCACGCACCCGGTCGGCTGTGCGGTGGTGGATCGGGCGCACCTTCAGATCGACGGTCTTGAGCGAGCGGAACGCGCGCTCAACATTGGCCAGCGCCTTGTAGTTGCGCACGCACTGGGGCGCATCCATCTGGCCTACGAAAACGATAGGAACTTCAGATTAAACGCTATATTTTATTTCATGGCAAGCGTCACCCGAAGGACATAAGCGTGGCGCAGATTGAGGCTTTTTTAACGAACTTGGCAGTCGCCGGCAAGGTGTTAGCTTCGACGCAGATTGCCTCCGACATCACGTTGCGCTGACGCGAACCGGTGAGTCTACGCCGCAACCAGCGGGCTTGCGCCAGCGTGTTGTCAGGCGAAAAGCGCCCTGTTGTTTATGCATAGAGAAGTGTCTGCGAAAAAATTACCGCGACCTGACACGATACTGTTCGGTTAAGCCCATTCACCCATCGACAGGCTGAGGGCGAACGCGCTTAACCAAACAGTATTGAGACCTGCCCCCCCAATTCATATGGGACTGGAACGCCCGTGGACGTTGGCGTTCCTGTTAGTTAAGGCCCGGACACATCCCCTGAAGAATCGCCTTGACAGACGGATATTATTTAATGATAATGCGAATCATTATCATTTAAATTCTTAAGGAGCAGGCAAAATGATCGATGAACCCGCAATGGAATTCTTTGGCGACAATCCGGAGCCGTGCTTGGCAGGCACCTTCTGTCTGATGAGCCTTTACCGAGACAATCCTTGCCCGATCATCGCGCACAAGATCATTCACAACCTGTACGTGTTGGGACACCAATCGGCGTTTACCGAACCTTTTCGCGCAATTCTAAGAGAGCTTCATGACGATTGGTCGAAGCGTTTGGCCATGGATTCCCGCGAAGAGCATCGTAGCCCGTACAAACTGACGACCCACTAGCCGACCGTGGATCCCGAAAAACTACTTGAAGCGATAGTGCCGGTTGCCCTCACCATTGCAGCGATCGCGCTCATTTTCCTGCCGTGGGCGTGATCCGATAAGATGGGGTCAAAGAAGTGGTCAGGTCTCGATACTGTTCACTTAGCTAATTTAATCCGTTCTGGCTGAGCCGTGAGCTTGTCGAACGGTCGAAGCTTCGCCGCATAGCTAGGCCCTTCGACAAGCTCAGGGCGAACGGGTCTTAAGCGAACAGCATTGAGTCCTGACCCGGACCTTCCGACCTGAGTCCTTCCTAACTACCCGCGGAAGGATCGGATCGCGTGTCGGATTTCTTTACACTTTTCTTCCGTGTTTACCCAATCAATGACCGGAAAAATGATAACAGCATGTTAACGTTGCGGAAAATAATACCGGCATCAATATTGCTTTAGCCTCTACCATGGGCTCTGAAAGCCGTTCAACAAGATCGCACCCGACGAGGTGCAGGTTAGGAACAAATCATCAGTCGTGACGAGGGTGGCATCGCGGTCACACTTTTCGCGTTAATCAGCAGTTCGCAGGCCGGAAATTCAGAGCCTCCCTAGGCAACTCTGCGAAAAGAAGAGGGCAATATGAACACTATAAAACTGGCAATACCGTTATTAATCGCACTTGCTTACGGTCCCGCCCAGGGATTGGCCGTGCCATTACTGGGCCCGAATCTGGCGAGCTTTGCGGTACTGGGCGCCGCGGGGGTGACCAATGTCCCCACGAGCACCATCGGCGGAAATCTGGGTTCCGCCCCAAACCCCTCGGCCGGCGGGGGGTATGTTTTCACATCGGGATCGTTACAACAAAATACACTACTCGCGCAAAACGCTCAGATTGAGCTCGACGCTGCGATCCTCGCTGTGAATGCCTTTGGGCCCGGTCTCTTTCTAGGCGCGGACCTCACTGGCACGATCTTCCCGGGCACCTATACGGTTGCCGCCGGGCCTACTAATTTGTCGGGAGCACTCATTCTCGATGGTCAGGGCGACTCCAACGCGGTGTGGGTTTTCCTGTTTCCTAGCACGCTTATCACCTCGACCACCTCGACCGTTACCGTGCAAAATGTAGGTAACGGTGCAGGTGTCGGGCTGTATTGGAGTGTCGGCAGCGCTGCGACCCTCAACGGCCTTACGTTCGCAGGAAACGTCCTCGCGCATGACCTCATCAGCAGTGACGGCGATCTAACAATTCCTTGCGGCAGGCTCTTGTCGGCCGAGACACAAGTGACGTTGATTCACGACAATATCTCCATCGGCTGCACCGGGTTCGAGACCAGCGGCGGCTTTGACCAAGGCGTCGATATTGGGTCGGGGGGCCACGTCGTCCCGGAACCCGCCACACTTCTGCTGTTTGGCATCGCGCTGACTGGGTTGTTTGCCTTTAGAAAAAGGTTATTTTCCGTCGCTTGACAGCTTGCGCCGCCACAAAGGCGGCGCCGAAAATAACTTACCCTGCCGCAAGCGGCGGGGCTTTCAAAAGCTGAACACCTAAAACAGCCTCAACTGCGCATCGGCTCCTCTTTTTGACGTCGTAAATAGTGCCGTATCACCTCGGCAGTCACCCGGTCCCCTACCGTAAGCACAAAGTACCCGTCCTCCCACAACTTGCCTCCCCCCAGCCTCCGCCGAATCCAAGGGAATTCCTTGAATACCGCTCGCGCACTTAAACAATTTTCGGCCTACGGGCCTGAGAATGACAATTTGTAGAAGTGCCGGTGGGAACTTAAAGCTTGTCTCAGGTGGACGCCGTGATCTCCAGCATCCTGAGAAACAGTAATTTTCAATTCTGCCTTTCAGCCTACGGGGTAATAACTTGCTCAGGGCGAACGCGCTTAACCGAACAGTGTTGCGACTTGACAACGTGACGCAAGTGCGGGCGCCGAAGCATTTGCCGGTAGTGTTGTGAGTTTACCCTGGCTTCGCTATGTTCAACTCGGTCTGCATTGCGTGTGCTCGGAGAGGTGCATGGATGGTTGATCTTGCAGGCATGCCTGCCCTGATCTAATAGCCATGCGCCTCTCACGTCAGTACTATGGCGCAGCCACGGGATGTAGTGCGCTAACTTGCTTGGCCTTGAACACCGTGAGCGTCAGCACTGCGCACAATACCAAAAACCCGGCGAGGATGAATAACGCGTCGGCGGGATCCCCTAATTTATCTTTTATCACGCCGATCCACTTCGGACCGTAATAGCCGCCGAGATTGCCGAAAGAATTAATTAGCGCGATACCGCCGGCTGCTGCGCTGCCAGTCAGAATCGCAGTGGGCAAAGACCAGAAACACGAAACAACGGCCAAGCAACCGGCGCAGGTCATTGTGATGGCAATCATCGAGATGACCAAGTGTTCCTTGCCCGCCAAACCCGTGATGACGAGTCCAACGGCGGCGATCAGTGCGGGGATCGCGATATGCCAGCGGCGTTCCATCGTCTTATCGGAATGCTGGCCATTTAACACCATGGCAATTGCGGCGAAGAACCACGGAATCGCGCTTACTAAGCCGTTATTGAATTCGCCAACAACGCCCATTTCTTTCACCAGTTGCGGCAAGAAAAAAATCACACCATAGAATCCGACGACTTCGGAGAAATAGATCAACGCGAGCACCCATACTCGGTAATCCTTCAAGGATTCCAAAAAATTGTGATGTCCGCCGCCGTCCATCTTCTGTTTAATATCCTCGTCGAGGCGCTGGGTGATCATCGCTCTTTCCCGATCGTTCAACCATTTGGCCTCATTCGGGCCATTGTCCAAATACCACAGGACGACAAAGCCCAATAGCACCGCCGGGATACCTTCCAATAAGAATAACCATTGCCAACCGGCCCAGCCGTTCATGCCGTTCATGTACTGCATGATGGCGCCGGAAATCGGGCTGCCGAGGACGCCGGCAATGGCGATGGCGGTCATGAACATCGCTACCATGCGCACTCGATATTCGGACGGAAACCAGTAAGTGAGATACAGGATAATGCCGGGGAAAAATCCTGCTTCGCCAACGCCGAGTAAAAAGCGCAGGATGTTGAAACCGGTCGCGGTCTCGACGCCGAGCCAAACGGAAATCGGTTTCACATACATGAACGAGGCGGAGATAAAGCCCCACAAAATCATGATGCGCGCAATCCAAATTTTGGCGCCAACTTTGTTCAGAATTAAATTACTCGGGACTTCGAAGAAGAAATAGCCGATGAAGAACATTCCGGCACCGGCGGCATAGACTGTTTCGCTGAAGCCCAAATCCGTGCCCATTTGCAGTTTCGCGAAACTGACATTGACGCGATCCAAGAAAGCGATCACGTAGAGCAGGAACAGAAACGGGATTAACCGCCAGAATAGTTTTTTGTAGGTTGCCTGTTCGAATTCAGGCGAAAAGGATGTTGCGACATTTGCGCTCACGACGGTACTCCCCCTAGACAAAGTTACGGTTTATTTAGCGGGCATTGTACGCTGGATCGCTTAAGTATTTCTTAAGCGATCCAGCGCAAATTTTTTCGATCTATTCGGAAATGCAGTTGCGACCGTTTGCCTTGGCGCGATAGAGCGCGCTGTCGGCAGCCGCGACTAGCGCGTCAAGGCCTTGATTGGTTTGCATGCCCGCCATGCCGATCGAAACATTGACCGCCGGCAACAGCTTGCCTTCCTCAAATGGCGTTGAGGTATTGGCGATGGCCTTGCGTAAGCGATCGGCGATGACCCATGCGCCCTTGAGGGGCGTTTCGGGTAGGCATAGGGCGAACTCTTCGCCGCCATAGCGCGCGACCAGATCGGTCGGCCGCAACATGTTGAGCAACACTTGCGCGACGGTGCACAGCACTCGATCGCCCGCTAAATGTCCGAAGCGATCGTTCATTTGTTTAAAGTGGTCGATATCGATCATGATGATCGAACACGGTTGGCCGTTACGCTCGCAGCGATTCATCTGACGTTTGAACGAATCATTCAGCCAGCGGCGATTGTGCAAGCCGGTTAACCCGTCGGTACTGGCGACGTGTTCATATTCGCGTTGCAGTTTAATGCTATTCACCAGCGCTTCATTGTCGTAGCGCATGCGGCCGGAGAGAATGTAAAGCAGATTGCGCGATACGCCATGGGAGGCGTTGATCAACGCCCACAGAGTCTCTTGGCGGATCACCATGAGGCGGCAGTTTTCCTGGGAGATAACGAACGCCGAGACCGGCCTGGCATCAAGAATGGACATTTCGCCGGCGCAGTCGCCGGCTTCAAACACAACGTGGGGCGTAAAAGATTTATCGCCCAGATGAACGCTCATTCGGCCCGTTAGCATCAGATATAAGTTGCTATTTGGTTTGCCCGGCGACAGCAATTCCGAGCCCGCCGGGAATTCCACGATGGGGCAGGCATCAAGCAAATACTCAATCGATTCTAAACTGATATTGCGGAACAGTTTAGATTTGGAAATAATTGCCCGGTCGAGCGGGCTCATATTGCTGAGTGTCGTTGGGCTTGAGGCGGCGCGCATTTTATGCTCTCCATTTAGCTTTTAGGGTGTGCCCAATTGTGTGTAATTTATTAAATCAGTATCGTAATTTTGATGAAATTATCGTTCATAACCGGTTCAGCAGCAACGCGCGATCCCGCTCCATTTACTATCCAGAGTCATAACGAAGAATTCTCGGCGCGCCAAAACCGGCTCGTCGGGATGGGTTTGTTGCTGATGCTGGACGTAGCGCTCGTAGCTGTCGTCGCCGGAAAGCGAACGCACTACGTCCCACAGTTTTTTTAGTTTGTCGTCCATGATCTACTGATAGGCAAGCTGCGTTTTTTCATGCGGCGCTTCCGACAGCGGCGGCACCGGCATACCCTTCAAATGGCGGAACGATACGCGCAGCATATCGACGATGATGATCCACAGCACGATCATGAAGAACGCCGCGATCCAACCATCGAGCTGCTGATTGAAAATCAGCTTCGGTGCGATGGCCGCTTTTTCCGGTGGCAAGATACCGTTTGCCAGCTTCATCGCCAAGTCGTTTGCTCCGGCGAAAAACCCGATTTTCGGATTGGCGCTAAAGATCTTTTCGTAAGCGGCGGCACTGGTGCAAATTGCCAGCCAACTAAGTGGCAAGCCCGTGACCCAAGCATAGCGAAGCTTGCCTGATTTGATCAGAATGCCGGTGGCGACCGTCAACGCAATGCCAGCCAGCATTTGATTGGAAATACCAAATAGCGGCCAGAGGATATACACACCGCCGTTGGGATCGAGTACGCCCAGAACCAAAAAGTATCCCCAGGCGCCGACCACGAGAAAACTGGCGAAGAGATTGGATGTCCACGAGGACGTTTCGCCCAAGGGCTTGTAAACGTGGCCGAGCAAATCTTGCAGCATGAAGCGCGCAACGCGGGTGCCAGCGTCGAGCGTGGTCAAAATAAATACCGCTTCAAACATAATCGCGAAGTGATACCACACGGCGAGCATACCTTGGCCAAAGGCCGTGCTAAAGATCGTTGCCATGCCGACCGCCAGTGATGGGGCGCCGCCGGTACGGGCGAATAACGTGCTTTCGCCCATCTCCTTCGCCAGCATTTGCATTTGTTCCACGCTGACCGGAAAACCCCACGAGGAAATCAGTGCGACGGCGTCGGCTGCCTCTTTGCCGACAATACCCGCTGGGCTGTTGATCGCGAAATACACGCCGGGCTCGAGGACGCACGCTGAGATCATCGCCATGATGGCGACCAGTGACTCAAGCGCCATGGAGCCGTAGCCGATCATGCGGATATCCATCTCGCTGGAAATGAGTTTAGGCGTCGTCCCGCTCGACACAAGCGCATGGAAACCCGAAATCGCGCCGCAGGCGATGGTGATGAAAACGAACGGGAATAATTTTCCGGCGAACACCGGACCGCTGCCATCGATGAACTGCGTGATGGCAGGCATTTTTATTTCCGGTTGCAGGAATAGAATCGCGATGGCCAGCAAGAAGATGGTGCCGAGTTTCATGAACGTCGACAGATAATCCCGTGGCGCGAGCAATAGCCACACGGGCAAAATCGCCGCCGCGAAACCGTAAATGATCACGAACCAGGCGATGCCCGTGTCGTTGTAATCGAACCAGGTGCGCAGCACCGGATGGTGATCGATCCAGCCGCCACCGACAACGGAAAATAGCAGCAGTGCGACGCCGATGAGTGATGCCTCCAGCACACGACCCGGCCGAATATTGCGCATGTAAATGCCGATCAGAACCGCGATCGGAATGGTTGCAAACACCGTCGAGGTCGCCCATGGGCTGTGCTTCATGGCGTTGACGATCACCAAGCCCAACACGGCGATGAGAATGATGATGATAGTCAGCGTGCCGATCAACGCGGCGAAACCGCCGATGGGGCCGAGTTCATCGCGCGCCATTTTACCTAGGCTCTTGCCGTTGCGGCGCGTCGACAAGAACATGATAACCATGTCTTGCACACAGCCGCCGATCACCGCGCCGACTAATATCCACAACGTGCCCGGCAAGTAGCCGAACTGCGCCGCCAAGGTCGGGCCGATCAAGGGGCCGGGGCCGGCGATGGCGGCGAAGTGATGGCCGAACACCACCCAGCGATTGGTCGGCATGAAGTCGCGGCCATTGTTGAAGCGCTCGGCCGGCGTGGCGCGCGTCGCGTCGGGCGTTAATACCTTGGCCATGATCCAAGCGCCGTAAAAACGATAGCCGATCAAATAAGTGCACACGGCCGCGACGACAAACCACATGGAATTGATCGATTCGCCGCGATGCAGGGCGATGCCGCCGATGGCCGACGCGCCGGCGATGGCGATGGCCAGCCAGATAAACCCTCTGGTAAGTGTGTTCATGTTGAATCCCCTTTGGTATTTTAGTATAAGCGCCACACGCTCGGCGTTGGCACAGTGGTCGAGACGTACGTTATGCAAAATCCAAGAATAATTGTAACAAAGAAAGCCCGCCTGATGAAAATTGGCGCGGCGAGAGAGTGACTACTTTGGCGCCGGACTTTTAGTTCTGCCGCACATTAACTCAAGTTCGTGCTCGGCCAAGGTTCCTGCGGGAATCGGCGTCATTGTTATTTGGCTGCGCTCAAGGGTGACGAGTTCGATGAGAACGCCGGTATCGCTGCGCATGCTGCCGGTGAGCATGCCCTGGGTCTTGTTGCTGCAATCCATCACGCGGCGGACTAATTTTTCTTTGATTAACAGACCGCTGGCGGTATCGGTTTTATCGGCTTTGTCGTAGGTCAAGCGTTCTTCGAAAACCACGACGTTGTCTTTTCGCTCGATCGAGGCAAGATCCACGGCGAACTGAATGTTGGGTGCGTCGGTTGGGATCGTTGCCCATTCCTGCGCGTAAACCCCACGACTCAGACCTAGCAACAGCAGCAACGCAAGACTACGCATCGCGCACTAAGTCACCTGTGGCATTTTTTTCAAGCCGCCGAGCAACGCGGCGACTTCCTTGCGCGGCGCGGGCCGCGAGGTGACCAACCGTTCGCTCGAGATTGATGCGATGTTGCGCTCGACGGGCGCGAGGAGCGCGCTGTTCGATACGGTTTCGCGAACCGGTTGGTTGGGCATTGGGCGCGCGCGATCACGCTCACGCGGAGGCGCTTCGCGAAACTCAAGTTTGTCGATTGAGTGTTTGAGCAATTTTTCGATATCGGCAACCAGGCGCTCTTCGTCCGGCGCCATCAGCGAAATCGCCGTGCCCTCACTACCGGCGCGGCCGGTGCGGCCGATACGATGAATATAATCTTCCGCCGCAAACGGAATGTCGTAGTTGATCACGAACGGCAATTCTTCAACATCCAAGCCACGCGCTGCGATGTCGGTGGCGACCAAAACTTTCACGCCACCAGCTTTGAAATCATTCAAGGTTTGTAGGCGTTCCTGCTGCGATTTGTCGCTGTGAATCGAGCTTGCGGCCAAGCCGGATTTTTCCAATTCCCGCGCCAGGCGGCTGGCGCCGGTTTTGGTATTGGTGAAAACAATGGCTTGGGTGTCCGCCTTGCGCTTCAGAATTTCCGTCAGCAGCTCACGTTTTTTCGGATGCGGCACGCGATAGATCGACTGCGTAATCGTTTCCGCCGCGCTGTTGCGCTTGGCCACTTGAATCGTCACCGGATCGGTCAGGATTGCCGACGCCAGTTTTTTCACTTCGTCGGGAAACGTCGCCGAGAACAATAAATTTTGCCGTTCTTTTGGCAACAAATCGATGATGCGCCTGATGTCCGGCATGAAGCCCATATCGAGCATGCGGTCGGCTTCGTCCAGCACCAAAACTTCGGTGGTGCCCAGATTCACATTTTTTTGTTGCACGTGATCGAGCAGTCGACCCGGTGTCGCGACCACAATCTCCACGCCTCGGCGCAAGCTGGCTGTCTGGCCTTGCATATCCATGCCGCCATAGACGGTCGTCGAACGCAACGCTACGTGGCGGCCGTAAGCGCGCACGCTTTCTTCTACTTGCACGGCAAGTTCCCGCGTTGGCACGACGATCAGCGCGCGCACTGGATGGCGCGCCGGCGAAAAACTAGTATTCGCGTGAATCAATAATTGTTGCAGGAGGGGGAGCACAAACGCGGCGGTCTTACCCGTCCCGGTCTGCGCGCCGGCCATCACATCGCGGCCGGCCATCACTACCGGAATCGCCTCTGCCTGAATCTGCGTCGGCTCGGTGTAGCCTTCATCTTCGATCGCGCGCAGCAGCGCGCTGTTCAAACCAAGCTCAGTAAATTTCATTAACTGCCGTATTCCTCAAAAATCAAACTTGCAAGGCCGACACTGTAATCCACAAAGGCTTGTATTACAAGGAAATATTCTGGGGTGGATTCATCGTTTTGGAATA
>JBKJHT010000169.1:0-12802 GCA_046598945.1 Burkholderiales bacterium | reverse complement strand
GCAACAGTCGCCACGAGATCTTTAAGATCGTACGCCGCTGCAACTCAGGCGACATGGATTTCCTCCCGGTTGATTTTGTCGCTTAGTTTACGCCGCCCTTGATCGACAACAAAGCGCAGTGCAGCGCAGTTTGCAAATTTGTAAAAGTTTAGATGTGATCTGGCGGTCGGCCGATTTTGTTTAGCTTGGTTCGACGCCTGCCCATCAGCATCGTCGAAATTCACGCGCCTGCGCGGCCAGGGTAGGTGTCGAACCAAGCTAAACAATTGCCGACGAAGGGCCACTGAAATTTATTTATCCTAAAGCGGTCATTGCGCAAAGGCCCGACTTTCCGAGGGGTTACAGCACGCATTGGTCGGCGGGGGCGTCAGAAACCCGGTTTAAAGGTGCTGGTCAAGGGCAACTGCCACGACACGAGTTCAGCCTTGCCGTTTTTCGTCCAAAACGTCAATTTTCAGACTTACGATTGGCTTTCGACGATACTTTTTCAACCGCAACGACGAGGAACTTGCGATTGTTTGCAATATTGCATATATTGCAAATATGGCTAAAAATATATCTTCTCCGAGCGAAATCCACTCACTGCGTAACCATCTCGGTCTGACTCAAGAACAGTTCGCCGAGCGGCTTGGTGTGGCCTTTACCACTGTAAACCGCTGGGAGGGTGGCGACTCCAAGCCCCAGCGTGCCGCGCTTGAAGTGCTTGAGCGCATGAAGCAAGAGGCGGGGATCGAGTCCGGCGCCGTTGTCGATGTTTCTGAGCAGCCAAAAGTTGGTCGCCGGCGCGCTAAAGACGGCACTGCCGCGCCAACCACCAAGCCAATGGAGCAAATGCTGTGGGATGCAGCGTGCTCAATCCGAGGCGAAAAAGACGCGGCCAAGTTCAAAGACTACCTGCTGCCATTGCTGTTTGTTAAGCGATTGTCCGACGTGTTTGACGATGAGATTGGCCGTTTGGCCGAGGACTATGGCGACCGCGCCACAGCGTTGGAAATTGCCGAATCAGACCATTCCCTGCTCCGGTTTTACCTCCCAGCCGAAGCGCGCTGGAAAGTCATCAGTGGCCGCTACGACAAGGATGAAACGCCATTCGAGTGGCCGCCGGATGAAAAAGGCCGCCCCACGGCCCCGAAAGACATTGGTGAACACTTGACCAAAGCCGTGCGCGCCGTGGTCAAACACAACCCGTCGCTGACTGGCGTGATCGACATCGTGGACTTTGCCGCCGAACGAAATGGTGAGCGCGACATCAATCCTGCCAAGTTGCGGCTAGTGGTGGAGACGTTTTCTGACCCGCGCTATCGCTTGGGACTGGCCGATGTGCAGCCGGATTTTTTAGGCCGCGCATACGAATACCTGCTGCGCAAATTTGCCGAAGGTTCAGGCCAAAGTGCGGGCGAGTTCTTCACGCCAACGGAAGTCGGCTTTTTGATGGCACACATTATGCGGCCAAGGCCGGGTGAAACATGCCTTGATTACGCCTGCGGCTCTGCTGGTTTGCTCATCAAATTGCAGCTTGTGGCGCGTGAGCTTGACCCCACCAGTCGCGTGCCGCTCAAACTCTCCGGCCAGGAATTGCAGGCCGAAAGCTACGCTGTCGCGCAGATGAACGCCATCATTCACGACATGGAAGTCGAGCTTGCGCGGGGCGACACCATGATTAACCCCAAGTTCCGCGAAGGGAATGGTCAAAATAAGGGCAAGATTCGCACCCATGACATTGTGGTGGCAAACCCGATGTGGAACCAGCCGTTTTCACCCGACCTGTTTGCCAACGACCCATTTGACCGCTTTCGCACCACGGGCGGCATCACCAGCAGCAAAGGCGATTGGGCATGGTTGCAGCACACGCTAAGTTGCTTGAACGAACATGGGCGTGCAGCAGTGGTGCTGGATACGGGGGCAGTCACACGCGGCTCAGGCTCCAAAAATGAAGACAAGGAACGCAACATCCGCAAATGGTTTGTGGACAGAGACTTGATAGACGGTGTGATTCTGTTGCCCGAAAACCTGTTCTACAACACAACCGCTGCGGGTGTAATTGTGGTGCTGTCTAAGCGCAAGCCTGCTGCGCGTAAAGGCAAGATTGTTTTGCTCAACGCCAGCAAACGCTACCTCAAAGGCAAGCCGAAAAACTATCTGCCAGAAGAGCAAATACGCGCCATTGCAGCGTTGTATCTCAAAGGTGAGGCTGTCGAGGGTGAAGTGGCCCTCATTAGCATTGAACAAGCAGAGCAGGCCGATTACAAATTGAGTCCGAGTCTTTGGGTTGAAAACAGTTCTGATGGTCAGGAAGTCAATCTTGGTGACTTGATTACTCACTATCAAAAATTGATCAACACGGAACGCCTTCTTGAAATGAACCTCTCCGCAGCATTGAAGAGTATTGAGGTACTACTTTGAAAAATGCAATTGACCATTCTCGATGTCTCAGCGACCTATGCAACCTTGTAACTGTGGCTGCCGATCCGTTCGCGGTTGGCCCCGATTCACTGTACATCGGCCTAGAGCATATCGCTCCGGGACGATTGACGACATCGAATTTCGGTCGTGCAGCAGATGTACAAAGTAACAAGGCCGCTTTCAAAGGCGGCGATGTGCTTTACGGAAAGTTGCGCCCCTATTTAGACAAGGCCGTTCTTTCTGAATCGGAGGGCATTTGTACTACGGAGTTGCTAGTTTTACGCGCTAAGCACGATGTGCTTCCTGAATACCTAGCTTGTGTAGTTCATGCTCCAAATTTTATCGAATTTGCAATGTCAGGCGTAACAGGCGCCCATCACCCGAGAACGGCGTGGAGCCACGTTGCAAGATTCAAGTTGCCGAAGCATTCTATCTCAGAGCAACGTCACGTTACTCAACTTCTGTGGAGCGTTCAAGAACTCATTGAAATCGCCGAGCGCGCAGAAATTGCAGTTCAAGAAATAAAGCGTGTTGCCATGGCAGAGTTGTTCACACGCGGCCTGCGCGGCGAAGCGCAGAAGGAAACTGAAATTGGGTTGGTGCCGTTGCGTTGGGACGTGGATCGACTCGGTGCTCACCACCTAGTAGTTTCTGGGGGTACGCCAGCACGTGGAAATCCAACGTTCTGGACGGGTGGCACTATTCCTTGGGCAAAAACGACTGAGGTGAACTACTGCGTTATTAACAAAACCGAAGAACATATTACTCCGGAAGGTCTTTCTGGTTCGGCGGCAAAACTGCTGCCAACAGGCACTCTTTTGTTGGCGATGTATGGGCAAGGTGTAACACGTGGCCGAATTGCCATTTTGGGGATAGAGGCAACTTGCAACCAAGCTTGTGCAGCGATCACACCGAAGGATGACGCTGTTGCCTCCAAGTATCTCTACCACTTCCTGACATGGCGCTATGAAGCAGTCCGAGAGCTAGCCCATGGGGGACAACAACAGAATTTGAATCTCGACATCGTGCGTGATTTGCAAATTGCATATCCAACTGATCCCGATGAGCAGCAGGGAATCATTGAAATACTTGACGCCCTCGACAAGAAGATCGCTCTGCACCAGCAAAAGAAATTGGTATTGAACGAGCTTTTTCGGTCACTACTGAACAAGCTGATGACAGGCGAAATATCAGTCGAAGACCTAGACCTGTCGGCACTCACCCACGAAGAACCACAATCCCAAACTGAAGCAGAGGTGCAATCATGAAAAAAGAACTCATTCAACGACTGCACAAAAGCTTTGAGGATTGTGCCCATCAAAATGAGGGCGTGGAGTTTTGGCTGGCGCGGGAGCTTCAAGCGTTGCTTGGATACGCTGAGTGGCGCAATTTTGGGACGGTGATTGACAAGGCGAAAGTGGCCTGCGAGCGAGCAGGACAGGCGGTGGCGGATCATTTTGTTGACGTCAACAAAATGATCGACTTGGCCAAGGGCGCCCAGCGCGAGGTGGACGATCTGGCACTGACGCGTTACGCCTGCTACCTCGTCGCGCAGAACGGCGATCCACGCAAAGATGCCATCGCTTTTGCCATGACCTACTTTGCGGTGCAGACGCGCAAGCAAGAGATCATCGAGACGCGCATGGCGGAGTGGGAGCGCGTGCAGGCACGTGAGAAGCTAACGCTGTCACAGAAAGAGCTTTCCGGCGTGCTCTACGAGCGCGGTATTGACGGTCAGGGGTTCGGGCGCATTTTGAGCAAGGGTGACGCTGCACTTTTCGGCGGTGTGACCACTCAAGGCATGAAGAATCGGCTTGCGGTGCCCGCTGGGCGACCGCTGGCCGACTTTTTACCGACGATCACCATCAAGGCCAAAGATTTCGTCAACGAGATCACCAACACCCAAGTGAAGCAGCAATACTTGGCTGGTGAAGCAAACATCACGCAAGAGCACGTCAAGAACAACCGCGACGTGCGCAAGTTGCTGACAGACCGCCAGATCGTCCCTGAGGACTTGCCTGTCGCGGAAGACGTGAAGAAGTTGGAACGCCGATTGAAGTCTGAAGAAAAGAAGCTGCCAAATCAAACCACTCGGTTAATTGGCACGTCGAAAAAAAGGCAGGGGTGATGTCAAATTTGTGTCTCTCGAAATCAAAATTTATCGCGTTCTTTGATGAAAGCGGCGATCATTCGCTCAACAAGATTGATAAAGATTTTCCACTGTTTTTGCTTTGTACCGTAGTGGTTGAACGCGAAGTGTATGCGCGGAAAATTATTCCGGCTGTGGCTGAATTCAAATTGCGCTATTTCGCGCATGAGGGCATCAACTTGCATAGCCGGGAAATCCGCAAGGCGGAAGGGCCATTCAATATGTTGCAAAACGCGGCGGTGCGTCAGACCTTCCTTAGTGAGTTGAGTGCGTTAATGGCGGAATTACCGTTCACTCTGTTCATTACTGCGATAGATAAAACTACCTATGTGGGGCGATATGAAGATGGAGCCAAGAACCCCTATGACGTTGCGCTTGAATACAGTTTTGAGCGCATTCTGCATTTTCTTGAAGCAAATGAAGAGAACGACTTGCCCGTCATCGCAGAGGCACGTGGCGGGCAAGAAGATGATGCATTACGTGCCAGTTTTTACAGACTGATGACGCAAGGCACGTACTACAACAAAGCCGAGCGTTTTCAGAAGCTGGTTTGTCCGATCAGCTTTAGACGCAAGCAGGACAACATCTGTGGCATTCAACTGGCTGATTTGTGTGCTCATCCTACCGCAAGGCATTTTCTCAAGCCAGATGCGGTGAACCAGGCGTTTGCGGTTGTGAAACCTCACATCTACATTTCGGGGCGCATCAACGGGCTAAAGGTGTACCCCAAATGAAAACGGACGCCCCCAGTTTCCCAGGAAAACGTCCGCCGACCAGGCATTCCCAATCCAATCCGCATTATACACGCTTAAACGTGTACTGCATGACCAATTAAATCCGCATGATGAAGTCACTCAAAATCAGCGAAGCGGGAACTGTCCAATTCCCCATGGTGAAGCACGCCGTGGAAATCGGCTGGACGGCCATCACACCCGACGATGCACGGGGCTACCGTGGCGGCGAAACTGGCACATTTTTTCGTTTGCTGCTGGAAGAAAAAATTGCCGCCTTCAATGCATGGTTGACTGCGGATGCCGTGCGTTCAGTGGTCGAAACCTTAGACGCGCTCCCCGCCACCATCGAAGGAAACCGCGAAATGCTGGCGTGGCTGCGCGGTGAGCGGCAATGGGTTGACGAGGCTGAAAAACGTCACCGCCCCATCACGTTGATTGCTTTCGACAATATTGAGGCCAACGCCTTCCACGTCACATGGGAATGGAAGATCAAGCCACTGGCGATGACAAGTTCACGTAAGGGCAACCGCGCCGATGTGATGTTCGTGGTCAACGGCATCCCCGTCGCTATCGTCGAACACAAGAACCCGAAAGATGGGGATGCCATTGAGCGCGCCATCAAGCAACTGCGGCGTTATGAGTTGGAAACCCCGGAACTGCTGGCCGCACCCCAACTGTTCAATGTGACGCATTTGCTGGACTGCTGGTACGGTGTGACGTGGAACGCGAACCGCCGCGATATGGCACGGTGGAAGCAGGCCCCGGAAGAAAGCTACCGCTTTGCTGTGCAGGCGTTCTTTGAACGCAATGACTTCCTGCGCACACTGCAACATTGGATTTTGTTTTACGTGCAAGACGGCGAAACCCGTAAGTCCATCCTGCGCCAGCACCAACGCCGCGCCATTGATGCCATTCTGACCCGATGCGCCGACCCGACTAAGACGCGCGGTTTGGTGTGGCACACACAGGGGTCAGGCAAAACCTTTACGCTCTTGACAGCAGCACGGCAAATTCTTGAAGACAAGGCCAAGTTTGCTAATGCCACTGTGATTCTGGTTGTTGACCGCACCGAGCTTGAAGGCCAGTTGAAGGGATGGGTTGAGCGGCTGCTGGGTGAAATGCAGCAACAAGACATTGCTGTCACCCGCGCCAAAAACAAGACTGAACTTCAGGCCTTGCTGGAAGCGGACTATCGCGGCCTTGTGATCTCGATGATCCACAAGTTTGAAGCCATTCGCAAAGATAGCTGCCTGCGCGACAACGTGTATGTCTTCATCGACGAAGCACACCGCTCCGTCGCCAAGGACTTGGGTACCTACCTGATGGCTGCTGTGCCCAAAGCCACCATCATCGGCTTCACTGGTACACCAATCTCCCGCACCACACAAGGCGAAGGCACATTCAAGATTTTTGGCACGCAAGATGACCTTGGCTACTTGGACAAGTACTCTATCGCGGAGTCCATCGCCGACGAAACCACGCTCCCGATCAAACACGTCATGGCGCCATCAGAAATGACGGTGCCTATTGAGCGTTTGGACAAAGAGTTTTTCGCTCTTGCCGACAGCGAGGGTGTAACGGATGTTGAGGAGCTGAACAAGGTGCTCGACCGTGCCGTAGGCCTGCGCACCTTTCTTACCGCAGATGATCGGATTGAGAAAGTGGCTGCGTTCGTGGCCAACCACTTTAAGGAGAGCGTGCTGCCGCTTGGCTACAAGGCGTTTGTGGTGGCTGTCAACCGCGAAGCCTGCGCCAAGTACAAGAAGGCGCTGGATAAGCTCCTACCACCCGAGTGGACGCAAGCCGTCTACACAGAAAACGCCGCCGATGTGATCGACCGCCCATTGGTGGCCGAGTTGCAACTATCCAGCGAGCGCGAAGAAGATGTGCGCCTGCTGTTCAAAAAGCCCACCGAAAACCCCAAGATATTGATCGTTACCGACAAGCTGTTGACCGGGTATGACGCACCACCCCTTTACTGCCTTTACCTCGACAAGCCGATGCGTGACCATGTGCTGCTGCAATCTATTGCGCGTGTCAACCGCCCTTATGTAGATGCCAACGGCGTGCAAAAGCGAGTGGGCTTGGTGGTGGATTTCGTGGGCGTATTGCGAGAACTGAAGAAGGCTTTGAAATTTGATTCATCGGATGTAAGCGGCGTGATTGAAGACCTTGATGTCTTGTTGGTTGACTTCCTGCAAAAGATTGCTCAAGCAGAAAAAGAGTATCTGCAAATGCCGGAAGGTGGAAGCCCTGACGAGAAGCTGGAACGCTTGGTGTTTGGCCGCTGTCTTGTGCCGGAAGCACGCAAGGGATTGTTTGAGGCATACAAAGAAGTTGAAGTGCTTTGGGAAATTCTGTCGCCATCGCCTGAACTGCGTGACCACATCGGCACCTACAAACAACTCACCCAACTCTATGCCGCTGTGCGCAATGCGTATGCGGATAAGGTGGGTTTTGTAGCTGACTTGGCTTACAAGACACGTCGCCTGATTGAAGAAAACGCCGAGCAGATTGGGCTTGGAAGGCTAACCAAAACCGTAACTTTTGATGTCAAAACACTTCAGTCACTGCGTGGAGAAGACGGCACCGACGAAGGTAAGGTGTTCAACCTCGTGCGTGGATTGAAGCATGAGATTGATGAGAACCCGGCTGCTGCCCCTATTCTTCAACCGCTGAAAGACAGAGCGGAACGCATCCTCAAAGACTTAGAGGAGCGCAAGACCACAGGACTCGCGGCGATGGATGAACTGGCGGCACTTGCCGCTGAAAAAGACAAAGCTATGCAAGCCGCCAAAGACAGCGGGTTGTCGGCACGCGCCTTCGCGGTTTCATGGACGCTCAGGGACGACGCTGCACTGAAGACCGCTGGCGTTGACCCCATGCTGCTAGCCAAGGAGGCTGAAGACCTGCTGACTAAGTTCCCCAACGCGCAAGTGAACCCCGACGAACAACGCAGGCTACGCGGCGCACTGTACAAGCCTCTTCTAGCGCTTTCACAAATCGAGCGTGCGCGTGTAGTTGACGTGATTATCAAAACACTGCTCGCAGAGGGGGGCGCATGAAATCCACCCTCTATCCAGTGCAAGAAATGCGGCGCAAAACCCATGCTTGGGCAATCAAGTTGCGCGTGAATCCCCGCGTGATCCGCGTTCAGGACATGCGGCATAAATGGGGATCATGCTCATCCGCAGGAACGGTAACACTTGCGACAGACCTTGCCACGCAGGACACAACTTTTCAAGACTATGTGATCGTGCATGAACTTCTACATATGCGGTATGCGACGCACGGAAAAGTTTTTAAGGCTGTGCTGTCAGCCCACGTGCCGGAGTGGAAATTCAAAAGTGTAAGCGGTGTTTCTCTGCCTTCGCGGCCGGTACCGGAGGCGAAGATCAGAATGGGAGTAAATCGCCGCAATTGACGGGCAAGATAGGATAGACCCACGATTCACCGAAATTGTTCCTGGTGGTAAAATTGATGGCTAAGACAATAAGCGCCTACGATTTTCGACTCTCCCTTTGCCGGCGTTGGCGACTGTTCGCAGTGGGCCGAACTCGCTCGCTATCTGTTTTGCGTCCTGACACCGGCCGCGGGGTCATGTCTTAACTTCTACAGCTAATTGACCGATCACCCCACTAGGCGCTACATTGCAGCTTGACCAACGGGGGCAAAAATGGCGAAACCAGCGGGTGGCAAGTTCACTTCCGAAGAGAAAAAAGTCATTGTTGCATCGTGTGTGGGCACGGTGTTCGAGTGGTATGACTTCATGGTTTTCGGCGCCCTCGCGCCGGTTATTGCTAAGCAATTTTTTGCCCGCGCCGATCCTGCCATGGGATTGATTTTCGCGCTACTCGCTTTTGCCGCGGGATTCCTGGTGCGGCCGCTCGGCGCGCTGGTGTTCGGCCGGCTCGGCGATCTAGTCGGCCGTAAATACACTTTTCTGATGACCATCGTGATCATGGGTTTGGGTACGTTCTTGATTGGGTTAGTGCCGAACTATGATTCGATCGGACTGTTAGCGCCGATCATTTTGATCGCTCTTAGGCTGCTGCAAGGTTTGGCCGTGGGCGGTGAATACGGCGGCGCCGCGATCTATGTCGCCGAGCACGCGCCGCCCGGCCGCAGTGGCGAATTCACCGCCTGGATTCAGATGACCGGGACGCTGGCTTTCTTGATGTCTTTGCTGGTTATTCTTGGCGTGCGCGCGGGCTTAGGCGAGGCGGCATTCGCCGACTGGGGCTGGCGCATTCCCTTTCTGATTTCCATCATCTTGCTGGTTATCTCGGTATGGATCCGCCTGTCGATGCATGAATCTCCGGTGTTCGCGAAAATGAAGGCTGAGGGCACGACCTCTCGAACACCGCTGCGCGATACTTTCGGCAATTGGAGCAACGTAAAGCGGATGCTGCTCGCGCTGTTTGGCGCTGTGGCTGGGTTTAGTGTGATCTGGTACACCGCGCAATTTTATGTGTTGCTGTTCCTCACGCAAACCCTCAAAGTCGATAGCGTCACCGCCAACGTGTTGTTGTGTATCGCGCTGGCGCTCGCCACACCGCTTTTCCTAGTGTTCGGATCGCTGTCGGACAAAGTCGGCCGCAAGCCCATTATGCTGGGAGGAATACTGCTGGCGGCGCTGACATTTTTTCCGATTTTCAAGGCGCTCACTCACTACGCCAACCCGGCGCTTGAAACAGCATTAGCTCAAGCGCCGGTAGTCGTGAGCGCCGATCCGGCTGAATGCCGGTTTCAGTTCAATCTCACCGGCACGATGAAATACACCTCGTCGTGCGACATTCTCAAAGCCAAATTAGTGGCGGCGTCGGTGAACTACACCAACCGCGCCGCGCCGGCCGGCAGGGTCGCTTCGGTGAGCATTGGCGATCAAGTATTTACCTCTTTCGACGCGAAGGGGCTATCGAAAGAGGCGGCCGAAGAAAGCAGTAAAGCGCTGTCGAAGAATCTCGCTGCCGCCATTCAAGCGGCGGGCTATCCCGCCAAGGCCGATCCGGCTCAGATCAACAAACCGATGCTCGTGCTGCTGATGTTTATCATGCTGGTGTTTGTCACCATGGGTTACGGGCCTGCGGCGGCGGCCATGGTTGATATGTTTCCGCCGAGAATCCGCTATTCCTCCCTGTCGTTTCCCTATCACATCGGCACCGGCTGGTTCGGCGGCATGACGCCGACCGTCGCGTTTGCGATGATGGCGTATAGCGGCGACATTTATTTTGGTTTGTGGTATCCCGTCGTAATCGCACTGGCGGTGGTGGTGATTGGCGCGCTATTCATTAAAGAATCGAAAGCTATCGAAGTCGATCCGCTGTTGCGTGTCAGCACCGACAGCGCCGGTGACAAATAAAGGAGAAGGAACAGATGACCGAGCAGAAATTTGTTGTGGCGCCGAACGAAGTCGAAACCATTATGGCCGATTGGGTAACGGCGAAGGTAATCGGTGGCCCTGGTGTTTCCCCAGCCCGCGCGATGAGCGCGGTGACCTTATTCTTCGAGCCGGGCCAAGGCCATGCTCGGCATAATCATCCGGAATCGGAGCAGTTCATTTTCGTCATCTCGGGGCAGGGCGAACAAATGGTGGAAGACCAAGACGGTAAACCCGTCATCGAACCACTCAGCGCTGGCAGCCTAGTCTCCATTCCGAAGGGTGCCTACCACTCGACTTTCAACACCGGCTGGGAGCCGATGCGCATTCTCGCCGTCTATTCCCCGCCTGGGCCCGAGCAACACATGCGTGGATCGGCGGAATTTCAAGTGTTGCCCGCCGGCAAGGTGCCGATACGATTAGCGAAAGGCTAAAGTCGCGCGTGCACCCGCTTGCCACGCCGCTGCGACAGGCGTAATCTCAACGAAGAGATTTAAACAGGCTGTTGCTCGAAAAGAAAACGGTCAATTGCCCGGAGACGTTCAACCATGCTCATGACATTCAGCACAATGTACGAAGCGTTACCCAACTGCAACGTCGACGCGTTTCTCCACGGCGCTTTTTCCGCACGTTCAGTTTGCCGCAATCATTTTCGTCCTCGCATTCTTTGTTCTAGCCCAACTCACAGGAGGTAGCACGCTATGCCGCAACTCAACATAAACGGGCAAAGTTTTTTCGCCGATGCCCCGCCAGACACCCCGTTGCTGTGGGTTATTCGCGAAGATCTCAGGCTGACCGGCACAAAATATGGCTGTGGGCTCGGCCTGTGTGGTACTTGCACGGTACACATCAATGGTGAGGCGGTGCGGTCTTGCCTAGTAAAAGTCGGCGACGTGGCCGGTGCGGCGATCACCACCATCGAAGGTTTGCATCCCGCTAACACCCATGCGGTGCAGCAGGCTTGGATCGAACACCAAGTCCCACAGTGCGGCTACTGTCAATCGGGGCAAATAATGCAAGCGGCAGCGCTGCTGGCGCGTAACGCCAATCCAACAGACGACGAAGTGGTGCAATGGATGAACGGCAACCTGTGCCGCTGCGCGACTTACTCGCGCATTGTCGGCGCGGTTAAACGCGCTGCGGAAATCGCCCGCAAAGGAGCAAAAAATGTCTAACGAAAACGCAAATGGCATCAGTCGGCGCGAATTCTTGATTCGTTCCAGCGTCAGCAGCGCCGGCGCGGTGCTCGGCATCGCCTTCGGCACAGGCATACTCGCCAGCAAAGACGCGCAAGCGGCCGCGGCGACGCAGGCGTTCACGCCGGCAATTTGGTTCACTATCACGCCGGATGGCAAGACGGTCATGCACGTGGTCAAGGCCGAGATGGGGCAACACATCGGCACGGCATTCGCACAAGTTATCGCGGAAGAGCTGGAAGTGAAATGGGGCGATATACGCCTTGATCAGCCGGTCGAGAGTAATGACACCTTCGGCGTGTATGGCCTGGCTTATACGGTCAATAGCGGCAGTGTAACCACCGAGTTCGACCGCATTGCGCGCGCCGGCGCCGCAGGCCGCATCGCGTTGGTCGAAGCCGGCGCTAAATTGCTCAACGCCAAGGAAGCCGATTGCTTTGCGTCCAACAGCCGCGTAGTTCATCGATCTTCCAAACGCTCGGTATCCTACGGCGAAATTCTGCAGAAGGTAAAGATTGACCGCAGGTTCAGCTATCCCGACGATTTCAAAAGCATCAAACTCAAGAATCCGAGCAAGTACGAAATCATCGGCAAATCCGTGCCGGCTATCGATATCCCCGCCAAGACTAACGGCCAGGCGAAATACGGCATCGACGTGTTTCTCCCGAATATGCTTTACGGCGCGTTGGTTATTCCGCGCTCACGCTATGGCTCGAAAGTCACTGAGATTGACGATACAGAAGCGAAGAAGATACCCGGTTTTGTCAAAGCGGTTGCGGTCGACAATGCGCTTGGCAAATGCACGGGATGGGTCGTGGCGCTCGCGGAAAAATTCCCGCAGGCGATGCAAGCTGCGAAAGTCCTGAACGTCAAATGGGACGAGGGTCCGTACGGCAACTTGAGCAGCGAGGACTTGAAAGCCGAGTATCAGCAAATGCAG
>JBKJHT010000117.1:0-14531 GCA_046598945.1 Burkholderiales bacterium | reverse complement strand
TCCTTTCTTGGGTCCATGCCAACGTAGGCGAGCATGCTCGCAAGGAGGACGTGGTCGGCGCTCCCAAGGGCGTGGACGGAAACAGTCTTCCCCACGAGGTCGCGTACGGCCTTAACGCGCTCGTTTCCAAACAGCTCGTAGCAGCCCCCGTGAATCCCCGCTAGTGCAACCAGGGATTGTCGACTATCCATTGTGTAGACGACTGATGGCGCCGCGTCCATGGTGAGGTCCGCCCGGCCTGCATAGATTCCGTCAACCGTGTTACCACTCATCATTTCGACGTAGCTCACCTCCGAGAAGCCTTCCAAGCGGAGCAGCTCCTCCGCTAGGTACTGCGGCGCCAGACAGATCGCCGGAGCATGAACCAGCCGGATCTTTCTCGTCTCCGGCGGCGGCTCGGCCGCAGCGATACGCGAGTATCCGAGCAGCGACGCCGCGCCGAGGACGGAAGTGCTTTCAAGAAACTGCCGACGTGTGTAGTTCATGTTTGAACCTCCATTGCTAATTAGATTGATATCCTTTGCGCAGGGGCGACCTGCCCAACGTTACTCATCCCCCGTCTACTTCTTCTTACCTTGCCCGCGCCGCTCTTCCGCCAACAAAGCCTTCATGTCCAACAATGTCTGCCTCTCGCTGAAGAACGCGAGGCTATAGATCTCGCGTATATTGCCCGATGGGTCGATCAAATAAACGCGAGCGGGATGGTCAGTCTCTCCTTTGGGTAGCAGCTTAGTCCACTCGTCATAGGCCATTAATACTGGATTGAGTTTGGGCGAATCTTCGCGCAGAAAACGCCAGCCCGCCGGATCGGCGCTGAAAGTCTTGGCGTATTGACTCAGCACTTCCGCGCTGTCCGTTTTCGGATCTACGGTCACCGATAGCATCGCCACTTTGCCGCCGAATAGCACCTCGTGTTTGAGCTGCTTTTGCAGAAATTCCATCTGCTTCGATATGAGCGGGCACACGCCCGGACAAGTGGTGAACACGAAGGCGAGCAACACCACTTTCCCGCGATAGCTGGAAAGGTTCACCTGTTCGCCACCCGGATCGCGTAGCGAAAAGTCCGGCGCGCGGGCAATTACCGACAAGGTGGGATTGGCCGAGACCGCCTGCTCGACGGCGGAGGCGCTTCCCACCGCCGAGCAGAGCATCAACGCTAACAATAGCGTCCGCGCTTTCATTTCAATTCAACAACATGTCATGGGGACGCGCCGGACCATCCGGCGCCTTGCTGAAGTCGATCTTGAAATTAGGGTCGAGCTTCAGCCGGCCATCGCGGCCAATCTGGATCAACTGCATGGAATAGCGCGACGAATAATCGATGGAACTGATCGCCGAGTTGGTGAAATACAAACGCTTGCCGTCGTAGGTAACGTGCATCATGTTCGGTTGCACTACGCCTTGGATGGTGTCGTGCAACTTGATTTTCTCCGGATCGGAAATGTCCCATGCCTGAATCTCGCTGCTGATAAAGCAGCTCACGTAGAGAAACTTATCGTCCGGCGATTGCCGTAGATCGGCCGGCCCACAGCCCGCGCCGGTAGAGCCGGCTTTCTTATAATCGAATGTCCCGTCATCTTTCATCTTGAACATCCAGATCGAGTTGCCACCGTTGCTGATGTTGTAGCCATATTTCGCGCCAGACTTCAACATCCAGCGAGCGGCGAGCATCACCGGATCATCGGGCGCGGTTAAGGTCTGGATAATCTTACGCTCCTTTAGGTCCCACACCAACATGGTGTTCGGATTCACCCAGCTTGACGGCCGCCACTCGCTTAACGGCTTCATCCAAGTCTCCTGCGGAAACCAGGCAGAGGTGATCATGCGATTGAACTCGGGCTTCACCACCGTCTCGTAAGGATGATTAGTCGCCGCGTGGCTGGCGACAAAATTACCGTCGTTGGTAAATTCCGCCAAACCGCCGGCGCCTTTGCCGTCCGGCCCGGAAGCCATGCTCACCAACATGCGGCCCGGAATCGCGTAGGGCGTGTGCGGACCCGACAAGCCGGTCGCTTTGGCCACATTGTCGATCACGCGAATGAGCTTGGGATTCATCGGGTCGGTCGCCACATCAAAGATGAAAAACCGATCGGAATTCAGCGAAGCGGCCCAGAGCTTGGTGCGATCATCGGTATAGCCGATGTGGTGCGCTTCGTTGCCCACTGAACCGACCGTAATTTTTTTCAAAATGCGGCCGTAGGTCGGCGAAGCAAGATTGACATCAATCACCGCGAGAAAATCTTCGCCTTCGCCCGGCGTCGCAGGCAACGCCCACAAATACATCACTTTCTCGGGCTGGGTGAGGCCCTTGATATAAGGCGAAATACAAGTTTCCGCTCGCGTAGTCGCGAGCGGCGCGCCGAGAGTCATGCCCAACACACCCGCCAATGCCAACATCAGTTTATTCGGTCGAAATTGCATCATGGTTTTCTCCTTTGGTTGAAAAAATGCGGGCCGCCTGATTTGCATTGGTCGAGCTTTCCGCGTGGGTGAATTCAAATGAAATCGTTTCGCAAAACGCCACCTTAATCATCTCAACTTCGTGTAGGCTCATTGCGCATGGCCTGTATCGGCACTGCCAACACTGCTCACAGACCATGAACCGGGCGATGTTTTAATCATGTCATTCTGAGCGCAGTGACGGATCTGCTTTCCCTGCCGCGAAAAGAGCAGATCCTTCGCGTTACTCAAGATGACAGTGAATAGACCACAACGCCGACTAGGTTCATGGAAAGGCAACTCCGTCCAAAACCGGCGATTGCAGTTCATCGTTGATCCTCATTTGCCATAAGTTTCGTTACAAGCAGCGCGCTGCAAGTGGCATAATAAGCGTGGTTAAAGTTTGGAATACGACTATGCTCATTCAGAAATACGGCCCCATTTCTGAGGAAGAATACCAGCATCTGGAAGCCCGTAGCCCGGTGCGAAACGAGTATGTGAGCGGCGAAGTGTTTGCCATGACCGGCGGGACGCTGCGGCATAACGTGATTGCCGGAAACTTGTTCGCTGCCCTGCGCGCGCATTTGCGTAATACCCCTTGTCGGGCGTTTATGAATGATGTCAGGGTTCGAATCGCGAAGGCAAACGCATATTATTATCCCGACCTGCTGGTGAGTTGCGGACGCGATTCCCAGACACTCGATCTCAAGTCGGGCGAAGTCGAAGACGCGGTTTTGATTGTCGAGGTCCTCTCGCAAAGCACCGAGGCTATTGATCGCAGGGAAAAGCTGCTGGCGTACCGCACGCTTGCATCCCTCTCCGAATACGCGCTCATCAACCAAGACCAAGCTCATGTTGAAATTCACCGGCGGCGCGGCGATATCGGTTGGGAGAAGATTGAATATTCCGGCGCCGAAACGGTTGAATTCGCCTCGGTGAAGCTCGCGATCGGCATGCGTGACATCTACGAAGGCGTGCCGATCGAATCCTTGATGCGCGGGCCTGGCCAAACCTGAAGACTGCTGCCAGTTGCTGACACCGTTCCGGACGGTGCGCGATGCGCACCCTACGCGCGACCACGTCACGCCTTCAACTCCTTCTTGAGTTCGTTGAAAGTACGCCAATCCGTGCCTTGCGCGATGATCTTTTGCGGACTGGATTTGATCATGCCCACTTCACGCAGCCGCAGCGCGTGGAAGCGCAGCGAGTCCTCGGGATCCTGCTCTCGCCAGAAGCGATAGTGAATCGACTGCAACACCTCCAGCGCGATCTCGTACTTGGGAACATGGCCTTTTGCGACCAGGAAGTGCGCCACCCTTTGCGGATCCTGCGAGCAGATGTCGGCTGCTTTCAAGATCGCGCGCATCGCCCTCGAACTGGAATCCACCGAGGTCGGCGAATTGGTGTTGCGCTTGGTTAGGCCAGTGAGCGTGAGCCACTGTGACGTGAATCAGTAGTAGCACGCCGAGTAGATTAAATAATTTCAATATCGCTTTCATTGTCTTCCTCCTCCTTCGTCGATGATGATTAAGTCATTGCCTTTCATAAATTCAATCCTTCTGCATGCTCGCGCCGAATTCTGCTCAGATAATCCAACACTCACGCGGCGTCTGAGCCGGTATGCCCCCACCCCAACCCTCCCGCTAACGCAGGGGAGGGGGAAGGTTGGGAAGGGGCGGTCAAGCTTTCAATTCCTTCTTCAATTCATTCAAGAACCGCCAATCCGTCCCCTGCGCGATGAGCTTTTCCGGCGACGACTTGATCATGCCCACCTCGTGCAGACGCAACGCATGAAAGCGTAACGTGTCCTCGGGATTGGCTTCCCGCCAGCGGTTGTAAGGCAGACGCTGCATAACGTCCGAGCCGATCTGGAAGCGCGGTTCATAGAGCTTGTCCGCGAGAAAACGCGCCACCTTCAGCGGTTGATCATTGCAAATATCCGCAGCTTTGAGGACCGCTCGAATGGCGCGCTTAATCGTAATCGGGTAGCGCTGCGCAAAGTCACGATTGGCGGCAAGCATGCAACAGAAATACTGTGACCAGGGGCGATCGGTGGTGGTATCGACGATGACGTGACCGATCTTCATCGCGCGAAGTTCCGTCGGCTGCTGTGCAAAACCGACGAACGCATCTGACTTGCCATTGATAAATGCGTCTTTGGCATCAAGAAGGGAATGGGTGCCGGGTATCCAATTCACCTCCTTCGGGTTGATCCCGACATACGCCAACATGCTGGACAGCAAGATGTGATCACCGCCACCTAAATACGTAATGGATACCGTCTTGCCGCGGATATCTCGAATGGTTTGCACGCGCTCGTTTCCAAACACCTCAAAGCAACCGCTGTGAACGCCCGCCACAACGACAATGGGTTTGTTCGCGTCGAGCGCTGGGAGCAGTTCCATTGCATTCCACATGGTCATGTCGGCCTTTGACGCCGCCAGGGCGTCGGGGATGTAGCGCGTGCCAAAAGGAACGTACTCCACGTCAATCCCTTCCATACGCAACATTTCTTCTGCCAAATACTGCGGCGCATGACAAATCGCAGGCACGTGAAATAGACGAATCTTCTTAATCTCCGGCGGGGGCTCTGCCCCAACATCGCTGCCATGCAGACCAAGAAGGCCAGCGGCTGCGATCGAACTGGTTCGAGTGAGGAACTCGCGACGCGACGCAAAGAATGAACGATTAGAGATCATTTTATTTTCCTCTCTCAGTCAAATTTCGGTTGGTGGCCAGATCGCGCAAGAACTCGCTAATTGCTTCGCCCATCACTCGCGTTGCATTCGGATCGGCGTTGCCGAAGATCAGATGGCCCGCTTCAGAATCAATCCATACGACGCGCGCGCTGGGAATCGCCTTGACCTGACTATCCACGTGTTGCGGTGGAAACAACTGGTCCTGTGGGCTGAGGATAAACAATGTTTTGGCCTTGATCGAGCGCAATATAGCGTCCAGGTCCCCATTGAATCCTGGGGTATCACCAAGCCAACCACGCCCGCCCGCCATTGCTCGATAGTAAAGATCGCGAGCATCCTGAATATCGAGATAGTAATCACCCCAGATATTGCGCCAGTTGGTGTACGTTTCCGGCGTGTCGAGATTGTGCTCCCACCAGTCTCTTGTATAGAAATACGGGATAAGCCAAGAGAGCGCCTTTGACGCGCATTCCTTAGGGTTGACATCGTAATCTCCGCCGTCCCATCCGACACACGACTCGATTGTCGATACCATTAATGAACCAAAGAATCGCCCCTGAGTAGTAAACTGCGTGCCGCCAACGATAGGGAATATGCCATCCATAAAATTCGGGTAGCTCACCGCAAACTGCACGCTATGGTCTGCGCCAGAAGAGATGCCGGTCACCGCAAGTAGATGAGGAATCGCTAGCGTTTCGGTAACGAGCCGGTACTGCGCCTTCACCATGTCGCGCCCGTTGTAGAACGGAAACTTCATCTTGAGTCCGCTATTGGTCGGACTCGTCGAATGCTCAAAGGTGGTTTGTGTCGCGCCCAGTGCATCCGGGCAAATGATGAAGTATTGGTCGGTGTCCAACGGCCGCCCCGGCCCAATCATATGATCAAAGAGTTGATGATTGGCGGCGAAGCCGTGTTGGAACAAAATGGCATTGTTCTTGGCGGAGTTCAGTTTCCCGTGGGTCACGTAGGACATCCTGAGATTCTTGATCGCGCCGCCACCTTCGAATTGAAACTCGCCAAGATCGGCAATCTGATGCGGCGCCTGATCGGGGGCATGGGCGCGAGCGGTGGGAACTAGAGCCAACAGCATTCCTACCAACGCGAAAATTCCCAAATTCGGTTTCATTGCTATGCTCCTTCATCTCTGATTTTCAAAGCCAAACCATCACGCCTTCAATTCCTTCTTCAATTCATTCAAGAAGCGCCAATCGGCACCCTGAGCGATCAGCTTTTCCGGTGTGGATTTGATCATGCCGACTTCGTGCAGGTGAAGAGTGTCCTCGGGATTGGCTTGCCGCCAGCGGGTGTAAGGAAGTTCTTTTAACACCTCTAGCGCGACGTCGTAACGCGATTCGTACCCTTTGTCGACCAGCATCCTGGCAGCGCGCTCGGGTTCATTGCTGCAAACATCCGCGGACTTCAGGAAAGCGCACAATGCGCGCCGTGTGGCAATTGGATTCTGCGCAACGAATTCACGTCGCGCGACCACAACACAGCAGAAATACTGCGACCAAGGTCGATCTTGCGTGGTGTTTAGAATAACGTGCCCGATTTTCTTGGCGCGCAAATCTCGGGGTTGCGGCGCGAAGCCTAAGATGGCGTCCGCCTTGCCATCCATGAACAATGTCATCGCGTCCATTCCGGTTGCGCCCTTCACCCATTGCACTTCTTTGCGTGGATCGATTCCGATGTAACCGAGAATGCTTGCCATGAAGGTGTGCTCGCTCGAGCCAAACTCTGGAATCGCGATGGTTTTGCCACGTAAGTCTGCAACGCTTTTGACACGGCCATTTCCGAAAAGCTCATAGCAACCAGAATGTACGGCCGATAACGCGACAAGCGGTTTGCCGGCATCCAGCAGAGGTAGCAAACTCGTTACGCCGTGTTGTGTGAAATCGGCTTGACCGCTCGCGAGGAAATTCGCAGGAAAAGTAGTGGGACTTTCCCCATATTCAATTTCGGAAAACCCTTCCAATCGTAAAAATTCCTCCGCCAGATATTGCGGAGAAAGGCATATTCCCGGCGTGTGGACGAGGCGCATCTTGTTCACTTCCGGCGGTGCTTCGGCGCGGGCCGAGTTTGAAAACGGCAACAATGCCGTGCCAGCGAGCGCCGCCGCTTGTGCCAGAAAATCACGCCTATTGACCGTGTTCATCATCCACCTCCTTGCAAACGTTAATTCACATCCACCATACCCTCGTAGAGCCGCACCAGTACTTGTTCTTCCGGCCACACCCGGCGCTTTCTGCGCAGCAAAGGGGGAATGGTCTGGATCCCATTTCGCACTTAACCTGGGGAGTTCGCATGTTGGATTAGGTTTTGTATTTTTTTCAACAAGGCCACCACGCTCACCGGTTTACCCTCGAAGGCATCAAAGCCTGCGTCCAGCAGTTTTTGCTGCTGCGCCGTCATCACCGACGCGGTAACCGCGATCACCGGAATCTCCCTGATGTCCGGATCAGCGCGCAATAGTTGCAACGCCTCGATACCACTCATGCCCGGCAACTGTATATCCATCAGGATCAGCGCTGGATGTTTTTCCTTGGCAAGGCTTAGGCCTTCCTCCGCAGTCTCGGTTTCGATGGTTTGATACCCCTTGACCTGCAACACGTCGCGAACCAGCTTGCGGCTGTTCGGATCGTCCTCAATAATAAGTATCAATGCCATGGTTGCGCCGCCAATGTGAATGTAAATGTTGAACCTTGGTTGGGAACACTGACAACCCAGATCCGCCCGCCATGTAGTTCCACGAATTGCTTCACCAGCGCGAGGCCCAACCCTGTGCCTTCGCGCTTCATGGTGCTGTCGGTTCCGACCTGCCGAAACGCCTCGAACACCGTTTCTTGATGTTCCGTTGCGATGCCAATTCCCGTGTCGCTCACGGACACTTCCACACTCTCGCCGGCCGGCTGCGCGGCGACAGAAATGCGGCCGCCTTCCGGCGTGAACTTGACCGCGTTCGACAGCAAATTCAGCAAAATTTGTTTGAACTTGCGCTCGTCGCCGGTGAATTCATTGAGCCGCGAATCGACGTTGATTTCCAGCGTCAGCGCGTGTCGGTTGGCGCGTTCGCGCACCAGCATCACGGCATTATCGATCGCGCTCGGAATATCGAACTGCGAAATCGCGAGTTCCATGTGCCCAGCTTCGACCTTGGAAAGATCCAGGATGTCATTGATAAGGGACAGGAGATGATGTCCCGAGCCGTAAATGTCCTTTACGTACTCGTCCTGTTTTTCGTTCAGCTCACCGAATATGGATTCCTTCAACACTTCGGAGAAGCCGATGATGGCATTCAGTGGCGTGCGCAACTCGTGCGACATGTTGGCGAGGAACTCGGATTTGTGTTGATTGGCAACCTCGAGCTCGCGGTTTTTCTCTTCGATTTCGTGGAACAGGCGCACATTTTCTATGGCGATTACGGCTTGGTCGGCGAAGCTCCTGAGCATCTCCACGTGGCGGCCCGTGAACATTCCTGGTGCGACGCCGGTGACAGAGATTGCGCCGATTGGGTTATTGTCAAGCAACATAGGGACAGCGAGGATGGAGCGATATCCGACCGCTTCGGCCAAATTCTTCATCTCATATTCTAGATCGCTGCGAACATCGGGAATATTAGCTACGGAACGAGTTCGAATGGCGCGGGCCATTGCGCCGGGACCATCGGGCGGCATAGGCCAGTTTTTTCGCATTGCGGCCCGCGCAGCGACATCCAGACTGTGAGTGGCGGTGAGCTCGATCATGTCGCCGTTGAAAGTGGCAACGGCTGTCGCAAATGCGCTGCAGAGCTTTTGTGCGTTCGCTGCGATTGCTTCGAAAACCGGCTGGATGTTGTTTTGCGATTGGCTGATCACGCGTAAAATCTCACTGGTTGCAGTTTGCTGTTCCAGTGACTCGGTTAAAGCGCGCGTACGCTCGTCAACCTTGCGCTCCAAGCCGGCATAGGATTCCTGTAACTGCGCCGTCATGTTGTTGAAGTCGGCGCCGAGGGCTTCCAACTCGTCACCGGTGGCAACGATGATGCGATGTTCTAGCTCGCCAGCCCCGATCTTGGCGGCGCCCGCCTGCAGTAGGCGGATCGGCTTCACCATGCGCCTTACCAAGACGAGGCTCGCCACCACCGAGATCAGCACGCCGGCGATCAATAGCGCGCCAGTGCGCAGCACCGAGTCGTAGAGCGGCGCGAATGCTTCCTTGATCGGACGGTCGACAAAAACTTTCCAGCCGAGTGGCTCAATTGAAGCGTACGCCGATAGCACTTCACCCTTCTTCAGATCGAGCCCGGTGGTGGCCTCGATATGCGGGTTATCGGCCGTGTTCGCGCGCGCACTGCGCACTTGCGGCAGTACCGAGAAATCAGTTTTTTGCAGCACCAAGCTGATGTCGGGATGGGCGATCAGATGCCCCTGATTATCCAGTACGTAGGCATAGCCGCCGGTGCCCACTTCCATGCGTGAGACGACATCCCAAATGAACTTGAGGTTGGCCTCGGCGACGACGACGCCGGCACCCTCGCTGCGGCCCGCGAGCGCGATGGTCATGTAGGGCTCGGACTCCTTACGGAAATACACCGGGCTGAAATAGGTCTTCTGGCTGTTGGGGAGCTTGAAGCGCGGATCGTTAGAGTAGTCAATGTTGCTGCCCAAGACGTCCATTGCCAGGCGCGATACGCGTAGCTGTTCGTGGCCTGCGGGGTCAAGGTGACTCACTTCCGTGACCGTCGGTACGTGACGCAACAAACGCAAGGAGTCCAGACGCCGATGATCAAGCGAAGCCCCCGCTGACTCCCATGGCGTTTGCGCGATCCACACCAATTGATGCTCGACTTCGCGTACGAACTGCTCAATGCGATTGGCGGCATTCGCCGCTTTCTCCTGCTGAATTTTTCCGAGCGCGGCCTTGTTTTCCTGATATGAAAAATACAGCTCGATCAGGCTATTGGCCAGCAGACCGCCAGCCGATAGCAGCACTAGGGGGATGAGATATTTAATGAATAAGCCGCTGCGTCGCATGGTTAGGATGATCGCTGTTCAACCGTGAGTCTGACCCGGTCGTAGCCGGGAGATTGGCGTATACTTATTGGCGTATTCCACTTAGATTTGCCGATCATGGGAAACAGCACATCGCCCGAAGCGCTGACATTGAAATGGGAGGAAGTTCTGCGTGATCCTACCCTTCGCGACCTGCCATACAAGATTGAACTCAACGCATGGGGGAAAATCGAAATGAGCCCGGCGCGCGTACAGCATGCGCGGCTTCAGGCCTACATTACTGGCGAATTGATTAAGCAACTTACCCACGGCGTCGTGTTGACGGAGTGTCCGGTGTTGACTGATATCGGTTTGCGCGTGCCGGATGTAGCTTGGGCATCGCAAGCCTTTATGCAGCGACACGCAAGCGCCGAAATATTCCCGAGCGCGCCGGAGATTTGCGTGGAAGTTATCTCGCCGTCGAACACGGAAATGGAGATCACCGAAAAGACGCACGCTTATCTCCAGGCTGGCGCCCACGAGTTTTGGATCGCGACCGAGGCGGGTGAGCTTCACTTCTTCGATACCTCCGGCGAGAAAGCGGCGAGTCGATTTGCTGTCACTCTAATCCTTCCCAAACTCGCCAAGTAGCGCAACAGTTCGCGAACCAAGCCATTGCGGTTGTGGGGCAGGCGATCTCCACCGATCAACCCCCCATGCGCGCACGAACCGCGTCGACAAATTCGAGAAGGTTCGAGAGTTGGTTGCGCAATGCATCGATGAGAATATCCAGGTTCAGGTTCTGATATCCATGCACTAGGATGTTGCGAAATCCGGCCATGTTCCGTAGGTCCACAGCGAGCGGTGCGGATAGCCAGCCATGGCGTTCGAGCAAGGTAAAGAGTTCCTGGTTGGTCTGCGGCTCCCCTAGCTTTTCATCCGATACGATGTGAGAACAAACGTCCAGCGCGGACTGGATGGCAAGCTGTAGCGTGTGTGCCGCGAAACGCTCTTCCTTTACATTGACTAGAATCTTTACGACATTGACAAGCGCGCGCAGCTCCCGCACGTGGGTTTCGATTAGCGCCAGCTTCTTCGCGATGAGATCGGGACCGGTCATGGCTCAGGCAGACGCACGGTAGCGGCGCAGGATCGGCAACAGATCCAGGTATTGCCTGCGCGCGGCGACTTCGAATTCGATGCGCGCGCGACGGTCTGTCTCACATACAATCTCGCCATCGCGCAACACCCGGTGCACTAAATCTATCGGCGCCCGGTTCCGAACGATAAGGTCAACGTGCCGGCCCAGCAGCGCTTCGAGTTCGGCTTGCATGCTAGATGTGGGTCCCGAGACGGCCGGAGTTGGCGCGAGCGCGTAAAGCACTGCGATGTCGACATCGCTCGAAAGCGCGCTCAATCCCTTGCCGACGCTTCCGAAGACGTACGCCGTCACGACATTCCGCGCTCGCCGGGAGAAATATTGCCTTACGGTTGCGATGATTGCGGCATCGTTCATAAGGGTCCGATCAGTTATGTAGATTGAATCTAATGCTACACCAACTACCGCGACTCTCCGGTGCAACGAACGTGTCATTCCCACGCAAGCGGGAATCCATTCAGGGCCCCATTCGGCGACACTCATCGAATCACCTCCGTCGCACGCAACATGATTGATTCCGGAATCTTGATGCCGAGCGCCTTTGCGGTTTTCAGATTCACAACCAAATCGAACTTGGTCGGCTGCTCGAATGGCAAATCCCGTGGTTTCGCGCCTTTGAGGATGCGGTGGGTCAGATCCGCCGCGCGCAAGTACGTCTCGTCGATGTTGACGCCATAAGTGAGGAGAATTCCAGCTTTGGCGAATTCGGCTATCTCGCTTACCGTCGGAATATGAGCTTCCGCTGCAAGCTTTGTGATCTTACCGAGATTCACGATGGTGAACGAGCTGACGCTTACAAACAAAACGTCGGGAGGTGAATTTTTGATCGCGGCGATCGCCGCGTCGAGGTCTTGTGGCCCATGCAGGCCGAAAACGTCGAGACGCGTTCCAGCCGTCTTCGCGCCTTGAGCGAAGCCTTTGCTTTCAATTACGGCGCCCGGATCAGACGCGTCGTAGATCAGCGCGGCTCGCTTCAAGTTGGGCATTAAATCCTTTGCCAACTCGACCCGCTTGGCCGCGGTGTCAATGGATTGCCAGGACACACCGGTCAAGTTTCCGCTAGGTCTGGCGAGGGATGAGGACGCGCCCTCCAGAATAGGATCGAACATATCCATGCACACGATCGGAATCGTCGTCGTGGCTTCGCGTGTTCCTCGCCAAGCGTTGTCGGATACCACGAAGACGTCCACTTTCTGAGCAACCAATTCCTTGGCAATCTTGGCAACCGAAGAATCGTTACCCGCTTCGTGACTGTAATAGCGAATAACGAACTGTGCCGTCTTCCCATCGATCCAACCGAGCTCGCGCATTCTTTTCAGAAAAGGCGTGCGATAAGGTGCAATTTCTTCGGCATTTACTCCCCAGATTTCACCGATCTTTGGTAACTTGCGGTCTTGTGCTGCTGCGTGCTCAGTAAGAAACATGCACCCGACAAGAATAAAGGCAACTATCACGAGCAGTTTTTTCATCATGCTTTGTCTCCGTCCGAATTCAGCCAGCTCAATATCTTTAGTCCGTTTACCATCTCATCCAATGAGCATGTCATTCCTGCGTGGGCGGCAGTCAGTCCGTAGGGCAGAATGGCATAAGTGCAGGTGCTGCCACCCGTGGCACGAGGGAAAATGCTGCCACCAGAAACGCAGCGCCCAGGGTGGCCTAGGGCAATTCTGCCGAATGCGACGCATCGCACGCTGTTCGCTGTTTGTCGGATTACGCTACGCTCATCCAACCTACATTTTTGTTTGAGCATCACCATGCGCCAGAAGCCGCGCCCCGCTTGCGTCGTGGCGCTGGCCAGAGGTGGCCATAGGCCAGTCCCCCACTTCGTCGGAAAGCGTAGCGTGCCGCGCGCACGGAAATAGGCGATCATCGAATCACCTCATCGGCCCGAGTCATAATCGATTCGGGTATCTTGATGCGGAGCACTTTCGCGGTCTTGGCGTTCACGACCAGCTTGATGTTCTCCATCCGCTCCACGGCCAATTCCGCCGGCGTTGTGCCCTTCAACAGCCGATCGATATAGCGCGCGGCGCGCACGAAACTGTCGTACCCGAACGAGCCGTAGGAGAGCAATCCGCCCGCGTCAGTGGTGACGCTAATATCTGAGAACAGCGGCAAGCGTGCATCCAGCGCGAGCGCTGCGATGCGGGCACGATGAACGTAGAAGATTGGGGTCCATATCAGAAGAACCGCATCGGCCTCCAGCTCTTTAGCGCCAGCGAAAGCCGCTGCGATATCCGCGGGGCCGGAAACCTCGATCGGGTGTAGCTCCAAACCGAGTTTGGGACTGACGCGCTTCGCCTCCTCGAGTTGGCCCACGCCGAAGGTGCGCTCCCAGAATATCGCCAAGCGCGAGGCTTTGGGCAGCATCTCCTTCAGAAGCTCCAGACGCTTGGCGATCAGGGCTGAGTTCATCGTGAATGCGCCCGTGACATTCCTGCCTGGGCGTCGGTAACTTTCGATCCATCCCATCGCCGTCGGATCGTCGGTATAGCCGGCCATCACGATGGGGATCGTGCTGGTCGCCTTTAGTACGGCGCGTAGCGCAGGATCGTTGGCGACCACGATCACGTCGACTTTAAGCTGCACCAACTCCTGCGCAAGGGCGGGCACACGATCAAGCTGACCGAGCGCGGTACGCACTTCCAATTTGATGTTCTTGTCATCCTCGTAGCCGTGTTGCCGCAGCCCAGCACGCAGAGCCTCTACGACCGGATCGGTGACCGGCGGGTGGGTGATGAGCATGCCCACCACCGGCACGCGTTTCGAGGGCTGCGCGGGCGCGATTGCCGGCCAGAGCAGGCATGATGCGATTGTTGCCAGTACGTTGCGTCGTTTCATTGGATTACCTTGTTGTACGGATCAGAATTGTCTCCGGACGCCGATGCGTCGTCGCAGGAACCGTAGAGCTGAATGGCATTCTGCCGAATGTAACTCACATGAGCGCTATTCGTTGTTTGTTGGGTAACGCTTTCGCTCACCCAACCTACATTTTTCTTGCCGCCATCCCAGTGTGGTCGATTCGAACCTCTGCCCACACTTTCGAGCACGTAAGTCGCCACGATACGCTGCGTTCGTTTGGCAAGCAGCGTTTTACGGTTGAGATAATTGCAGTATCGTCAATGGGCAATGGGCACGTTACGAGGCGGCTAGCCCGCATATTTCACCGTAGTTGAATTTTTGTTGTGACGTTGCGAATGCGTTGATGAGATGCGAGTTTATTGGTGTTAAAACGGAGCGTTGGTAGCGTTTTTATTGCGGTAC
>JBKJHT010000110.1:0-5490 GCA_046598945.1 Burkholderiales bacterium | reverse complement strand
GTACCGCAATAAAAACGCTACCAACGCTCCGTTTTAACACCAATAAACTCGCATCTCATCAACGCATTCGCAACGTCACAACAAAAATTCAACTACGGTGAAATATGCGGGTTAGCGACCACTACGCCGCAACGCTCGCGGTGCTTGCCGGACCCGCGGCCAGCGGCTAGCCGAGGGCTACCCGGTCGTGGCGTTACATGGCCGGCGGCACTATCCAGGGGCTGGCCCGAGGTGGCCTAAGACCATAAGGCCACGCGGATTCTGGTCGAGCGACTGTTTTAGTTAGCGCTGTATTTGCAGTTGTCATTCCCGCTTGCGCGAGAATGACAGCAAATAGCGTGAGTGGTTAAGAATCAATTAACCCGTCACAGCCCCCTTACTGGCCGTGCTAACCAACTTCATATATTTCGCCAGCAATCCGCGGGTGTAACGCGGTGCCGGTTGTTTCCACAGTGCACGGCGCTTTGCCAATTCTTCGTCGGAGACGTTGACTTGGATCAGCCGCTTGTGCGCATCGATGGTGATCGAATCGCCTTCTTTCACCAGCGCAATCGTGCCGCCTTCGTAAGCTTCCGGTGCGACGTGGCCGACCACCATGCCCCAGGTTGCGCCGCTGAAGCGGCCGTCGGTTAGCAAGCCGACGCTGTCGCCCAAACCTTGGCCGATGAGTGCGGAGGTCGGCGCCAGCATTTCCTGCATACCGGGGCCGCCTTTCGGGCCTTCGTACCGAATCACCACGACATCGCCCGCTTTTATTTTTCCCGCGACAATGGCTGCCATGGTTTCCGGCTCGGAATCGAATACCCGCGCAGGCCCCGTAATGACGGGGTTCTTCAGGCCGGTAATTTTGGCAACGCAGCCTTCAGGCGCAAGGTTACCTTTGAGAATCGCCAGGTGCCCTTGCTTATACATCGGGTTGTCCCACTGGCGAATCACGTCTTGATCTTCGCCGGCCGCATCGGGCACGTTGGCTAATTCTTCCGCTATGGTTTTGCCAGTGATGGTCATGCAATCGCCGTGCAGCAAGCCATTTTTCAGCAACATCTTTAACACGCGCGGTATGCCGCCGACTTTGTGCAAATCGGTCATGACGTATTTGCCGGAGGGTTTCATATCGCACAATACCGGCGTCTTTTGGCGCACGCGCTCGAAATCGTCAATGGTCCATTCCACTTCCGCCGCATCGGCGATGGCGAGAAAATGCAACACGCCGTTGGTCGAGCCGCCGGTCGCCATAATCAACGTCACGGCGTTCTCGATGGATTTGCGCGTGATGATGTCGCGTGGGCGAAGATTTTTCTTGATCGCTTCGATCAACACTCTCGCGGATTCCGCCGCGCTGTCGGCTTTCTCTTGATCGGGCGCCGCCATGCTGGAAGACCCCATCAGGCTCATGCCTAGCGCTTCAAAAGACGATGACATGGTGTTCGCCGTGAACATGCCGCCGCAGGCCCCGGCGCTGGGGCAGGCGTTCTTTTCCACACCTTCGAAATCTTCTTTGCTCATCTTGCCGGCGCCGTACGCGCCGACTGCTTCAAACGCGCTGGCGATGGTCAGATCCGTACCTTTCCAATTGCCCGGCTTGATCGTGCCGCCATAGACGTAAATCGCCGGCACGTTCATGCGCGCGATCGCCATCATGCCGCCCGGCATATTTTTATCGCAGGCGCCGATCACCAATGCGCCGTCCATCATCTGGCCGTTGACAGAAGTTTCGATCGCATCGGCGATCACTTCGCGCGAGACCAGCGAATACTTCATGCCTTCCGTGCCCATGCCGATGCCGTCGGTGACGGTCGGTACGCCAAAGGTCTGAGGCATGCCGCCGGCGACTTTCACCGCGTCAAACGCGCGATCAACCAAGGGTTGAATGCCCATGTTGCACGGATTCATGTTCGAATGACCGTTAGCGATGCCGATCAGCGGCTTGTCGAAATCGTCATCCTGGAAGCCGGTCGCGCGGAGCATTGCGCGGTTAGGGGAGCGGGATACGCCGCCGGTGATTAATTTACTGCGCCAGTTGTAGGCCATTGTGCCCTCCTTCAAAAAGGGGTTTACGTATAATGTTTCAATTTTACCGCAAACCCCGCATCGCGCTTGCTTAAGGAAAAACAATAATGCTCGTTCATCCGCAATTCGATCCCATTGCCATTGCGCTAGGCCCCGTGGCAATTCGCTGGTATGGCCTGATGTACGTGTTCGGATTTCTCGGCATCATTCTGCTGGGCCGCCATCGTATTCGCACGCAGCCGTGGCTGAATTGGACTCTGCGGGAGCTAGACGATCTGATTTTCTACGGCGTGCTCGGGACCATACTCGGCGGGCGTCTTGGCTATATTCTGTTTTATAAACTTGATTATTATTTGGCCCATCCGCTAGAAATTTTTTACGTTTGGCAAGGCGGCATGAGCTTTCACGGTGGCTTTCTCGGTGTGATCTTCGCCATGTTGTTGTTCGCTCGGCATCACCACAAACATTGGTTCGCCGTAACCGATTTCGTCGCGCCGCTCACGCCGCCGGGATTGATGTTCGGCCGCATCGGAAATTTCATCAATCAGGAATTGCCGGGACGGGAGACGACGGTTGCGTGGGGCATGCAGTTCCCGGCCGTCGATAACGTTGTGCGCCATCCCTCGCAACTGTACCAAGCGGCCGGCGAAGGATTGTTGCTGTTTATCATACTGTGGATTTTTACCAACAAATCCCGCCCACTCGGCGCGGCGTCCGGCGTTTTTTTAATCGGCTATGGCATCATGCGCTTTCTCGCCGAATTCACCCGGGAGCCAGACGATTTTCTTGGCCTACTCGCGCTCAATTTCAGCATGGGTCAATGGCTCTCGATGCCGATGATTGTCGGTGGAATCGGTATGGTGGCCTGGGCTGATCGAAAAGCACCGCCGGCGCACGAAACCTAGAAAGAGCTAATTTCCCATTGTTTCCGATAGCCAATCGGCATAGAATTTACCTTTCGGGGATGTAGCTCAGCTGGGAGAGCGCCGCGTTCGCAATGCGGAGGTCGGGAGTTCGATCCTCCTCGTCTCCACCAAAAACTAATTTCAAGGCATCGCATAACCCGCGTAACGGCGGGTTTTTTTGTTGCTTTTTTCACCCCCAACAAAATCATCCGGCGTCTTGAGAAAGATGTTTTCCTGTGGCGAGGTAGGCGATCGGATCGCCAAGCTCAACAAGGAGCGGCGCGCCATGGTGCGGCAATGGGCGGATTACCTCAACGTACTCGCCAATGGTGGCCACGTCATTGCACTCAGAATGAATACGATTGATCCGCTACGAATCGAGTAACAAGCGACAAGCAGACTTTCCCGCCCCGAATGGCGCTGCCATCAGTATACTGAGTGTCCTTCCGCGAGTAGCATCAATACAAGGGCTGCCACCAGTCGGGCCGCACGGTAATTCGATCGTTCCGGCGCACTCGTGGTCATCGCGTTCGGAATGATCCGTTCGTTCATCATGCATTCCAGGAGCAATCTCATGGCATTATCAATGTATCAGGCATCGGTACCGGTTTTTATCAAAACCCTTGGCAATCTGTCCGCCATCCTCGACAAGGCGACCGCCTATGCGGTGGCGAAAAAGGTCGATCACGCCGTGTTACTAGGCTATCGCATCGCGCCCGACATGCTGGCCATGGTTCGCCAGGTTCAGATCGCTTGTGATTTTGCCAAGGGCGCATCCGCCCGCTTGGCAGGATTGGAGGTTCCGGCGTGGGAAGACAACGAGAAATCCTTCGACGATCTTAAGGCGCGGATCGCGAAAACCGTCGATTATTGCAAGGGATTTACGCCAGCACAGATTGACGGCTCCGAGGATCGCGACATCCAAGTGAAAGTTGCCGGGAATCCGGTAACTTACAAGGGCCAGCCCTACCTGCTGCACAGCGTGCTGCCGAATTTCTTCTTCCACAGCACGACGGCCTACGACATCTTGCGTCACTGTGGCGTGGAAATCGGCAAACGCGATTTTATTGGCCAGGTGTGATTCTGTTGCGTTTAAACGTCCGGTCGATGGGTCACGTCCAACCACCGGATTAGATAAATTCGATGCCTGGAGAGCCCCGCAGACCTTGCCTCGCAGGCCATGCCATGCCAGAGGCCAGTCTGGGTGCGGCCACTGGCACGGCTAGTTTGAAGGGCTATCGCCAGACATCGGCTCTACGCATCGCAAAATAGGTGATCGCAGCCGAGGCAAACGCGCACGCGGCGAGAAAGTACAAACCCATTTCGAAGCTCTTCGTACTGTCTTTAATCCAGCCCACGATGAACGGGCCGATATAGCCACCGAGATTGCCGATGGAGTTGATCAGTGCAATGCCGGCCGCGGCCGCAGCGCCGGTCAAGAAGCGTGTAGGCATCGGCCAGAACGAGGGCCGCGAACCATACAACCCAACGGTCGCCACGCACAACGCGATGATCGCCCCGTAGGAATCGCGTAACCAGGCGGCGCCCACTAATCCGACGCCCGCGACGCTCATCGCCACGATCAAATGCCAGCGGCGTTCGTTGCGCCGGTCGGAAGAATAGCCCCACCACAGCAGACCAAGGATGCCGACGCTATACGGAATCGCGGTCAGAGCGCCGGTCATCAAATTGGAATGGCCGAGGCCTTTAACAATCTGCGGCAGGAAAAACACGATGCCGTAGCTGGCGGTGACACTGGTCATGTAGATCATCGATAGCACCAGCACGCGCTTATCGGTAAGCGCGCGCCACAGGCTCATGTGGCCAAAACTTTCGACCTGAGTGCGTTCGGCGAGCAATTCGCTTTCCAACCAGGCGCGCTCGTCGGCGCTCAGCCATTTCGCATCGGCGGGCCGATCGATCATGTGCCGCCACACGACGAAGGCAAGCAACAGCGCCGGCAGCGCTTCCAGAATGAACACCCACTGCCAACCTTTTAACCCGAGCACACCGTCCATCTCAAGTATGGCGCCGGATACCAGCGAAGCCGCCGCATTGGAAATCGGCACGGCGAGAAACAACGTCGAAATCACCCGCGCGCGATAGGCTGCGGGAAACCAAGTGCTGAGATAGAAAATAATGCCCGGAAAGAATCCCGCTTCGGCGACCCCGAGCAAAAAACGCAATACGAGAAAGCTGGCCGGGCCGGTGGCGAAGGCCATCGCGCCGGAAATCAAACCCCAGGTGAACATGATGCGCGCGATCCAGCGCCGCGCGCCGACTTTCGCCAAGACCATGTTGCTCGGCACCTCGAACAGCGCATAGCCGAGAAAAAATATGCCGGCGCCCCAGCCATACAGGTAGGCGCTGATGCCAAGATCTTTGTTCATGGTCAGCGCGGCGAATGCGATGTTGGTGCGATCGACGTAGGCGATAAAATAACTGACGACGATCAGCGGCAACAGTCGCCACGAGATCTTTAAGATCGTACGCCGCTGCAACTCAGGCGACATGGATTTCCTCCCGGTTGATTTTGTCGCTTAGTTTACGCCGCCCTTGATCGACAACAAAGCGC
>JBKJHT010000107.1:0-4458 GCA_046598945.1 Burkholderiales bacterium | reverse complement strand
GTGATGACGGCATCGAGCAAATAATGCTCGTGCACTTTATCTTCGACAAAAAACGTCTGGGCGACCGGCGCGGGATCGGCGAGGCCGGTGGTTTCGATCACCACGCGATCAAACTTGAGTTCGCCGCTGTTGCGCTTATCCGCCAGATTGCCGAGGATGCGCACCAGATCGCCGCGCACGGTGCAGCAGATGCAGCCGTTGTTCATTTCGATGATTTGCTCGTCGCCATCTTGCAGCAGGATTTCGTTATCGATACCCGCTTCGCCGAACTCGTTTTCGATCACAGCGATGCGCTGGCCGTGCGGTTCCTGCAGGATGCGGTTAAGTAGCGTGGTTTTGCCGCTGCCGAGAAAACCCGTGAGGATGGTGACGGGAATTTGTTGAGTCGCCATGGGATCGCCTAATTTGAATCAAGAGCGATATCTTAGCAGACCGAATTTTTCGGCGTGCGAACACGCCGTTGTTCAACGTGAAGCTTAGATGTTGAGTGTCAGGGCGCTCAGATCGATCGACTCACCGCTTATCAATACATCGGCAATCAAAGCGAGGTCGGGATGATCATCACGGAATAGGGCGAGCGCGCTGTTGGGATTCGAAAGGCTCTCCTGCGCGGTTGGGCGGCGGATGGTGAGCGCGGTGTATTCCTTTAACAAGTGTTCGCGTTCGTCGGAAGTGTAGAACGTTTCGATGCGTTGCGCCGATTGGATAATCGCTAAGGAGCGTTGGATGGACAGGCAATTCGCCTCTAAGTCCTTTAGCAGAGCGAGTTTTTCTTTCAATTGTTGTTATCCTTTTTTTGTTATTTTTAAAGCTTAGCGTTTTTACTTGGCAACGCAAGGCAACGGGGCGACATTCGATGAACCGCCAATCAGGTTTTATTCGCCACCTTAAATTTGAGTGCCTCAACCACTTGATATATACTGAAATAGGAACTATTCTCATTACTGTTAGCGTCACCAATTGATTTAAACGGAATATCGAGTTGGCATCATGTCAGTTATGGTTGGCAGTCACGGCTCTGCATTGTTCGATCGTGCGGCGGCGCAAAACCGCGTCGGGACAACGATTGCCAACAAGACTATGAATACAAAAGAATTCAGTCTGGCTGAACTTCCGATTAGCGTGGCCGCAACTATTAGTTCGGTCAGCAAATCGGACTCCGAAGCCGACCTCGTGCTGATTCAGCGCCTGGTCGAGATCGGCTTTGTTCCTGGCGAAAAGGTGAGAGTGATTGCTCACGGCCATCCCGGTCGAGAACCGATCGCGGTGCGCATCGGCGGCACGACATTCGCCTTACGCCGCTTTGAAGCAGACTATGTTTACGTGGTTGCGGATAGCTAAAAAATGAGCGCCTCCGTTTCCACATTACACGTCGCCTTGCTCGGCAATCCTAATTGCGGGAAAACGGCGCTATTCAATTTGCTCACCGGCGCGCGGCAAAAAGTCGCGAACTATGCCGGCGTCACCGTCGAGCGCAAAGAAGGGTTATTTTCCACCGCATCGGGCAAGCGCGTGCGGCTCCTGGATTTACCCGGCGCCTACAGCCTCAACGCCATCAGCGCCGACGAAACCATCACTCGCGACGTCATTCTCGGCACGGCGCAAGGCGAAGCGCGGCCGGATCTGGTCGTTTGCGTGACTGACGCGACCAATCTTAAGCTCAATTTGCGTCTCGCGATCGAGGCGAAACGCCTCGGCATTCCGATGGTGTTGGCGCTCAACATGAGCGACATCGCGCGCAAGCGCGGCATCCAGATCGACACCGCGAAGCTGGAAAATGAGCTCGGCATTCCCATTGTCGAAACCGTCGGCGTGCGCCACGGCGGCGCAAATAAGCTGATTGCCTACATCGATAGCCACGTGTCACCGACGCAATTGTCAGCCCTGACTTGGCATGCGCCCAACATCGACGACGTACTCTCCACGCAACAAGAAGTGCGCCGCGTATTTGCCGCCGCCGTGCTTGAGCCGTTGATTGATACGCGCTGGGACGACGCCATCGATCGCGTCGTGCTGCATCCGGTGTGGGGCATGTTGATTCTGGCGGCGACGTTATTCCTAATGTTCCAAGCCGTGTTCAGTTGGGCCGCCGTGCCGATGGACGCCATCAAGGCGGGCGTGGAATCCATCGGCGAATTCGTCAAAAACATCTTGCCGGTCGGTATGTTGCAAAGTTTGTTGGTCGATGGCGTGATCGCCGGCGTCGGCAGCGTGCTGGTGTTCCTGCCACAAATTTTGATTTTGTTTTTATTCATCCTTGCACTGGAAGATTCCGGCTATTTGCCGCGCGCCGCGTTTTTGCTTGATCGCGTCATGGGCACGGTGGGTTTGTCGGGCCGCTCATTTATTCCGCTATTGTCGAGCTTTGCCTGCGCCATTCCCGGCATTATGGCCACGCGCACAATTACCAATTGGCGTGATCGCCTCGTCACCATCATGATCGCGCCGCTGATGACGTGCTCCGCGCGCCTGCCGGTTTACGCGCTGATCATCGGCGCGTTCATCCCCGCAAAAACCGTCGCCGGAATTTTCAATTTGCAAGGCGTGGTGTTATTCGCGCTGTACTTCGCGGGTATCTTTAGTGCAATGGCCGTCGCGTGGGTATTCAAGCTCTGGCAAGGCAAGGCGGTGCATCATCCGCTGATGCTGGAATTACCGTCTTACCACTGGCCGAATCCGCGCAACTTGGCGATTGGTTTGTGGGAACGCGTTTGGATTTTCTTGAACCGAGTCGGCACCATCATCTTAACGTTAATGATCCTGCTCTGGTTTCTCTCAACATTCCCGGCGCCGCCGGAAGGCGCCATAGGCCCCGCGATTCAATATAGTTTCGCCGGCATTATCGGCCACGCGCTGGAAGTGGTCTTCGCGCCGATCGGTTTTAACTGGCAAATTTCCATCGCGTTAATCCCCGGCCTCGCCGCGCGCGAAGTCGCCGTCGGCGCGCTCGGCACGGTGTACGCGTTATCCGCCGCGGGCGATCAAGTCGCCGACCAATTAACGCCGATGATCGCGCAATCTTGGTCGCTGGCCACCGCGTTTTCGCTACTCGCATGGTATGTATTCGCACCGCAATGCATTGCAACATTGGCCGCGGTCAAACGCGAAACCAACTCGTGGCGATACGTGATTATCATGACCGGCTATCTATTCGGCCTAGCTTACCTCGCGTCCTTCATCACCTATCGCATCGCTTTGGCGCTCGGAGCCTGACATGTGGCAAAACCTGATTGTTTACTTCACTGTAGCGCTCGCCGCAATTTACGCAGCGTGGCGCTGGATGCCGATAGCCTCACGCGCAAATGTCGTATCACACGCGATCTTGTTTTCAAAACGATTAGGATTATCGAGTGCGAGTGCGGCCAACTGGCAAGCGCGCGCGTCGGCAAAAACCGGCTGCGGCAGTTGCGGGCCGTGTAAAGCATGCAATACAACGGCTAAGCCGTTGGCCTAGAAGCCGCGTCCTGCTTGGTTCTTCAGGCAGGGATCAAAGTTCGAAAAACCTAACTTACACCGATTTGTCATTCCCGCGTAGGCGGGAATCCATTTAGCGCTTGATTTGCTACGGTCCTATGGATTCCCGCCTACGCGGGAATGACTCCGTGGTATTTAATGACTAATCGATATAGCGCACGCCACCGCGATTTCGCACCGATTCCTCGTTCCAAAATTTCTTTTCGCTGACGCGCGCCAATTCGACTTCAACCGCCATTTCTTTCTCGCTAACGAGCTTGAGCCTTGCTGCAACTTCGTCGGCGTCGCTCAACGATATCGACACAACACCATCGCGATCGCCGATGATGATGTCTCCGGGCGCAATGGCCACGCCGCCACAACTGACACCTAAATTAACTTCGCCAGGTCCATTGCGAAAGCCCGAGTTCGGTGTCAGTCCGCGCGCGAACACCGGCAAGCCGACGCGCAATAATCCCACGATATCGCGCACCAACCCGTCGCACACTACGCCGACTACGCCAATCTTCTTGGCCCAATAAGCCCAATGGTCGCCGATGACCGCGGCGGTCTCGTCGTTTTGGGTCGCGATGACGATCACGTCACCGGGCTTGGCGACATCAAGCGCCGCCATTGCCGCGAGATTGTCCATCGGCCCGCAATACGCGGTAATGGCGGATCCGCAAAAACTGAAGCTTTGGTCGAGTGGCTTGATGCGGTAGTCGAGGCTGCCTTTGCCGTTGAAGGCATCGGTAACGTAACCCGTAGGCTGATTTCGGAATGCGGCGAGGAGTTTGGCGCTCGCGCGGGGAATAGTGCGGCGGATAGTGAGTGCTACGGGGTCGCCGATCATGGTGTTCTCCTCATTAGGAACGTCGGGTTACGCTGCGCTAACCCGCATATTTCACCGTAGTTGAATTTTTGTTGTGACGTTGCGAATGCGTTGATGAGATGCGAGTTTATTGGTGTTAAAACGGAGCGTTGGTAGCGTTTTTATTGCGGTAC
>JBKJHT010000093.1:0-4604 GCA_046598945.1 Burkholderiales bacterium | reverse complement strand
CGTACCGCAATAAAAACGCTACCAACGCTCCGTTTTAACACCAATAAACTCGCATCTCATCAACGCATTCGCAACGTCACAACAAAAATTCAACTACGGTGAAATATGCGGGCTAAGGCAGGCCTTCCCTTGTGTCATTCCCGCGAAGGCGGGAATCCATTTGGCTTTCACAGGGCAATGGTCGTCTAAACTTACAAGCGCGCTGGGTAGGGTTGAGCCGTATAGATTCCCGCCTTCGCGGGAATGAGGGGCTGGCCCGGGGTGGCCTACGGGGTGGCCTAGGGCCAGGGCCATCGGGCCACAGCTTAGTGTGCGAACGTTCGTAGGGTGCGAACCGCGCACGCGTTTTATCTCTCGTTGAAAGTCCGCGTGCGCGGTGCGCACCCTACATTCTTTATTGGTTTCGTCGCGCGCAAATGTCACGCCAACTCCTCAAGCAGTGCTTTAGCCTCGATCAAATCTTTCGTATCGAAGCCTTCGGTGAACCAGTCGTAAACCGGCTTCAATAGATCCAGCGCCTCCTTGCGTTTGCCCTGTAATCGCCACAAACCGGCCAATGAGTAAGCAACGCGTAATTCCAGCCACCGATTGTCATGGGATCGCGCCTCGGCTAGCGCTTCATTCATCCAGTACTCAGCGGTTACCGTTTCCGCGTTGGTATCGAGTTGTTCAGCGATCCCGCGCGCGTGCAGTACCCACGGCAGGTGCAAGATTTCGCCGGATTCGTGGCAGCTCTGGATGCCTAGATCCGCCTGGCGCCGCGCATCGGCAAAGCGGCCCAGGTGCGCGAGCGCGATCGCTTGCCATGCGCGAATCCAGGCGCTTCCGGTTTGCTGGCCCATCGCTTGAAAGATTTGACTCGTTTGGTTTAGATTGGCTAGCCCGCGATCGTAGTAACCTTGCCGCACAAGCGCGATGCCTTCGGCGCAGATAGCCCACGCCCTCCACTGGGGCAATTTCTGCAACTCAGACAATTCGATGCAACGATTGCTCAGGCGAATGGCGTCCTCGCACTCACCCATTTCCGCCAAGACGAGGCTCGCAAAACCAAGCGCCATCGCTAAGCTGAAAGGATGAGCGATGGCTTCGGAGTGAGCGATGCTTAGTTGTGAATAGTGGCGGGCTTCGTTCGCGCGACCTGACCATAAACGAATCATCCCGATAAAAGAGGACGTTGAGGTCTTGAGGTCCTGGCCTATGGCGTACACGAATTGACCATGCCGCTCGGTCTGGTACTTTTCGATCACAAACTCGAGTAGCCGGTAGCCGCGGGCAAATTGTGCTACGTTGTTGAGCGCCGTACCTAGACAAAAATAGGCAAACACCATTCGATCGATTTCACCGGTTTTTTCAGCGAGCGCGGTTAGCCTTTCGTATGTCGCAAGGGCCTTGGGTAAATTTCCGCGAACCCAGGCATGAACACCGATCGCCCACAATGCAATATCGAGCGTATTTGTATCAGTGACGTGGTCGAGCACCTCCTCAACCCGCGCGAGCATTTGAGCGGCCGACTCGGAAGCATAGCCTTCTATGGCAAAGCGGCAGAATGCACCGGTGACCAACAACGAGACCTCGACATTCGCTCGCACCGCATCCGGTAAAAGCGTGACGATTGCCAGCGCTGAATCGACATGGCTTTGCGCTTCGCGGTACCGCGTGCCCTTGGCGGCTAACCTGGCTGCCGTCAGCCACTTCGGAACGGCCTCATCGATTAATCCCGCTTGCGTCAAATGGAGCGCCAGTAACTCGGGCTTAGACTGAATTTGCTCAGCGAACCCAGCCTGCAATACCCGCGCGATATCCTGGTGTATGGTTTTACGGCGGCTCTTAAGCAAACTCTGGTAGGCGGCGTCTTGCACCAATGCATGTTTGAAAGTGTAGGCCGCTTGCGCGGTATGGCCATGCCGCCCGACGAGGCCACTCTCCACCAGCCGTTGCACATCGCGCTCGAGATCTGCCGAGGAATGCGGCGACACCGCAGCGAGGATCTCATGGCTGAACTCTCGTCCGATACAAGCACCGATCTGCGCGATCTCTTTGGTGGAGCCTAACCGATCGAGGCGCGCCATGAGTGAATCTTGCAGACTGGCGGGAATGGCCAGCGCTGGGAGCGCGCCATTGATCGTATAGCGATCGTTGTGTTCTGTCAGAAATCCAGATTCCAAAATATTCCTAATCAGTTCTTCCACATACAACGGCACGCCGTCGGTCTTGCTCAGGATCTGCTCCAGCAGTTCAGCGGGGAGCGCCTTGCCGCTTGTGAGCTTGGATACGATTGCACTGCTCTGCGCGCGCGTGAGCTTCGATAGGTTCAATGCCAGGACGTGTCCGTGTTGCGACCAGCGTGACTGGAACTCCAGCCGATGGGTAAGCACGATCAGCAACGGGATGGTTCTGACTCGGTCGATCAGCAGATCGAGTGCCTCAAGACTGGTCGGATCAGCCCAGTGCGCGTCTTCGAACAGCATCACCGTGGGTTGCTTTCTGGCGGCGGCTTCGGTGAGATCGACCAAGGTACGCAGCGTTTCGTCCTTGAACTTCTGCGGCGTCATGGTGAGAGCGCTGTAGCGTTCCTCGTACGGAATCGACAATAACGAAGCGGTGAAGCGCACGTCTTCGATCGGGCGCCCGTATTGCGTGACCATCAGCGCTTCGAGCTTGTCGAGCTTGGAATCGGCGACCTCATCGCGCGCAAATCGGAGCGTGCGTTCGAAGTTGTCGATCGTGGGATAAAAGGCGCTGTTCACATAGTAGGGCGAGCACTGAAAGCGCAGCGTGCCCACACTTTGGTCTTCTAACCGCTCGCGCAGCGTATTCAAGATACGGCTCTTGCCGATGCCGGGCTCACCCGACAACAACACGACCTGGCCTTCGCCTTCCTGCGCGAGGGCCCAGCGCTCCATGAGCAACCCGATCTCCTGCTCACGCCCCACTAACGGCGTGACCTGAGCGCCATGGCTTGCTTCAAAGCGGCTCGCTGCTTCACTTACTGCCATTACGCGCCAGGCGTGAACGGGTTCTGCGATGCCCTTCAGATCATGTTCGCCGAGGTCTGCTAGTTCGAACGCGTTACCGACTAAGCGCCGAGTCGAAGATGCGATGACGATTTGATCGGCAGCAGCCAGTCCTTGTAGTCGTGCGGCGAGATTGGGCGTGGAACCAATCGCTAACTTGGATTGCTCGCCCACGCCGGCTTGCTCGCCGACGACTACGGGACCCGTGGCGATGCCGATGCGAACCGACAACGGCTCGGTAGAAGAAGCGCCCTTCACGGCTTGAACAATCTCCAACGCCGCACGCAACGCCCGCTCGGCATCTTCTTCGTGGGCTTTCGGCCAACCGAAGTACGTTAAGATTCCATCGCCGACGTAGCGCGCTACAAAACCTTCGTAACGGGTAATGACGTCGCCGCAGACGGTGCGATAGTTGTGCAGCAAACTTCGCAGTTCTTCGGGGTCGAGTTTTTCACTTAATGCCGTCGAACCCACTAGGTCGCAAAACATGACCGTTAACTGGCGGCGTTCGCCGGATGAAGACTCCGGCGTGGAGAAGAACGAAGGCTCGGCGACGGCACGCGGGGTCGCCTGTGTTGGCAGCGAGTTCGCCGCACCCGGCCCGTCCAACTTGGCGATAGCCAGCAACAGGCGCTTGCGATCACCGAGAGGAATACCAAGTTTCTCCAGATCCGCCTCAGTTAATGCTGACAAGACATCAAGATCAACTTGGTTTTCTGCAAGCAACTCGTGGTGTCGCCCCAAACCCCACGCTGACAGCCAATCGTTCAGGTTCACGTTTGCGGTCATCCTGCTATGCCTCGCTTCGCGTCCCGCATCGAGTTGGTGAAATATAAAAATAGGTAGAGATCGAACTTCGACATTGCAATTGAAAACCACCAATAAACTTTGTACACTTTCGCCATATGAGTCATACAATCTCAATCCGTGTAAGCGAAGAACTAGCCGCCTGGCTTGAAGATGCTGCCGCTAAATCCGGCGTATCGAAAGGTAAGTTAGTGCGCGAGCAATTGGAGAAGGCGCGAACTGCCGCAGCCAACCAGGGATTCATGCGCCTTGCTGGTAGCATGAAAGGGCCGAAAAACCTTTCCAGCCGTAAAGGCTTCTCGCGCGCTTGAAAGGCATCGCCGATAGCGGATTTCTGGTCGCGTTCGTTAATCGCGGCGATACCGACCAGTAGTGGGTGATGCATCTGGCTGCGCAAATTACCGAACCGTTGCTCACTTGTGAGGCGGTGCTCGCAGAAACCGCCCTTCACCTTCAAGACACTGCATTGGTATTGGCCATGCTTCAGGACGGACTTGTCTGCCTGGCTTTTAACTGCAACGATCATTTGCCGCAACTTACTGCGCTGACGCACCGCTACCGTGACCGCCAACCCGACCTCGCGGATCTTTGCTTGATCCGGATGAGCGAGCTTTTTCCAAAACACAGTGTCATCACCGTGGATCGCGCTGATTTTCGGATTTACCTTCGCAACAAACGCGACGCGATTCCACTCATCACACCGCCGGACAAGTAGACCGGCGTCGTTAATCTGCGCTCTGTATTTTTTTGCATTGCCAGGCGCCGCGCGGCGCCTGGCAATGC
>JBKJHT010000001.1:0-2748 GCA_046598945.1 Burkholderiales bacterium | reverse complement strand
AATCGCGCGGCGAGCGCTTCGTCGTCGACGCCTTCGCGCCTGAACTCCTCGAGCACCGCTTCGGCGTAGCCACCATCGGCAGGCAAGGCCGCGCCGACCTTGCCGTGTTCGGCAAAGGCAAGCAGAGTCTTTTCCGGGATCGTATTGATCGTGTCCGGCGCCGCAAGGGCCTCAATGTAGAGCGCGTCGGGCGCCGCAGGATCTTTGTTGCCGGTGCTGGCCCAGAGCAAGCGCTGGGGTCGGGCTCCGACTGCAGCCAGCTTCTGCCAGCGTTCGGACACGAGCAGATCGCGATAGGCCTTGTAGGTTCGCATCGCGATCGCGATGCCGAGGCGGTTGTGGAACTGTGGCGAAATTTCTTCTTTCGCCGCGACGTCCCACCGGCTGACGAATAGCGAGGCGACGGATTCGACCTTCGGGTTGAGGCCTGCTTTGATGCGGCGCTCGATACCGCGCACATACGCTTCGGCCGCAGCAACGTAGTGTTCGCGCGAGAACAGCAGCGTGACGTTGATCGGGATGCCGTCGAAGATCGACTGCTCGATTGCCGGAATGCCTTCAGGCGTGCCGGGGATCTTGATGAAGAGGTTGGGACGCGCGGCTCGCGAATGCAGTTGCGCAGCATTCTTGATGGTGTTGGCGGTATCGTTCGCGAACAGCGGAGAGACTTCGAGCGACACCCAACCGTCCACGCCATCGGTCGCGTCGTAAATCGGACGGAAAAGATCAGCGGCCTGAGTCAAGTCCTCCAAGGCTAGTTCGAAGAACAACGCCTCGCCCGATTCGCCTGCAAGCGTTTTTTTGCGGATGGCGTCATCGTAGAAATCACCATTTTTGATGGCTTGATCGAAGATCGTGGGATTGGAAGTGAGTCCCGTCACCGCAAACTCCCGAATGTAGCGACTGAGTGTACCGCTCGTCAGTAGCGCGCGCGTAATGTTGTCGAGCCAAAGACTTTGGCCCAGATCGTGAAGTTGCTGTGTAGCGTTCAAAATGACTTCCTTTGCAGAATTGGATTGCGCCACCGGCCATCGACTGCGATGAGCGCATCCGCAATTTTCGGTCCCCAGCTATAGCGCCGGTAGGGATAAACCCGGTGGTGGTTAGTGAGAACTGGGTCGACAACCGACCAAGCGGCCTCAACCGCGTCCTCGCGCGTGAACAGGGCGCCGTTACCGGCCATCGCGTCACCAAGTAATCGCTCGTAAGGCGATTCCTCACCCGGCCGTTCATCAACCAGATAAAGTTCGCGCTGGTCGCCGATAAACTCTTTTCCCTCGCGTTTGACACGGGCTGCCAGCGCGATCGCAGAGTTGGGGGAAAGCCGAAAGCGCAGATAGTTAGCGGCACCCAACGCAGGCGCCGAGTCTGCAAATAGGCGCTGGGGCGGCGGCTTCATTTGCACGATAACCTCCGCGGCCGTTGCGGCCAAAAATTTACCCGAGCGCACGTACCACGGTACACCTTCCCAACGCCAGGAGTCAATGAACAAGCGCAGTGCGCAAAATGTTTCGACGTCGGAATTTTTCCCCACACCCGCCTCCTTCCGGTATCCAGCATATTGGCCCCGCACCAAGTCGTTCGGCTTTAATGGCCGCATTGCCCGGAAGACATCGGCTGCCTCACCATGCACCGCGCTAAAGCCTCGATACGACGGCGGCTCCATGGCAAGCAGCGCGACAACCTGAAATAGATGATTCTGGATTACATCGCGCAGGCAGCCGGCAGATTCGTAAAACGCGCCGCGGCCGTCAACACCGAACCGCTCGGATAAGGTAACTTGAACGCTGGCCACGTAATTGCGATTCCAGATCGGCTCGAGAAACGAATTGGCGAAACGGAAATAGAGAATGTTCATGATCGCCTCCTTGCCAAGAAAATGATCGATACGAAAGATAGAGTCTTCCGGAAATACGGATCGCGCGATGCGGTTGAGCGCCCGAGCCGAGGTCAAGTCTCGTCCGAAAGGTTTTTCGACGATGACACGCGCGTGATCCGCCAAGCCCGAGGCGCCTAGCCCATTGATAACGGTCGCAAACAGCGATGGCGGAATAGCCAAGTAGTGCGCTGGGCGCCGGGCGCCGCGCAGCACATTCTTAAGCGATTCGAATGTAGCCGGTTCGTTGTAGTCTCCGCTCACATAGCGCAGGAGAGAGAGCAGATGACCAAGCGCAACCGGATCATCGATCCGGCCCAATTGTTTTATACTTTCCTTTGCCCGTGTGCGAAGTTGCGCCACGCTCCACTTAGAGGACGCTACCCCGACTACCGGGACATTCAGCGTGCCGCGCTTCGCCATCGCGTAAAGCGCTGGAAAGATTTTCTTATGTACGAGGTCTCCGGTGACGCCGAACAGCACCAACGCATCGGATCGCGCCATGCCAATGTTGGACTTGTTCATCTCAGCGTCTGCCGGTAAATTTCATTGGAACCTTGGTCGATTTATCTGCTTACTTAAGACACCCGTCGCGGCAATCGCGCACGCAGATCGCCCAACTGCGTTTCCAGATCGCGCACCCGATCCAGCAGGGTCAGGGCCAACGCAACGCCCTGCGTATTCAGATCGAAGTCGTCACGCAAACGGCGTGCGGTTCTAGCAGCGACAATGCATTGCGCATCAAAGGTTAGCGATGCCGCGTCCGCATCCATAGGCGTGATCGCGCCGTAATCCGCCAGCTCGTTAATTTCCGCTTCCGATAGGCCCGACCACTCGGCCAGCTCATTCACCGACAACGCGTGATGCTCGCG
>JBKJHT010000253.1:0-24243 GCA_046598945.1 Burkholderiales bacterium | reverse complement strand
TGCAGATGATTCAGCGCGCTCAAATAGGCTTTTGCCGAGGCCACCAAAATATCCGGATCGGCGCCCTGGCCGTTGACGATGCGGCCCTCCTTTGCCAGACGCACGGTAACTTCACCTTGCGAATCCGTGCCGCTGGTGATGGCGTTCACCGAATAGAGTTGCAAATCGGCGCCGCTGGTCACCATGCTTTCGATGGCTTTAAAGGTCGCATCCACTGGGCCGCTGCCCTCGCTTTCCGCATGCTGTTCCTTGCCGCCGGCGGACATGGTGAGTTTGGCAAACGGCGTTTCGCCGGTTTCCGAATGGGCGACCAAGGACACTAATTTGAAATGCTCTTCCTGCGGCGTGACGGCCTCGTCGGACATCAGTGCGTGCAAGTCTTCGTCGAAAATATCGTGCTTCTTGTCAGCCAGTGCCTTGAAGCCTTTGAACGCGGTGTTCAATTGCTCCTCCGATTGCAACTCGATGCCGAGTTCGTGCAAGCGCGCGCGGAAGGCGTTGCGGCCCGAGTGTTTACCCAACACTAATTTGTTGGCGTGCCAGCCCACGTCCTCGGCACGCATAATTTCGTACGTCTCACGATTTTTCAGTATGCCGTCTTGGTGAATGCCAGACTCGTGGGCGAAGGCGTTGGCGCCGACAATGGCTTTGTTCGGCTGCACCGGGAAACCGGTCACGCCGGACACCAAACGACTGATGGGCACGATATGCATCGTTTCGATACCCGTGTCGCAGCCGAAGAAATCTTGCCGCGTGCGCACCGCCATAACGATCTCTTCCAGCGAGGCATTGCCGGCACGTTCGCCGAGGCCATTGATGGTGCATTCCACCTGGCGCGCGCCGTTCATCACGGCGGCCAATGAATTCGCGACCGCTAAGCCGAGATCGTTGTGACAATGCACAGAAAAAATTGCCTTGTCGGAATTGGGAATGCGCTCGCGCAATTGGCGAATCAAATCGCCGAATTGTCCCGGCATGGCGTAGCCGACGGTGTCGGGAATATTCAATGTCGTCGCGCCGGCATCGATCACCGCTTCCAAAATGCGGCACAAAAAGTCCGGTTCGGAACGGCCCGCGTCTTCCGGCGAAAACTCCACGTCATCGCAAAATTTGCGCGCGAATTTAACGGCGTTCACCGCCGCCTCCACCACCATGTCCGGCTCCATGCGCAGCTTCATTTTCATGTGGATCGGCGAGGTGGCAATGAAGGTGTGGATGCGCCCGGCATTCGCCGGTTTAATCGCCTCGGCGACCAGTTCGATGTCCCGTGTCGTGGCGCGGGCCAGACCGCACACGCGGCTATCCTTGATGGTGCTGGCGACCGCCTTCACCGATTCGAAATCGCCGGGACTCGCGGCGGGAAAACCCGCTTCGATCACGTCGACTTTCATTTTTTCCAGCAACTTGGCGATACGAACCTTCTCTTCGCGAGTCATGGTCGCGCCGGGGCTTTGCTCGCCGTCGCGCAAGGTGGTATCAAAAATTATTAAATGGTCTTTCATGGTCGTCTCCAACTCGACAAACTACGTACAAATTTAGATTCCGGCGATTGCCGAATCTAACACGAATAATACCAACAGGGAAAAGGGTGGGAGTTTTTAGCGCGCGACGCGCAGCAGCAAGCCCAGCAGGGCTGCCGAAAGAAGAGTAATGCGGATGGGGTGTAGCACGTTCATGGCGCAAATATAAACGAGTTACGGATTCGTTGCAACTTGCCGTTCGGCTTTTGCCGAGCGCTGCTAAGGCTTGGCCAAGGCAGTCCGGCTCGCTGGCGCCGGGGGCTGGCCTAAGGCCACAAGCTTGCGCCGATCTCGGTCGCTCAAGCGGATGACGTCGAATGAAAGGTAATAAATTGTCGTACATTCATCAATTAAATTCGTTATCCATAATTGACCACCTGGGGACGCAGCGCTATAGTCCCAGCAACAGTGCAGTTGAAATTTTTATCCAACGGTTCGCGTCGCGCCGCTATCAACGCGCAAGGAGAAGAACTATGTCAATAAACGGATTGCGAAGCGTCGCAATGGCTGTCTTCGTGTTGGCTGGCACAACGACGACTGGGGCCGCCGACGAGGCGACTTCAACGGTGGAGAAATGCAGTAAGAGCTTCGGCGCCCTCGCGGTCGCTGAACCGCAGAGCGGTTGGGGCCATATCAAGAGTTACGGCCTGGGCTCGCCCGCGGCGCTGCTACGGATGATGATCCAACAATCGGGTTGCTTTGACGTCGTCGAGCGTGGCGTCGCGCTGCAAAATCTGCAGCAAGAACGGGCAATGAGCGAATCCGGCGATCTACGTCAGGAATCTAATCTCGGCAAGGGTCAGATGCAGTCCGCTGATTTCGTGATGACTCCCGATGTGCAAATCGCATCTTCCGACAGCGGCGGTGTAAGCGCCGGCGTGGGCGCACTGCTTAGGCGACTGGGCCCGCTGGCGGGCGTGGGGGGCGTTGCGGGTAGCCTTAAGTTCAAAGAAGCCGCCACCAGCCTTTTGATTGCAGACGTGCGCTCGAGCCTGCAAGTCGCAGCGGCAGACGGCAAGGCAACCAAGACCGATTTCGGCATAAGCGGATGGGGATTTGGCGGCGGCGCCGTGGGCGCAGCGGGCGGCTATACCAACACGCCGGAAGGCAAGGTAATCGCAGCAAGTTTTCTGGATAATTACAACAAGATCGTGCTCTCAATCCGTGGCCAAGCTCAGTTGATCAAGGCCAGCAGCGCGGCTGGCGATGCCAATGCGGCTGCGTCGACCAAGGCTGATGCGCCGCAGCAGGCCGGCCAGATGCTGCAGGCGAAGATCGCCAACGTGAAAGTTTTTACGGATCCGTCACGCGAAAGCAGCGTGGTGGCAACGCTGCAACGCACCGACGAACTGGTTGCGACGGGTGAAGCGAAAAACGGATTCGTTAGGATCGATGCGGCAAATTTCAGCGGTTGGGTGCAGCGCACATTGGTCGGGCCTACTGGACGCTGACGCCGGGGCAGCGGCACCCTTGCGCTAGATTATGGCCGGGTATAGCCCAGCCGGCATCGGGAATCACGCAGCGACTACGAATAAAAAAGCCGCGTCCCAGAGCGCTGTATTATCTGTCCACCTCGGCGCAACAGGTGTTGGGGAGAAATGGAATACACGTCAAAGATCGTCCAGCCGTTTTTCAGCGGCAGGCGCGTCTTCAACCGCGGGGGTTTGCGTTCGCCCGCGTAGTCGCTGAATCGCCCACATCACGTAACCGGAAAGTGAATACGCCAAGAATATACCGAATAGAACCCGCGCTTGATCGATGGTGATCACGACGAAAAACATCACAATCACCAGCATCGCCCAAAATGGCACGCTGCGGCGCAAGTTCAGATCTTTGAAGCTATAAAACTTTACATTGCTGACCATGCTCAGCGCGGCGAACACTGTGACGCACCAGACGATCCAGTCGATTTTGCGGCCGACGATTTCGAAATCATCCATGATCCAAACAAATCCAGCTAACAGTGCCGCTGCCGACGGACTCGGTAGGCCGGTGAAGTAACGTTTGTCCGCGACGTCGAGTTGGGTGTTGAATCGCGCCAAGCGCAGCGCCGCGCACGCGCAATACAAAAATGATGCGATCCACCCCCAACGCCCGAGATCGCGCAGCGCCCATTCATAAATCACCAGTGCGGGCGCAGCGCCGAAGGACACCATATCGGATAGGCTGTCGTACTCGGCGCCGAATGCGCTTTGCGTGTGCGTCATGCGTGCCACTCGGCCGTCTAATCCATCCAGCACCATGGCGATAAAGATGGAAATCGCGGCGAGCGTGTATTTTTGGTTCATCGCTTGCACAATGGCGAAAAACCCGGCGAAAAGCGCCGCTGTCGTGAACAAGTTAGGCAGCAGATAAATGCCGCGGCGGCGCTTGCGCAGATCTAGGCCTTGCGGAGGTTCGATGTCGGACATATTTTCTGCGAGTCGGGAAAACGCTATCTTAACTTGACCCCGAGGGGATTCAAAGCGCGTCGGCGTTTATCGGCGGCGATGACGAAAGAACATCCAAAGGCCGCTGCCGGCTAGGAGCAAGAAAATTAACCCTACCGCATCCATTAAGTAGGGGCCATAGTGGCCGAGAATTCGTCCGCTGTGAAGGTCTTGCATGATGCGTTCTAGCGAGAGAGCAGGCGCGAGGTTTTTGGCATATTCCTGTTGGTTCGGCGGCAAAGCCTTTGGAGCGGACCATGCGGTATCACCGTTGAACGGCGTCCAAATGAGGCCGTCGGCGCTGGCGTAACTTGTTTTACCTTGCAGGATGATCTGGTTCTGTGCCACGCCGATTCGCGCGATAGGGCGGATGGGCAACTGCGGCGCTCCGATTCGATCCACCAACCGACCCTGGCGATCGATCAAGATCAATTCATCGCGACTAGCAATTGCGATGAGGTCGTGCGTGGCGGCCATTCCGATCACGTCGCGTAATTCGAAGGCGGTTTCTTTGCCGTCAAACACGGCGCCATTTTCACCGGCGATCAGCCAGTGGCCGCTCGCCGCATAGCCCGTGGCGGGCACCGCGCCACGCAGTCCATACCATGCGCTGATCCCCGGCACCTGCACGGAGAGCCGCGCCAGGCCTAGCTCTGCGGTATGGTTCAGGGCCCAACCCGTTAGCACCAGAAAAACCACGAAAAGAGTCACCGTGATGCCCATCCAACGATGTAAGCGGTGCAGCAAAATGCCAATCGTATGGCGTTTGTGTCGCGCAACCCGCGCGGATTGTGAGGTCATTTTTGCACGTGGCGATGAAAATAGAGCGCCGCGCGCGCCATACGTTCCATGGCCCACACCGATAGGGTCGCACCGGCAATACCGTCGATGCGTTTGGAAAGGCGCCGCTTGTCCGCGAGCTGCGCGCCTTCGAATTGCTTGAGAAACGCCGGGTAACGCACTTCCATGCCGCGGCTTTCGCGATAGATCAATACACGGGTTTTTTCGATGCGATCGTTGGCGACCACGAATCCCGCGGTGATGAATTCCTCTTTGCCGATTTCCTCCAGAATCCATGCCGTTTTTGCGCCGTCTTTCCAGTAGCGCTGGCGTAGGCGAGGTGCCGGGTGGCCGAGTATTTTCTCAATGTCCGGTTGAATTTCTGCGGTGATCCAGAGCATCGACGGGGGTGGCGGCGTGGCGAAAGCCTCGCTGAGGAATGCGTCGGGAGAAAGGTAAATTTGCTCGTCGGCGGCGCTGACGGATATCACGCCGGCAATCAATGACAGCAGGAATAGTTGCGCCCGTTTAATCATTGTTGTGGAATGGCTTCAATCTTCTTCGCGTTATCAACGTGTCATTCCCGCGAAGGCGGGAATGACAATAAGTAGATCGGCAGGCTTGGAGAATCGATCTCCCGCTCAATCGTCTTAAAACATGTAACCCACACCCAGGTTGAATCGATCCTTCTTCGGATCTTCCTTGAAGTCCTGATAGTCGGCCTTGAACACCACTTTCGGATGCAGTTTGAAGTTCACGCCCAGCGTAGTCACCCGTTCGTTGTTCTTGGGATTGGCGCTAAACCCGCTCGGCACGCTTGCCTGCGTATTGTAACGTTCGTAACGGACAAAGGGCGCCAACTCCATTTCGTCACCGAGACGGAAATGGTAGCCCGTCTCGGCGTAGTAGCCCCAAAAACTGCTCGGTGCGACCTGAGTGCCGTCGCCGCTGCGGGCGATGGCTGCGGCGCTGATCTTGTCGGCATCACCCAATGTTCCGCGTGCATACAGCGCGCGCATTTCCAAACCGCCGAGCCGATATTGCGCATGAACATCCCACAGAAGTAGGCGCCCATTTACATTTTTCAGCGCCGAATCCGTCACGCCATTTTGACCGGTGTTGCCACTGACGAGGCTGGCGCCCACGGCCAAACCGGGCAGGCCGCGATAATTCAAGGCGCCGAAAAAAGCGAAATCGTGGGCGGCGGCTTCCGAGAGTTCGGTGCGCATCGAGCGCACCGCACGATCCGGCCGCCCGAACTTGCCGGCGTCCATGCCCGACATAATGCCCGCTTCGTAGCGCAAGCCTTGCACGATTTCGCCATGGACGCCTACACCCGCTTCGCGCCAGGTGGACGGGATGATACGAGTTTCGATTTCGTTTCGCTCGACGCCGAAAAAGGTCGGTGGTTCGTGGGTTTCGTTGATGATCCCCATCGGAACCAAGATCGCACCCGCTTTAACGTTGAATGCATCATTGACGCGATAGTCGATGAACGCTTGCTCCAATTCCACCGCACCGGACTCCTCTCCACCTTCGACCAACGCGTGTTCCACTTCCAATTCGGAATAGAAGCGCAAATTGTCGTTGAACTTGTGGCCATAAAACAGCACGAAACGATGGAAGTCGATCTCGTCTTTTTTATCGCCATCGCGGTAATTGTTGTAGTGCAATTCGCCGTAGGCACCGAACGTGTTGCTCCCGGCGGCGAGGCCGTTCATCGTGCCGGACGACGCGGACGCCGGCGCCGAGGCTGCCGTTGATGGCTGACCGGATGCCGGCGCCAACTGTTGCGATTTCATTTTCGCCAATTCGGCGCGTAACTCATCCAATTCTCTTTGCAGAATTTCCAGCTTTTGTTCCACTGACGCATCGGCGGCGACGGCAACTTGAGTGACGAACGCGAGTGTGATTGCAGCAGCGAGATAGCGCCTTTTCATTTTGGGTTTCCTTTCAGGGGGAAGTTGTTGATGATGCTAATGGTAATGATTCGCATTAAATATATCAAGCGAAATCGTTCAACGCGACTCGAATCATCTTGTAGTTCCTGTTCGGGGGCTTGAAACCTAGAAGCGGCGGCGGGGAACGAAGCGTAGAGTCATCGTTCGGCCGATTGGACAAAAAAAATGGCAGGCGTCCTGTTCGCGACCTGTTGAGATCTTGAACAATTTGTCTGCCAAGCGCTGCATCCGAGATGGCGAGGCCTGTGGCGGCCCGAGTGTTTATTTCTACTTCTTCTTCTACTTTTTTTATAGTTTGATTTTGCTCTTATTGTATGAAATACACAAGCAGATTTCATGCCGGCGATTAGGATTTTTCAAATACCAATTAACCTATTGTTTATTATAATAATTAACGTATCAACGGCATTCAGCCTATTTTTATCAGATCTCGAACCAGCACCTGATATTGTCGGGTAATTGACATAATTCATATAAATATCAAATAGTTGATGTAAAAAAACGAAATCTGACGAAGTGTCGGTTTTATCGCGGCGTACAAAAACCCCACGCTGGACTTGTAACAATATGTTTTAAATAACTTTTCCTTAAATAGCCAGGAATTATTTCCGGCTTTATCAATAGAAAACCTATTTCACGATACAAAAAACTGTCGATATTTTTTACATTCACTGAATTCTTTGCCGCCGCAAAATCCAAATCAGCGCCCGGCGTTAATGTAAAGCGCAAAGGTAGCCCGTCGACAGGTGCGCAACGAACATAGGCGCTATTGCGTGGATTCGGCGAGCATGCGCTTACGCAGTACCCGATTGCCGTCGCGTGGCGGCAAATAGTTGGCGATGACGACGTAGCGCTTATCGCCGCTCGGGTTAATCGAGCGAAACGGGTAACAGGTCACCAGGGTCAATTGCCGATTGTCGCTGCTCATGGTGACACGTGTGTCCCGATAATTGACGATAGTAGTGTCGGCAATCTCGTAGCGGTATTGCAGCCCGCTCGGCGCGGTAATGACGAGTGCATCGCCGAGTTTCAGGTGTTGCAAAAACTTGAAGTGCGTATCGCGGTGGCCGGACAATACCGTGTTTCCTGAGTCTCCAGGCAGTGGCGAGCCGCTCAGATGGCCTGGACCAAAGGCCAGTGTGCGGCCGCTGGCGCCGGCGAGCACGAATTGGTCGACACCGAGGCGCGGCGCCTGGAGCCGCGCCACCGGCCAGGTATCGGCCCAAGGCCAGGGTTTGACTTCCTTTGCGCCGCTAAGGGTTTTTTCCCAGGATTTGCGCATGAGATGTTGCGCGAACTGGGCCTTGGCGTGAATGTAGGCGCCTTGGCCGAGTTGCCACAGGCCCGCTATCGTCAGCAGTCCGGCGATCCCAAGTAGCGTGTTGTATTTTATGGTTTGCACGTCGGTTCCTTAGTTTGAATTTCGCCGTTTAAATCGCGCGGCGCTTGGATTGAAACCACACCCCGCTCGCCGCCACAAGAAGCGCAAGACCGATCAAAATGTTCAGATCGGCTGGTGTAGCCGTTTTCGGCAACTGTCCGAACACGGCTTCGTGGTTCCAACCTTCCGGTAGATTCGTCGCAACCGCGCCGGTATTAAGTGTGGCGCCGCTTGATCGCGAAGGCGTCACATCAATGGCGACTAGGCTGGTGTATTTGCTCACCAGATGGTGATCGAGCGCTGTGGTGATGATAGCGTTTTTCGCTTCGTCCGGATTGGTGTGCGCCGCGTCCATCAAGGAACTAATTTTCTTGCGCGCCCACAACACACCCACGCCGGACTCGGTTTTATTCGAGCCAAGCGCGAGCTTGGTGCTCCATTTCACCGCGCCGCTGGTACCGCTGACCGTCATGTCGACGCCAGTATCGTTCAACATCGCGCTCAACATAACCGGCTCGCCGGCGTAGAGGTCAGGTAGTTGCCGCGGCCACATCTCACCGTCAACTACGCCCGGCAGGCGGACGCTGATATTGGTTAATACCGGGTTTTCTAATTTGCGGAACAGGCTACTCATTTTTTCGTTCACTTCTTCGACCTTGCCAATGTAGGTAAACGTGCCGTGGCCGAACTCCGCGGCCTTAGTCATGAACAAGCTATTCGGCGCGGAACCAATGCCGATGGTAAAGAGGCGGCTGTCGCCCAATTTCTTGCGGATGATGCCAAGCAGTGCTTCTTCGTTGCCGACACTGCCGTCGGTCATAAAAACTACTTGACGAATCACGTTCGGGTTATCGCTGCCGATCAGCGCCGCATCTAACGCCCCTGCGATTTCCGTGCCGCCGTTGGCGCGTAAATTTCTTGCATAGGCCTGGGCTTCCCGTAGCGTTCTGCCGTTGACCGGTACCGCGTCGGGATAGAGTTTGCTGGTGTAGGAATTGAATTGGATGACGTTGAACCGATCCTGCGGCATCAAACGTCCAAGCGCGAGGATCAAGGATTCACGCGCCTGTTCCATCGACATGCCTTCCATGGAGCCGGAGGTATCGATGACGAAGATTACTTCGCGCGGCATGGGCTTTGCGTTCGCCTCGGCTGCGGCAGAAGGCGGCATCACCATTACCAACGCATAAGTCTTGTCCTTCTTGGATTCGGTGAACACCGCCGCTTGTGGCTTGTCGCCGACTTCCGGTTTCCACACCAACTCGAAATCACGATTGGCCGGTGTTTCGCCAGTGGCGAGACTGATCGAGTAACGATGACCGTCTTGCTTCATATCCGTCTTGTGGTATGGGCTTTCCAATTGTGCCAATTGAAAACCGGCGTCGAGATCAATTTTGATGCGGACCGGATTGATCGGCCCTTTGCTCGGATGCAACACCGGGGGCGTAATTTGACTGGCATCGGATACTTGGTCGGTATCGCGCGAAAAGCCGGTACTGACAAAATCGCTCGCCAGCGGCGAACCGGGAATGTAGCGCGGCGCGACAACCATCGGAAAGCGTACGCGAAATTGACCCTGGTCATAGCGCAACGTCTCTTGATATTCGATGACAACCGTGATTTCTTCCAGCGGGCCGATGTTGGCGACGTTGGTGGTGAAAATGTTGGCGCGCTCTTGCTCCAGCAGTGTTGCTTTTTTGCCTTCTTGCTTCGCGGCTTCATAGACCTTTTTCGCTTGTTCTTTTTCCTTTATCTGGCCTTCGATCACGCGCTCACCGATTTTCATATCGAGATGGTCGACCGCGCTTTCCTCCGGCAGCGGGAACACGTACACGCCTTCCATCCAGTCGCTCGTCGGGTTCTTGAAATGTTGCTCAACTTTCACCCGCGCGATCATGCCGGTAATGCGCATGTGAACATCGGTCTTTAGTGTCGGCGCAGCGAGCATGCCATCTTTCGACTTGAATACTAAGCGGCCTTGTTTGGCATCGCCGAGGCGTTCGAGTTTTTGCAGCGGCATCTCATCGGCGTTGGCGTGATGCGCTAGAAACAGTACGAACAACATCGCCGTACCGCTACAGACCAATCCGACCAGCATGCTCGCGAAGATCGTCCGCATAAAGTCGGAGACAATATTCAATCCCACGTGTTTCATGTTCATCCCCCAGTAAGCGCCGGATCCAAACTGGAATCGGCATAGAGTGAATTACAGCGCCTAAAAGTGGCAGGCCACATCGCGGGAATGACGAAGTGCGGGTGGATAGTGGCAAAATCATGGCAATTGCCGCTGCGAGGCTGCGAAATGCGCAGCCTGTTGTATAGTCCAACTACCTTATTTCCTCGACCCATTCATGAGCCGAACCATCGCCATTGTTGAAGATGAACCCCTGATCCGCGAGAACTACGCTGACGTATTGCGTCGCCAGGGCTACGACGTGAATGCGTATACGGCGCGAAAACCGGCGATGGACGCCTTTAAGCAGCGCTTGCCCAACTTGGCATTGATTGACATCGGCCTCGGCGACGAAATGGATGGGGGATTTACCTTGTGCCGCGATCTACGTGTACTGTCCCCCACGCTGCCGATTATTTTTCTGACGGCGCGAGATAGCGATTTCGACACGGTTGCGGGCCTGCGCATGGGTGCGGACGACTATTTGACCAAGGACGTCAGCCTGCATCATTTGTTGGCGCGCATTTCTGCGCTATTTCGACGTAGCGATTTGCTTGCCTCGCCGCCCAGCCAAGATGATATCGTCGAGCGCGAACGACTACGCATCGATCTCAAGCGCTTCACCGTGACCTGGCTCGGGAAGCCTGTAGATTTAACGCTGACGGAATTTTGGATGGTGCATGCGTTAGCTAAGTTCCCGGGGCACGTCAAGGATCGCGATCAACTGATGCGTGACGCCGAATTGACCGTGGATGACAGCACTATCACCTCCCACATCAAACGCATGCGCAAAAAGTTCATCGAAGTCGATGCCGCCTTCGATCGCATCGACACCGTGTACGGCATCGGTTATCGCTGGAAAGCCTAGGATTGCGAACACAATCACTTGGTCATTGCGAGCGTAGCGACGCAATCTCGCTTTTTGTTCCTTGACAATGACAACCTTCTTTAAGCTGTGAAATTCCGCATTCCTTTTGGCATTCGCGGCCAGGTTTTTCTGGTGTCGCTGGTCTTGCTCGCCATTCCTTGGGTTGGGTATAGCTATATCCTTGAGGTGGAAAATTTCCTGCGGCAAGGTCAAGAACGAACGTTGGCGGGCACGGCACAGGCAATCGCGACAGCGCTGCATGATCGGCAGCAATTGTTCGAACCGATCTCCAGCAGCGATGACAACGCCAGCCGATTGCTCTACGCGCGCACCCTCGCCAAGCCCATTACCCTGGACGGACAAGTAACCGACTGGCGCGGCCAAAATGTGAAGAGTCTGATCTACCCAGGTTCGACTTACGGGCGATTTTCATTCACTCAACAAGCGGGAAAGTTCGATCAATTTTTGTACTTGCTATTTGAAGTACAAGATGCCGATGTCACATTTCTGCGTCGCCCCGATAGCGAATTCGATCAGGTGGATCGCGTCGATCTCACACTTGGACGTAGCGAGGCTGATGCAATGCGGTTCCGGTTAATGCTCGCGCCCGCGCCGCAGGTGCAAGCGTTGCGCGTCCTAATTTCGGATGACGCGAGCGAGCGCTTTGAAGTGGACGTGCGCCTCAAAGCGGCGTGGCGAAAAAGTAAATCCGGGTATCGCATTGAAGTACAACTTCCACTGGAAATGATTGGCGGCAAGGTCGGGTTCGATGTGGTGAATGTGTCGAACAGCGCGGAGCTGCAAAGCATTGATCATCTCGGTTCCGGCAAAGAGTTGTTAAGCGTGGTCATTCCAGGCGTCGAAATCGATTCGATCTTACGCGGAACCGGCAGAGGCAACGCGCGCGTTTGGGTAGTCGATCATCTCGGCCGCGTGTTGGCCAGAACGGGCAGCCTGCAAACCACTTTGCCTAAGTCTGAAGCGCCGATTGATATTTCTTGGTACCAGCGCTGGGCGCGCCAATTGCACGCGGCGACCCTGCGAAAAATTTACCAACGCCTAATGAAATCGCCGAACAAACCATTCGTCGATGATTTGGAAAATGCAAACCAGCTCGAAGGCAAAGCCATTGAAGCCGCGTTCAATGGCGCGGCCGGAACCCAATGGCGCATGACGGCGGACCGGGGCGCGATTATTTTGTCCGCAGCGCAGCCGATTTGGGTAGGCGATCGGGTTGCCGGCGCAGTGATAGCGGAGGAAACCACCAACGAAATATTAGCGCTACGCAATCAGGGGTTGGAACGATTGTTCAATGTTGCGGCTGCGGTGCTATTGCTGGGTTCGCTGACGTTGTTGTTGTTCGCAACGCGGTTGTCGAAGCGGATTCGTTCGCTGCGTGACCAAGCCGAGCAAGCACTCGACTCCAAAGGCCGCATCAAATCACTCGTGGCCGGATCAAAAGCCAAGGATGAAATCGGCGACTTATCGCGTAGTTTTTCCGAATTGCTGAATCGCCTGGCCGATTACAACGGCTACCTTGAGCAAATGGCGAGCCGCGTTTCTCACGAGTTCCGAACGCCGATTGCGGTGGTGCGTTCCTCGCTGGATAACTTGCGCCAACAAACCTTGCCGGATGACGCGACGCTCTACGTGAATCGCGCCCAGCAAGGCATTGAGCGACTCAGCGATTGAATCGCATGAGCGAGGCGACGAAGCTCGAGCAATCGCTACAGACCGCGGAGCGCGAACGCTTTAATCTGAATGAGGTTTTGTCGGGCTGTGTAGCCGGTTATCGTGGCGTTCATCCCGACATTCGTATCGATCTGAGCTTGCCACCGCGCCCCGCTTGGACGCATGGGGCGCCGGATCTGATCGCGCAGATGTTAGATAAACTAGTCGGTAACGCGGTGGACTTTCATCGCCTCGGCAGCACCATCGAGATCGTGCTTGAGGCCGGTTTGGCGAGCGTAGAGATCAGCGTATCGAACGAAGGACCGCCGCTGCCGCTAGAAATGCAAGATCAACTGTTCGATTCAATGGTATCGTTGCGGCCGCAGCAAGGCGGCGACGAAGCGCATTTGGGATTGGGACTGTATATCGTGCGTTTGATCGCGGAATTTCACCACGGCCAGGCGCGCTTGCAGAATCGCGCCGACGGCAAAGGCGTTAACGCGGTGATCACCCTGTCATTGCTAACTTCCGAAAATATCTCATGAACCTACAGCAATTCTTTGCATCCTGCCCTCGCGGCCTCGAAAGTTTTTTGGCGGATGAACTTCGCGAGATCGGCGCGGCGAGTACTGAAGCAACGCTGGGTGGCGTTCATTTTCGCGGCGTGTTCGATTTTTGTTACCGAGTGAATCTTGAAAGCCGGATCGCCAGTCGCGTGTTTTGGCAGGTGGCCGCCGGATCTTATCGCAACGAGGATGACATCTTCCGAGTGGCGCGCGCGTTGCCGTGGAGCGACTGGTTTAAAGCCAGTCACCGCATCATGGTGGAGGTAAACGCAAGAAACTGTCCGCTGAAAAGTCTGGATTTTGTAACCTTGCGCATTAAGGATGCGATCTGCGATTGCTTTCGCGATTTGAACGGCGCGCGGCCGGACGTGGATCGGCGTTCGCCGGATATTCGTATTTCCGCATTTTTGACTGCCGACGCATTCACGATTTATCTCGATACTTCGGGCGATCCGCTGTTTAAGCGCGGCTATCGCGACGCGCGTATCGAGGCGCCGCTGAAAGAAAATTTGGCGGCGGGTATTCTGCGCATGACTGGCTGGACGCCGGACGAAGCGCTGCTCGACCCGATGTGTGGCAGTGGCACATTTCTGATCGAAGCGGCGATGATTGCGCTGAAGATTGCGCCAGGCGGTGAGCGAAAATTCGCATTCCAAAAATTACTGAATTTTTCCGAGCGGGATTGGCAAAAGCACGTCGATCGATCGCAGTCGGCCAGGCTCGCGCCGCAACCATTACAAATATTCGGCAGCGATAAGTACGGCGATGTATTGAAAATCGCACGCACCAATTTAACCAAAGCAGGTCTCGCGGACGTGGTGCAACTCAAGCAGGTTGATGCGCTGGAAATGTCGGCGCCGGCGGCAAGTGGCGTATTGGTTACCAATCCGCCCTATGGCGTGCGCCTGGGTGAAACCGATGAGTTAGCGGATGTCTACCCGCGCCTGGGCGACGTGCTGAAGCGGCAGTTTTCCGGATGGCGCGCCTATCTTTTCAGTGCTGATACGCAACTGCCAAAACTGATTCGACTCAGCGCATCCAAACGCACGCCGTTGTTCAATGGGCCGCTGGAATGTCGATTGTATGAATACAAAATTCTAGCGGGATCGATGCGCAAACCTTCCCTGGAAACTAAGCCCGCGTCAGAATAGCCGCCACGCCAGGCGCCGCATGGCGCCTGCTTGCTGGCGGTGCATGTGCGCAGAGGCGCATGGGCCCCAGGCCAGCCCCTGGATACTGGCTCGCACCCTGACTACTCAAGTATTTCCAAATGATCCAAACCCGCGCCCCGATCCGCATCTTTTGCGCCTTTGCCTTCGAGCTTGATTTTAAGGCGTAAATCGTTGATCGAATCGGCGTTACGCAATGCGTCCTCGTAGCTGATTTCGCCGCCCTCGTACAAGTCGAACAAGGCCTGATCGAAGGTCTGCATACCCATTTCGCGTGAACGCGACATCACCGTTTTAATCTCATGGACATCACCTTTGAAAATGAGGTCGGAAATGTACGGTGAGTTGATCATCACTTCAATCGCCGCGGCACGGCCCTTGCCCGTTTTTTTCGCAATGAGGCGCTGTGAAATAAAGGCTTTTAGGTTGAGCGACAGATCCATTAACAACTGCGGTTTACGTTCTTCCGGGAAAAAATTGATAATGCGATCCAGCGCCTGGTTGGCGCTGTTGGCATGCAATGTCGACATGCACAAGTGGCCCGTTTCGGCAAAGGCGATGGCGTATTCCATGGTTTCGCGGTCGCGAATCTCACCGATCAGGATCACGTCGGGCGCTTGACGCAAAGTGTTTTTTAGCGCGGCAAACCAACTGTCCGTATCGACGCCGACTTCGCGTTGATTGACGATGCAATTCCGGTGTTCGTGGACATACTCGACCGGATCTTCGATGGTGATAATGTGACCATAGCTGTTCTCGTTACGGTGACCGATCATCGCGGCGAGGCTTGTTGACTTACCCGATCCGGTGCCGCCCACCAGCACCACCAGCCCACGTTTGGTCATGGAGATGTCTTTCAGCACGGCCGGCAGGCCCATCTCGTCCAAGTTCGGAATCTTCGTTGTGATGGTGCGCAGCACCAGCCCAACGCGGGCTTGCTGTACGAAGGCGTTGACGCGGAAACGGCCGATGTCGGCCGGATGAACGGCGAAGTTGCATTCCTTGGTCGCCTCGAATTCCGCCGCTTGTTTGTCGCTCATGATGGCGCGCGCCAACTCCGCTGAATGCTGAGCGGTCAGCGATTGATTGTTGACCGGCGTCAGCTTGCCGTCAATTTTCATTGCCGGCGGGAAACCCGCCGTGATGAACAAGTCCGATGCTTTGCGCGCAATCATTAAGCGCAATAGCTCGTACATGAATTTTTGCGCTTTTTCGCGCTCTTGCGATGCAGCCATTACGATTTCCTTGGTAAAGGTTAGCCCTGAAACATATCTTTATTGTTAGCGTGTTTTTTCGCTTCAGAGGCGGCGATCAGATTGCGTTTGACTAAATCCGTCAGACATTGATCGATGGTTTGCATCCCCAGACTTTGGCCGGTCTGAATCGCCGAATACATTTGCGCGACTTTCGCCTCGCGAATAAGATTTCGGATGGCCGGCGTGCCGAGCATGATTTCGTGGGCGGCGACGCGGCCGGCGCCATCTTTGGTTTTCAGCAAGGCTTGGGAAATCACCGCCTTCAACGATTCCGACAACATGGCGCGTATCATTTCCTTTTCCGCGGCCGGAAACACGTCGATGATCCGGTCGACGGTCTTTGCCGCGGAACTGGTGTGTAACGTCCCGAACACTAAGTGCCCGGTTTCCGCCGCCGTCATCGCCAAGCGGATGGTTTCCAAGTCGCGCATCTCCCCCACCAGAATAATGTCCGGATCTTCGCGCAACGCCGACCTAAGCGCGTTGGAGAACGACAGCGTGTGTGGCCCGACCTCGCGCTGATTCATTAAACATTTCTTGCTCTCATGGACGAATTCGATCGGGTCTTCCACCGTCAAAATGTGGCCGTATTCGTTTTCGTTGATGTGGTTGACCATGGCGGCGAGCGTGGTGGATTTGCCGGAGCCGGTCGGCCCCGTCACCAGCACCAGCCCGCGTGGTTGATTGCAGATTTCGGCGAAACTCTTCGGCGCTTTAAGATCTTCCAGCGACAACACCTTCGACGGAATGGTCCGCATCACCGCGGCGGCGCCGCGCTGCTGCACAAAGGCATTGACGCGAAAGCGCGCGAGATTGGGAATTTCGAAGGAGAAATCGCACTCGAGATTTTCCTCGTAGTGTTTGCGTTGTCCGTCGTTCATGATGTCGTACATCATGCCGTGAACTTGGCGATGTTCCAGCGCGGGAACATTGATCCGGCGCACGTCGCCATGCACCCGAATCATCGGCGGCAGTCCCGCCGAAAGATGCAAGTCAGACGCTTTGTTCTTAACGGAGAAGGCGAGAAGTTCAGAGATTTCCATTATAATTTCCGTGCTGTTAAGAGGCGGCAGGCGCCGCAATCGATCGAACGGTGTTTAATTGGAAGTTACTTTAACAGTTTCCCGCAAGTTTGTTAAACCATAAGCGCTTTTTCTGTTGGATTAGGTATCCCTGTGGCGCTCTTGCGGGCGGCTCATCGCGGCATGATCCACGCCTTCGAGAATATTCGTGCGGTCCCATCTAGCGTGACCGGTATCGAGCACAATCTGCGTGTCGTGCGCGACCGCATAGAACAAGCTGCACAGGCCTATGCCCGCAAAGCCCCGTCTTTACTGGCTGTCAGCAAAGGCCATCCGGAGAGCGCCATTCGGCGTGCCTTTGCAGCCGGGCAATATGAGTTTGGTGAAAGCTATCTGCAAGAAGCGCTGGCGAAAATCGGCGCCACGCGGGATTTGCCGATTGTCTGGCACTACATTGGCCCGATCCAGAGCAACAAGACCGCCGCGATCGCTGAACATTTTTCTTGGGTTCATGGCATTGATCGATTGAAAATTGCCGAACGGCTTTCCGCTGCGCGGCCTGATAACTTGGCGCCGCTGAATGTCTGTATTCAAATTAATAGCAGTGGCGAAACGAGCAAAAGCGGGGTTGCGCCAGCGCAGTTGGCGCCACTGGCGCGCGCCGTCGCGACCCTGCCGCGACTGCGGCTGCGCGGCTTAATGGCAATTCCGGCGCCAACAACGGATGTGAACACACAACGCGGATCATTTCGCGGCGTTCGCGAACAGTTCGACGCCTTGTGTCTCACCGGGCTTTCGCTGGACACGCTGTCCATGGGCATGTCTGAGGATTTAGAAGCGGCGATCGCGGAAGGCGCGACGATTGTGCGCATCGGCACCGCCATTTTTGGTCTGCGCGATTAGGCCAGCCGCCTGTTAAGATGCAGGGCGACGGATTAAATCAGGGGTTCTTTATCTATGAAAATTGCATTTATCGGTGGCGGCAATATGGCGACCGCGATGTTGGGCGGTTTATTGCAGCAAGGCTACCAAGCTGCCGATATCGGCGTGCTCGAGGTGATCGCCGAAGCCCGCGTGCGGTTGGTGGAACAATTTAAAGTTCAAGTTTTCGCGGCGCCGTCGGCGGCGTTGCTGGCGGCGCCGCTCATTGTATTCGCGGTCAAGCCGCAGCAGCTTGCAGATGTTGCCCGCTCCATTGCCACCGCACTATCGCACCAACTGGTGATTAGCATCGCGGCGGGTATCCGCGCGACGGATCTGTCACGTTGGCTAGACGGCCATCCGAATATCGTCCGTGTCATGCCGAATACGCCGGCGTTGGTACAAGCCGGCATTACCGGTTTGTTCGCATTGCCCGCCGTTTCGGCCGACGATCGGGCGCGCGCCGAACTGCTCATGCGCTCAGTCGGCGAGGTCATTTGGGTTGACAACGAAGAGGCCATCGACGCCGTAACCGCCGTGTCCGGCAGCGGCCCGGCCTACGTGTTTTACTTCATCGAAGCATTGGAACAAGCCGCGCTCGAATTGGGCCTCAGCGCTGATGCGGCGCGCAAGTTAAGCCTTCACACGTTCAGCGGCGCCGCGAAATTGGCGCAAGCCAGCGGTGACAGCGCCGCCGTCCTACGTGCGCGCGTAACCTCAAAAGGCGGCACCACGGAACGCGCACTATTGGCGTTGGATCAATCCGAGGTAAAGCAAAAATTCGTCGCTGCGGTGCGTCAAGCCGCCGAACGCTCGCGCGAGTTGGGCGACGAATTTGGCAAGTCGAGGTAGCGATCATGTTCAACGAAGCCCTGCAGTTTTTGCTTAAATCAATTGTTGATTTGTTTGTCCTGGCTGCCCTGGTGCGATTTTTTCTGCAGTTCTTTCGCGCGCCAACGCGAAATCCCCTCGCCGAATTTGTCGTTGCACTCACCGATTTTGGCATCAGGCCGTTGCGCCGAATTATTCCGGGCTGGCACGGCCTGGATCTAGCCAGCCTGGTCTTTGCCTTAGGTCTGGAAGTTTTATTGGTGCTGTTATTGCTTGGTTTACAAGGTGTACCGGTATTGACCGCAGGCCCCCATATCGTTCCGGTCGCGATCCTGTTAGCGATTATTAATCTACTGAAGTATGCAATCTATTTACTGATTGTTGCTGTATTCGTTCAGGCGATCCTAAGTTGGGTTAACCCGTATAGCCCAGTGAGTTCGGTGCTCGATTCCCTCACGGGTCCGTTCATGCGCCCGCTAAGAAAGCTTGTACCGACCGTCGGACGCGTCGACCTCAGCCCATTGGTATTATTTCTTATCTGCCAGATTATTTTGATGTTACCCGTCAGTTGGTTAGAACAAGTTTCAAGAAAAATGATATAGTACAGACACTAACAATACTATTTTCAGGTGACGGTTAAGCATGAGTGCAGTTTTAAAGAGCGAACTTGAGCGCGAAGTCGAACGCTACCAGACCTGGCGCGACGAACTGCTGGAGGCGGTCGACAGTTATCGCGATTGGCTGGAAAGAAATGGCGAGCTCGACGCGCAACACTCTCTGCGCTTTTACGAACTGTGCGAATCGGTTCGTCAAGGGCGTCTCTCGCTCGCCTTCGTCGCGGAATTTTCCCGCGGCAAGAGCGAGTTGATCAATGCCCTGTTTTTCTCCGATTTCAAGCAACGCCTATTACCCTCTGACGTCGGCCGCACCACGATGTGCCCCACCGAGATTTTCCATGATGCCAGCGAGGCGCCCTATTTGCGCTTGCTGCCGATCGAATCGCGCTATCGCGACGAATCCATCGCACAACTGAAAAACATGCCGGTGGAATGGGTCAAGATTCGACTCAATCTCGAGTCCGTCAAGGACATGAAAAACGCCATGCAAATGTTGGCCGAGTCGAAGAAAATCTTCACCCTAGAAGCACGCATGATGGGCTTGTTGCCCGACGATCATAAAACCGAGGGTGACGAAGCGCTGGAAACCGTGGACATTCCCGCTTGGCGTTACGCGCTGATCAACTATCCGCATCGATTGTTGACCAATGGTATCGCCATCATCGATACACCGGGATTGAATGCGCTCGGTCTTGAGCCGGAGTTGACCTACAACACCATCCCGAACGCGCACGCCGTATTATTTCTGCTGGGAATCGACACCGGCGTGACCAAATCGGACCTGGAGGTGTGGCAGAAATACGTGCAGCGTTCCAGCGCGCGCCGGATTGCCGTGCTCAACAAAATCGATTTGATGTGGGACGATCTAAAAACCCCAGAGGAAATCGGCGTAGGCATTCAGCGCCAAATCGACGATACGGCACGCCTTCTCGAACTGACGAAAAGCGACGTACTGGCAATTTCGGCACAGAAAGCGTTGATTGGAAAGATCAAGAACGATAGCGACTTGATCAAGCGTAGCGGTATCGAGCAGTTGGAAAAGATCCTGGCGAAAGACCTGATCCCGTCGCGGCAAAAAATTATCAGCCGCGCCATCATGGCCGAGATCGGCACGATGATGATCGCATCGCGCGAGAGTTTGAAACGCCGCATCAAAGCCAATCAAGAATCGGTCGATGAGCTCCAGGGGTTAACAGGGCGCAACCGTATGATCACTACCAAACTATGGGAAAAAATCACCAACGATCGCCGCGAGTACATGGCCTCGGTTGAAGAATACAAGCAGAAGCGCGGCGAATTCAAACGCCAGCGAGATGTGTTAATTGAAATGCTTAACCCGGTGAAACTGGATTTTTTATTGGGACAAAGCCGCACGGCGATCGAGGGAACCTGGACCACCATGGGCTTATCGCGTTCAATGCAGTCGCTGTTCGACGCCATCAACGGCGAGTTTAGTCGCGTGCATGCCTTAAGCGAAACGATGAAAATCATGATGCAGGAGGCCTACGATTATTTTCATCAGCAGTACAAATTCGACAAGATGCAACTGCCAAGCTTGGATCTGGAAAATTTGCGTCTCAAACTAAAGCTGTTGATGCACGAAACCCAGTTATTTTGCCGCGATCCGGTCAATCTCATGACGGAGAAAGGATTCTTGATCAAGCGCTTCTACGGTAGCTTGGTGAACCAAGCGCAACAATTGTTCGGTGATGCCCGGGCCGAATGTGAACGCTGGCTCAAGTCAGTGCCATTGCCGCTTGAAATGCAAATCAAAGAACACAAAACGCAGTTAGAAACGCGCCTCGCCAACCTCGCGAAAATCAACGAGAACTCCACCGCACTGCAGGACAACATGGTAAAGATCAAGTCGGAGCAAGGCGATTTGGTCATGCAAAAAGATTTGATCGAGAAGCTCATCGGTCGCTTGGTGACGCGCGACCCGAAAGCCGCGTAGTCAGCGGCGCAGCGCGGCCAGTCCTTGTCGCAAACGGCCGATACCATCCTCTAACCGCGCGATGGAACTCGCGAAACACCAGCGCAGATAGCCCTCTCCCTCCGGGCCAAACGCCACACCGGGCGCCAATCCGAGCTTTTGCTCGCGCGCCAGTTGCTTGGCAAAACCAACACTGTCGGTAACACCTTCTATGCCGACAAAAACGTACATCGCGCCGGGCGGTGTGGCGACTTCAACGCCTCGTAACCCCATTAATCTTTCGACCAGAAAGTCACGCGCAGCTTGCAAACGCCGGCGAAACTGTAGCGTGACCGTTTCCCCTTGCTCCAACGCGACAACACCCGCCTGTTGTATGAAACTCGGTGCGCACGAGGTGTTGTATTCAATCAGCTTGGCGAATTCTTCCGTCAACCGGGGCGGCGCGATAATCCAACCCAGGCGCCAACCGGTCATTAACCAGGATTTACTAAAGCTATTGGTGCTAATCACAAGATCATCATCTTGCGCGAGATCGAGAAACGTCGGCGCGCAGTGGGCTTCGGGCGCGAAATACAAACGCTCGTAAACATCGTCGGCGATAATCCAAATGCCATGCTTGCGGCAGTGGGCAAGCACGATCTCTTGGCTGGCGCGATCCATACACCAACCGGTAGGATTGTTAGGCGAATTGATAATCACGGCGCGGGTTTCCGGCGTTAATGCCGCCAGGAGCCGCACCAGATTTAGCTTCCAGCCATGCTCATAGTGAAGCGCGACGCGCGTGACCAATGCACCGAGGATCTTTGGACCCTCGGTGACATTCGGCCACACCGGCGTGACAATGACCACACGATCGCCGGGATCAAATAGGGCTTGGTAGACCAACATCAAGGCGCTGACGCCGGAACTGGTCACCGCGACATGATTCGCATCAATGGGTCGATGCAAGGTTGAAACATAGCGTGCGATGGCTTCGCGTAACGGCGGGATGCCGAGGTTTTGCGTATAAAATGTCGCGCCGGCATCAAGCGCTTGCTTTGCCGCCTCGCGAATGAAGTCCGGCGTCACTTGATCCGGCTCACCGAACCAAAAAGCCAGCAAATCCGTCATTCCCATGCCGGCGTTGGCGACTTCGCGAATTTTCGACTCTTCGATGCTCGCCAGCGCACTACGACCGGCGGTCAGGTTTAGGCGGGATTTTCGCGCCGAGTGTTGCTTATCCATGACGTTGCTAGCGGGTTGGCCCAAAAATGTAGTGCTTGATTTTACTCTTAACCAAACTTTGCATAAAATGCACTAAGTAAATCATCTGTCTAGCTCGCATTGTTCGCGTTGTTGGGCAAATTTTGGTGGGCCTGGCCCACAACGGTTAAGGGGATTTGAATGAGCGAAAAAAATGCAAGCAACTATTTGTTGGCGGGTGTCGACGACGGCTATGCGGAAACCAAGGTCGTTTCTCGTGGCGATAAGGTGCGCATCGCCTCCCTCGCCCGAGCAGGCTTGTTCGGCTTGTCGTCGATGGGCAGTGACGATAAAGTCGGCGGCAGTTACGAAACCGGCGGCCGCAAATTTACGGTAAGCGACAAAATCGAAGGGGAAGAAACGCGCTTCGACGATTATCCGATTTCCGAAATGAATCGAGTCATCATTCATCACGCTTTGCGTCTTGCGGGATTGGGCGGCAAAAAAATTAAGCTTGCCACCGGATTACAGGTATCGAGCTACTTCAAGGGCGACGCGCGCAACGAGGAGTTCATCGCGCAAAAACAAGAATCGCTGTTAAAAGAAGTCAAGGCGCTCGACGGCGGCGCCTGCGCCGAGATCGTCGAACACCTGGTGTTGCCGGAAGCGGTGGCGTCGTGGTTTGACTACGCCTACGACGACAAAGGTAACCAGATCGAAATGGAAGGCCCGGCCGGAGTGATCGATGTCGGCGGGCGAACCACCGATTGCGTGACGGTATTGGAAGGTCATCAAATCGACCATGCGCGCTCGGGCACCGGCGAGGCCGGCGTCATGGATATTTACGAAAGTATCGGCACCAAGCTGCGCGCACAATTCGGCGATGGCATCATTTCGCGCAAAGTGTTTGATATGGCGATCCGCACCGGCACGGTAAAACGTTTTGGTAAACCGCAAAACATTAAGCCCATCGTGACCGCGGCGATCGACGAGATCACGGAAAAAGTGATCAACGAAGCGAAGCGTCATTTCGGCAATGGCGCACACTTGGATGTGATTCTGTTCGTCGGCGGCGGCTCCGCATTCATGACCAAGCTGACATCGTACTTTCCGAACGCGAAAGTTGCGCCGGAGCCGGAATTCGCCAACGCCCGCGGCATGTACAAATACCTCAAGCTCAACGCCTAAGGCGCCATGCTTAAGCAGTTGGTCGTCGACCTCGATCCGAAAGATAGTTTGGAGGCCAAACTATTATTGGATTACTTAGCGGCGGGCGACCAACAACTTTGGATCAAGCGCTGTATGTTGGTCGGCTACTTAGTGGTTACCGGGCAATTGCAATTGGCTGACGAAAACGAAGAAGCGCGTGCGCCAGCGGAAGCAGTGGCGGCAACGACGGAGGTATTGGTGAAAAAAGGCGTCGGCAATAAATTGTTCGGGCTAAAATAGCGCCGGCTTCCAGGGAATATGCCTGGAGAGGCGCTCTGGTACGGGGCAGCCCTAGGCTAGCCGCTGGCCTTGGGCCATTGCCTCCAGGGAGATCTATTTACCCGGTGAAAGCCTGTATGCCCGTCTGTGCCCGCCCAAGAATTAGCGCGTGCACATCGTGGGTGCCTTCGTAAGTATTCACCGCCTCCAAATTCATACAGTGGCGAATAACGTGATATTCGTCGCTCACGCCGTTGCCGCCGTGCATGTCGCGCGCCATGCGCGCGATGTCGAGCGCTTTGCCGCAATTGTTGCGTTTGAAAATCGAAATCATTTCCGGGACCATTTTGCCCTCGTCGAACAGACGGCCGAGGCGCAGCGCGCCGTGCAAACCCAGGGTGATTTCCGTTTGCATGTCGGCCAATTTTTTCTGGATCAGTTGATTCGCCGCGAGCGGCCGACCGAAGGCTTTGCGATCCAGTGTATATTGCCGCGCGGCGTGCCAGCAAAACTCCGCCGCGCCCATCGCGCCCCA
>JBKJHT010000163.1:0-19071 GCA_046598945.1 Burkholderiales bacterium | reverse complement strand
TCCTCGACCAAAGACGGCGTTGCCCAGAAAATGCGCCAGCTTTGCCGTTCCCCTCGTCTGCTGTTCGACTATCTGCGAATGACCCTGAATTCAGCATCCGCCAGCGCACGTTAAGATAGAGAACGAATTTGCCCTGGGGGTTGTACTGTGGTTGCGGTCTAAATTGATGACGGTCCATGCGATGGTGCGATCGTTATCGCTATCAAGTTTTCGTCCGGTGCGGAAGCGCCGCCTTACGGCTTGGTCCGCCGGTCAAGAAAATCCACTTCCCGAACTACTGTGTTGGATTTGCCCTTAAAGCCCAAGATCTCATTGGCATTGATAATCGCGGTGGCGATCTCCTCGGTGGTCACGCGCTTACTCATGGCTTGATCGCGAATAATTTCATACGCTTGATCTTCGGAGATGCCGCGCGTTTGCATCAGAATGCCCTTGGCCTTGGCGAGACGGCGTATGCCATTGAGCCGCTGCTCGTAGCGTTCAATTTGTTTGGCTTGCTCGCGCTCCTTGGCGGCGAGTTGCCGCGCGACGACCATCGAGGTTAACAATCCGAAAGACTTGACCGGAGAAGCGAGCACACCATGGGCATCGACTCGGATAACCGCCTCGACGATGGTAGGATTCTCGTAATTGACTACGGCGATAAGCGGGGGCGTGTGTTCGGACTTTAGCCAGGAATAATCTTGATCGATCAACTCGGGACGAACCGCGAGGAAAACCAGATCGACATCCTCCGGGAGTTTATCCAGTGGCGGCCAAAATGCTTTAACTTGACAACCGATACGCTGAAGTTGGCGAATGATTTCCTCGCCGTCGTGGTCGCTTGGGTGAAACACCATCACCCGCAGAGAGCGCAGGTTGCGTAACAATCGGGAGGTTCCGGACATGGGCTTCATTGCTTGATTACCCTCGCAAAATTATTGCAGTCACACCCGCGCCGACCAGTCATCCAGGGAATGCTCGACGAGGTAGGGATCCGGCTTCACCGGCTGTTTTGCTTCGTGCAGAATATCAAATTGTCCGTCGCTTCGCACGCGGCCGATGCGCGGCGTCAGGTAAGCATGGTGATTTTCCGCATCGATTTTAACCATGCCCTGCGGCGCCATCAATTCCATGCCGAGCAACGCCGGAACCAATTGTTGAACGTTGTCGGTACCGGCCGCGGATAGCCCGGCTGCGAGCAAATAGGTTTGAAAATAAGCCGCTTCCCAGCACATATTGGTGATGGTGTCCGAACCGAAGCGCTGGCGAAGTTTGCTCACGCAACGTTGATTGACATCGCTGTCGATGGATTGAAAATAGGTGGCTGCGGTGATGTGGCCTGTGGCAATACCGGCGCCCATTTGCCGTACTTCGGTTTCGGAAGTCGTGAGGCTGGCAATCGGCATGGTTTCGGGATCCAGTCCGGCGTCGGCATAGGCCCGATAAAACGCGCCGGTCGCTTGGCCGACCACAGTTGAAAAGATAAAATCAGGCCGCTTGTTTTTGATATCGACCAACACGTCCAAAAAATCTTCTGGGCCGGCTTTGAGCTTGACATAGCGCTCACCGGTTTTTTCGCCACCGCGTTCGAGTAACAAATCGCTCATGATGCGATTCGATTCGTACGGATAGATGTAATCCGAACCAACCATGTACACGCGGGATCCGAATTCCCGCATCATGTACTCGGCGAGCTGTACACTGTTTTGATTCGGCGCCGCACCGGTGTAGATGACGTTGCGTGAATACTCGAAGCCTTCGTACAGCGTCGGGTAAAACAATAAACCATTCCAGCGTTCTACCACCGGTAACACCGCTTTGCGCTCGCTCGACATATAGCAGCCGAGGATGATGCGAACGCCATCGTCGACCATGAGCTTCTCAGCCAGCGTTTTGTAGGTGCCCGGTGACGATCCGGGATCGTAGTAGACCGGCTGCAACTCACGTCCGTCAATGCCGCCGGCGGCATTGATCTCTTCTAACGCGAGCAATGTTCCCTGCAATTGGGACGACTCGATTTCTGAGGTGACCCCGGTCTTAGAAAAAAGTATCCCGACTCGCAGCGGGGTGCGATATTTGTTCATGACGACCCTACCAGTTGAATACGCAGCGCGTAATCAGCTCGGACGGATGGCAACGCACTTATGGGGAATTTGATTATACCCATTTTGTTGCGCCGGAATGGATATTTTTGGCGTTAGAATTGGCCTCGGCTGACGGAACATTAATGGGGCATTTTCGCCACGCGAAATACAAAAAAATGTTGGTGCAAGGTGAGGCCGCAAAGCACCAGCTTGGTGCATGCAAATTTCGCTTGACTTAAGCGATTCTGTCGAGTTACCTTAATCGCAGATAGTACGCCTATCGAGATTATGAAAGATCTCGGGTCGCCAGCGAAGTCGACCTCGGGACACGGCACAGAAGCCCGCCAGCAACGTAAGTTGTTGACGGGCTTTTTTATTTGCTTGCGTCGTTTGGAATAACTCGTGCTTTGGGGAAATAGGCGTCTATTCAGAGGGTGTTTGGTTATCGAGTCATAGCCACCGGCTTTGGTAACGGAACCCGGTGGTTCATTTTATTAAGAACAGAGGAGCATTAGCTATGAGTTTTGCCAACAGGCGTGATTTCATAAAAGCTGGGACTGCGGTCGGCATGGCGGCTGCGGTTGGGCCTTGGATTATTAGTAAAGAAGCGTTCGCCGAAGACGCGGTCAAAGTTGGTATCTTGCATTCGTTAACCGGGACCATCGCCATCGCCGAAAAATCCGTGGTGGATGCGGAACAGCTAGCGATTGAGGAGATCAATGCCGCGGGCGGCGCGATGGGCCGAAAGATTCAGGCGGTCGTCGAAGACGGCGCCAGCGATTGGCCGACCTTCGCCGAAAAAGCGCGCAAACTGATTGAGAAAGACAAGGTCGCGGCCGTGTTCGGCTGTTACACCTCGGCCTCGCGAAAAGCAGTTCTGCCGGTATTCGAGAAACTGAAAGGCCTGCTGTACTATCCGACCTATTACGAGGGTTTGGAAATCTCCCCCAATATTATGTATACCGCCCAGGAAGCGACGCAGTCCGTTATCGCTGCGATGGAATGGCTGTACAAAAATAAGGGCAAGACGTTCTATATGATCGGCTCCGATTACATTTGGCCGCGCACTACGATTAAGATCGCCAAGGCAACGCTGACGCGCCTTGGTGGTAAGTTGGTGGGCGAGGATTATTACCCACTCGGCCATATCGAGTTTTCTTCAGCGATTAACAAGATCAAAGGCGCCAAGCCGGAAGTGATCCTGAACTGTACGGTGGGCGGCAGTAACGTCGCGTTCTTCAAACAATTGAATGCGGCCGGTATCAAGGGCGCCAATCAGCCGATTCTTTCGCTTGCCGTTTCCGAGGAAGAAGTGTCGGGCATCGGCGCGGAAAATACCGTGGGTTCGTTGACTTGCATGGGTTATTTCCAAAGCCTAAAAAATCCGGCAAACGAAAAATTCGTCAAGGCATTCAAAGCCAAATACGGCGCGAATCGTCCCACTGGAGATACCCTCTCGTGTGGCTATACGTCGGTGTACATGTGGAAGCTCGCGGCGGAAAAAGCGAAGAGTTTTGACATTCCGAAAGTCATCGCCGCCTCGTCTGATCTCGAGTTCGATGGCCCGGAAGGCAAGATCAAGTTCCACAAATCGAACCATCATCTTTGGAAGCACGCCCGTATCGGGACATTCAATAAGGATGGCCAAGTGGATATGATTTACGAATCCGGATTGATTGAACCTAACCCGTTCCCGAAGTTGTAACCGCACAGCCAAGAGATGTACCAGACGTAAGCCGCTCAGGGCGGCTTACGTTTTTCGCTTTCTCGACTGACTAGACGACCCAAGATGAAAACTAGGGCTGCAAGTAAAATAAGAAAGATGTGTATATGAACTTCGATATGCTTGTGATGCAGGCCTTCACCGGCTTAAGTGTATTTACGATATTGATGTTAATGGCGCTTGGCTTAGCCATCGTCTTCGGGCTGATGGGCGTGATCAACATGGCTCACGGCGAGTTGATGGCAATGGGGGCCTATACCACTTATGGCGTCGCGTTGTTGTTCGAAACCTATTTTCCCAACGCGATGGGTGTGTATTTTTTGATCGGTATCGTGCTCGCATTTTTTGTGACCTTTGCGTTTGGCTATTTGCTTGAACGCGGGCTCATCCGTTTTCTCTACCAGCGTCCGCTCGATACCATGCTCGCGACCTGGGGTTTGAGTTTGATCCTGCAACAAATTTTCCGCCAGTTTATTAGCCCGAAAGAAGTCGAAGTGCCCACCGTTTCGTGGTTACAAGGTGCGTGGCAGATGACGGAAACCTTGTCGTTTCCCCTGAGCCGAATATTCATTATCGGGCTGGCGATCGTGACGTCGGTCTCGGTCTATTGGTTGTTATACCGGACGCGCTGGGGCTTGCGCATTCGTGCCGTGACGCAAAATCGCGCCATCAGCGGCGCCGTGGGCATTAATACCGAGCGTGTCGATGCCTTTACCTTTGCCTTGGGATGCGGCTTGGCGGGGATCGCCGGCAGTTCGTTTACCATGCTCGCTTCCACCGGGCCGGTGACCGGCCAGGCTTACATTGTCGATACGTTTATCGTCGTGGTATTCGGTGGGGTTGAAAGTTTGCTGGGAACCATTGCATCGGCCTTTATCATCGGGCAAATGCAATCCTGGTTTGAATATTTTATGAGCGGCTCGATGGCGCGGGCCAGCATTTTGCTGCTGGTGATTGTCGTCATTTATTTCCGCCCGAATGGTCTGTTTTCGACCAAGGTGAGGCGCTAATGGCGAGTTCGGCGTCCTCTCTAAAACCAACCGCGCTGTGGGATTTCATCAATCGCCACGCCGTGATCATTCTGGCGCTGTTGCTGCTCGCGGTGATTCCATTTTCGCTGGGAATATTCAGGCTCGGTCTGGCGGCAAAATATCTTAGCTTCGCTTTCTGCGCCGTCGGCATCGTGCTGATTTGGGGTTATGGTGGGATATTGAGTCTTGGCCAAGGGGCATTCTTCGGCCTCGGTACTTACATGATGGCGATGTTCCTAAAACTGGAGGCGGCGGCCAACGCCGATTCGTCTTCCAGTACCGCGTTATCGGCTTTTTTTGGCCAGGCCGGGTTACCTGATTTCATGTCTTGGAACAGTGTGGAAAGTCTACCCTGGTGGTGGGAGCCGTTTCATCACATTGGGTTCACGCTGCCGGCCATCATTATTCTGCCGGCAGTACTCGCTTTCGCGTTAGCCTACGCCAATTTTCGCAAGCGCGTCGGTCCGGTTTATTTTTCCATCATTACCCTAGCCCTGTCCGGAATTATGGCGATCGTCATTATCGGCCAGCAGGGTTACACCGGCGGCATTAACGGCATTACGGATTTCAAGACGTTCTTGGGGGTCGATATCGATCAAGACAAAGCCAAAGTGGTCATGTACTACATCACGGCGGTGTTGTTGCTGCTTTGCCTAGTTGTCGGCAGATTCATCCTGCGAAGCCGCCTCGGCAAGGTCTTAGTGGCTATCCGCGACCGCGAAGATCGCGTGCGTTTTTCCGGCTATGACCCCGCTATGTTTAAGGCCTTTATCTTTGCCGTCGCCGCCGTGTTTTCGTCTATTGGCGGCGCGATGTTTACCATACAAGTAGGCCTGGCCTCGCCGTCGCTGGTTGGCATCGTACCCTCCATCGAAATGGTGATATACGCCGCCGTGGGCGGCCGGCTGTCGTTGATCGGTGCGGTTTACGGCACGTTGGTGGTGAGTTACGCCAAGACTTTTTTCTCCGAGAATTTTGTCGAATACTGGTTGTATTTTATCGGCGCGCTGTTTGTCATCGTCGTAATGTTTTTGCCCGGTGGTCTAGCCAGCTTGATGGATAAATTACGCGTTGGAAAAAAACAACCCGAAAATCTTAAGGCGCCGGTTGGCAAGAAGCTTGAATCGGAAACGCCATGAGTACTGAAATCCTTTCAGTATCGGATCTCACCGTTTCCTTCGATGGATTCAAGGCGGTCGATAACTTGAATCTGTTCGTCGAAAAAGACGAACTGCGCTGCGTCATCGGCCCGAACGGCGCCGGCAAGACTACTTTGTTGGACATGATTTGCGGCAAGACCAAACCATCGGCCGGCAGTATCAAATTTAAAGGCCAAGAGCTCACCAAAGCAAACGAATACAAGATTACCCGCGCCGGTGTCGGCCGAAAATTTCAAACGCCTTCGGTATATGAGGATTTAACCGTTTGGGAAAACCTAGAGCTGTCCTATCCCAAGAAACGCGGTATTTTTGGTTCGCTATTCTTTAGATCGACCGATGAAATCAAACAGCGCGTCAGGCAAGTCGCGCACGACATGTATTTGAAGGACGAAGTAGACACCAAGGCCGGTACATTGAGCCACGGTCAAAAGCAGTGGCTCGAGATCGGCATGCTGCTGATGCAGGAACCAGAACTACTATTGCTGGACGAGCCGGTTGCCGGAATGAGCGCGCGCGAAAGAGATCTAACGGCGGAATTGTTAAACCGAATTTCCAAGGGTCGCTCGATCATTCTGATCGAGCACGACATGGAATTCGTGCGCAAGATTGCCCACCGCGTGACAGTGTTGCATCAAGGCAAAGTGCTCAGCGAAGGCAGTATGGATAAAGTGCAAAACGATCCCAAAGTGATCGAAACGTACCTGGGACTTTAGGCGATGCTGAAAGTTACTCATCTGAATGTCAACTACGGTGAAAGCCATGTCATTCGCGACATCAGCTTCGATGTCAACGAGGGCGAAACCGTCGCTATCATGGGTCGTAACGGTATGGGCAAGACGACCTTGTTCAAATCTTTGATCGGCATTATCCCGGCCAAGGGCGGTAGCGTATTGCTCAACGGCGTGGAGCTTTTCAAGGCCAAAAGCTATGAGCGCGTGGTGCAAGGCATGGCCTACGTTCCACAGGGCAGGATGGTGTTTCCTTACCTTACCGTGGAGGAGAATATTCGCACCGGCATGGAAGCCAATCCGGATGCGGACGTTCCAGAATACATTTACAGCACGTTTCCGGTATTGAAGGAAATGAAGGATCGCAAGGGCGGCAATCTATCGGGTGGCCAGCAGCAACAACTGGTCATCGCCAGGGCGCTGGTGACTAATCCGAACGTCCTATTGTTAGACGAGCCGACCGAGGGATTGCAGCCATCGATTATCAAGGATATTGCCAAAGCGCTGAATAAGCTCAAGCAAGAGCGCGGATTCTCGGTTGTCGTCTCGGAACAAGTTTTGAGTTTTACGATGGCGATCGCCGATCGATTTCTTATCATCGAAAAGGGAGAGTTTGTGTACCAAGGACCGAAAGAGTCGGTCGATAAAGCAAAGATTCACTCTTACCTCACGGTATAAATTTGTTGACGCGGGGCAACCTGCATTTTTCGAGGAGAACTAAAGATGTTACATGGAGATATTTCTAGCAGTGATGATTGCGTCGGCGTGGCCGTGGTCAACTACAAAATGCCCCGTATGCACACCAAGAAAGAGGTGTTGGAGAATTGCCGCAAGATCGCCGATATGGTTGTTGGTATGAAGACGGGTTTGCCGGGCATGGACTTGGTTATTTTTCCGGAATACTCTACTCACGGAATCATGTACGACAGCAAAGAAATGTACGATACCGCCGCGTCGATACCCGGCGAGGAAACGGAAATATTTGCCGCGGCTTGCCGCAAAGCCAATGTATGGGGCGTGTTTTCTCTCACCGGCGAACGCCACGAAGAGCACCCGAACAAAGCGCCTTATAACACCCTTATCCTGATGAACAATCAAGGCGAGATCGTGCAAAAGTATCGCAAGATCATGCCGTGGGTGCCGATCGAAGGCTGGTATCCGGGAAATTGCACCTACGTGTCCGATGGTCCCAAAGGCCTGAAGATCAGCCTGATCATTTGCGACGACGGCAACTATCCGGAAATTTGGCGCGACTGCGCCATGCGCGGCGCCGAGTTGATCATCCGCTGCCAAGGCTATATGTATCCGGCAAAAGAGCAGCAAATCATTATGGCCAAAGCCATGGCATGGGCAAATAATACCTACGTTGCAGTGGCCAACGCCGCCGGCTTCGACGGCGTGTATTCCTACTTCGGTCATTCCGCCATCATCGGCTTCGATGGCCGTACCTTGGGTGAGTGCGGTGAGGAAGACATGGGTGTACAGTACGCCGCGTTGTCGAAGTTCCTGATCCGCGATGCGCGCAAAAACATGCAGTCGGAGAACCACTTGTTCAAGCTGCTGCATCGTGGTTATACCGGTAAGATCAATTCACACGAAGGCGACAAAGGTGTCGCCGCCTGCCCGTACGACTTCTATAAAAAGTGGATCACCGATCCGGAAGGCGCACGCGAGCAAGTGGAAGCTTTTACGCGCAAGACGGTTGGCACATCGGAAGCGCCTATCCCAGGCATTCCGAACGAGAAAGAAATCGCACATCGTTAAACGTTGCCCTTCCAGCCTCCGCTACGGCGGGGGCTGGTTTTCGTATCAAAGTAACGAAGCGAGCGGAGTTTGTTTATCGATCTGAAACGACGCGAATTTTGGGCGGGCGCCGCCGCTCGGCTACTTTAATCGGGATGTATGCAAACCCTCACGCATATCCTTGGCTTCGCGACCGATCACGACATTGCGCATCGGCTTCATGACCTGGAGCATGATGGCGCGGTTCATTACATCACTCTCAAGAAACAAGATACCTTAAGGCATCGCTTGCGTGCGGTTACTGATCGTGGCGAAGATGTCGCCATCGCGTTGCCCCGTTCGGAACAGCTTGCCAATGGCGCTGTTTTGCTATTGGAATCGGGCCGCGCCATCGTCGTGCGTATGGAAGCGGAACAATGGCTGGCGTTAAGGGCCAAGGACACGGCGGCGGCGCTAGAAATTGGGTACTTCGCGGGCAATATGCATTGGAAAGTACAGTTCGACCGCGACGCAATCCGCATTGCTGTCGAGGGGCCGGCACAAGGCTATCTGGATAGGTTGCATCATCTTCTCGCCAGTGGAAAGGCGCAGCACATCGATGGCTAGTTCGAAATCACTTTTAACCGCCTTACAACACGGCGACACATTTTTTCCAAGCGGCGGCATGGCGTTTTCCTGGGGCCTGGAAACGTTACACGCGGATCGGATGTTGCCGAGCGCAATCGATATTGAATCGTTCCTCGTGGGCCAGCTTGCTCATCGTTGGGCGACCTGCGATCGGGTTGCATTAATCCGAACCCATGAGGCGGCCGATGATCTTGATCGGGTGGCTGCATGCGATGGCGAATTGGAATCCCTGGCGCTGGCGCGCGAACTTCGCGAAGGCTCGCGGCGCGCAGGCGCAACATTGTTGCGAATCCATAGCCAATTGGGAACACCGCAAGCCGATGCGTACCGGAAACGAGTAAGCAGCGGGCAGGCGTTTGGCCATGTCGGCGCGGTGCAAGGTCTGCTGTGGAGCGGCGTGGGTATGTCGAGCGAAGGGGCGCAGATCACGTCAGCCCATACGCTATGTTTGGGCGTCCTTGGCGGCGCGATTCGGCTGGGTATCATCGGACACATCGATGCGCAAAAAATTCTTCAAACGGCGCACCTAATGATTGAAGGTTTATTGAAGGGGGTCGTAGGTGATGAGCTATCGAGCTTCGTCCCCGCGTCGGAGATTGCCATGATGCGCCACGAAGTTGGCCAATCGCGATTATTTGCAAATTGAGCTAATAGGAAAACACCATGCTCCTAACGCCAACGGAAATGGAACGCTTGACGATTTTCACCGCCGCCGAGATTGCGCGCAAGCACAGAGCTAAGGGTCTCAAACTCAATCACCCGGAGGCGATCGCCTTTATCGTCGACGAAATATTGGAGGGCGCCAGGGAAGGGCGCTCGGTCGCCGAGTTGATCGGCTATGGTTCCACCCTATTAAGCATGGACGATGTCATGCCCGGCGTCGCGGACATGATGCCTATCATCCAAGTGGAAGGAACCTTTCCCGACGGAACAAAACTGGTGACGGTTCACGATCCCATTCGTCCAGGTAAGGGCAAAGGCAAAAAACAAATTCAGATACATCCCGGCGAAATCATCACGCCGGATGAGGATATCGAACTCAACGCCGGTCGGCGCAAGGTGAAGATCAAGGCGCTCAATACGGGTGATCGCCCTATCCAAGTCGGTAGTCACTACCATTTCTTCGAGGTCAATCGCGCCATGCAATTCAATCGCGAAAAATCCTATGGCATGCACTTGGATATTCCCGCAGGAACGGCGGTGCGCTTCGAGCCGGGCGAAAGCAAAGAGGTGACTCTCGCGGCATTCGGTGGCACGGGCGAGGTGTATGGGCTGAACAATCTCACCAACGGTTCAACCCGCAGCCCCGAGCGCAAAGCACAAGCCGTGAAGCTCGCTAGAGACCGCGGTTTCAAGGGAGCATAACCATGGCGAAAATGACGCGCAAAGAATATGCCGCCATGTACGGCCCTACCAAAGGCGATGCCGTGCGTCTTGGCGATACGTCGCTGTTCGCCGAAATTGAGCACGACCACGCGGTACCGGGGGATGAATGCCTGCACGGTGGCGGAAAAACACTGCGCGATGGCTTGGGCCTGACTGCTGGCTACGACAGCGCCATGGGTGCGCTGGACATGTTGATCAGCAATGCGGTCATCATTGATCCCGTGTTGGGCATTATCAAAGGTGACATTGGAATTAAGGATGGCCGCATCGTCGCCATCGGCAAAGCCGGCAATCCCGCCGTGATGGACGGCGTGCATCCGCAATTGATTTGCGGCGCGGCTACCGCGGTGCGCGATGCCGAGGGCTTGATCGCAACGCCTGGTGGTATTGATGTTCACGTGCATTTCGATAGCGCGCAACTGTGCGAGCATGCCATTGCATCCGGCCTGACGACCCTGCTGGGCGGCTCTCTTGGCCCGATCACCGTCGGTATCGACTGTGGCGGCGCGTGGAATGTCGGCAAGATGTTGCAAGCTGCGGAACAGTGGCCGATCAACTTTGGTTTTCTCGGCCGCGGCAATTCCTCCAAGCCGCGTTCGTTGATCGATCAACTGGCCGGTGGTTGCCTGGGGCTGAAGATCCACGAAGATTGGGGCGCCATGCCAGCGGTGATCGATACTTGTTTGTCCGTTGCCGACGAACTCGATTTTCAGGTGCAGTTGCATACCGACACCTTGAACGAAAGTGGATTTCTCGAGGACACCCTCGCGGCAATCAATGGTCGCACCATCCACATGTACCACATGGAAGGCGCCGGTGGCGGCCATGCTCCGGATATTATTTCCGTTGCCGGGCACATGAACTGTTTGCCGTCGTCGACCAATCCGACTAATCCCTACACCGTGAACACCTTCGACGAACACCTCGACATGATCATGGTGTGCCATCACTTGAATCCCTCGGTACCGGAGGACGTTGCCTTTGCCGAGAGCCGCATTCGTGCGCAAACCATCGCCGCGGAAGACGTACTGCATGACATTGGCGCGATCTCGATGCTCGGATCCGACAGCCAAGGCATGGGGCGCATCAATGAAGTCATCTGCCGCACCTGGCAGTTGGCGAGCAAGATGAAAGATCAGCGCGGTCGGCTTAAAGAGGAAAAAACCAAGCTTGGCGATAATGAACGCATCAAACGATACATCGCGAAATATACGATCAATGCCGCGCGTACTTTCGGTATCGATGCCCACGTCGGTTCCTTGGAGAAAGGAAAGCTTGCGGACATTGTGCTGTGGCGACCTGCGTTTTTCGGTGTCAAGCCTGAGCTCGTTGTGAAGGGGGGGTTTATCGTCTGGTCCGCCATGGGCGACAGCGCTGCGAGCCTAATGACCTGCGAGCCAGTATTAATGCGGCCCCAGTGGGGCGCCTTTGGCCAGGCGAAACAATCCCTGAGCGTGAATTTCGTGAACCAATTGGCGGTCGACAATCGCATCGAAGAGAAACTCGGCATTCGCAAACCTTGTGTCGCGGCGCGCGGTACGCGAAAATTGAACAAGCAGCACATGCTGCATAACGACATTTGCCCAAACATCACGGTGAACCCGCAGACCTTTGAAGTCTTTATCGACGATAAGCTGGTGACCTGTGAACCGGCGCGCGAATTACCGCTCGCCCAACGTTATATGCTGCGCTGAGATGAGCGCCATTCTAAAGTCGCAGCGCCATCCGGGGCCCGCGCGCGTCGGCATCGGCGGGCCGGTCGGTTCAGGAAAAACCGCGCTGCTTGAGCAGCTGATTCCGCGCTTTATCGCCCGCGGAACCGAGATCGCCATCATTACCAACGATCTGGTCACCAAAGAAGATGCCGAGCGCATCAAGCGCAGCGGCTTGATCGCCGCCGATCGAGTCATGGCGGTGGAAACCGGCGCCTGCCCGCATACCGCTATCCGCGAAGATCCAACGCTCAATCTGCAGGCGGCGGAATACCTGGAGCAGCAATTTAATCCACTCGATTTGATTTTGATCGAGAGTGGGGGTGACAATTTAGCCTCGTCGTTCTCCCTTGATCTCGTAGACTATTGGCTGTTCGTCATCGATGTCGCCGGCGGCGACGATATTCCGCGCAAGCGCGGTCTGGGGGTATTGCAATGTGATTTGCTGATTATCAACAAAACGGATCTCGCGCCCTATGTTCGCGTCGACCTCCCGCGCATGACCCGCGAAGCGAAAGAGGTGCGAGCGGGAAAGCCATTGTTGCTAACCAACTGCGCCACCGGCGAAGGTGTCGACGCCGTAGTCGACCAGATTGCGCGGGAGGTGTTGTTTGACCGGTGATCGCATTCTAGCCGCGGATGTAGAAGCGCTCGCCATGGACGCGCCGGCTTCGCGCTCAGCCGTGTTGCACTTTGCCACCGGGGAATCGGGTCGGACGCATATCGCAAAACAATTCGCGCCCTATCCATTTCATATTTGTCGGCCGTTCTATATGCCCGGTGATCCGGCGGGCATGGCGACGGTGTATGTGCAGTCCTGCGCCGGTGGAATTTTCGAGCATGATCGATTGGAGTTAACGGTGCAAATGGAGCCCGCAAGCCAGGCGCATGTAACCACGTCGGCATCGACCATCGTTCATAGCATGCCCATTGCGGCGGCAAGTCAGGCCGTTCACCTTTTGGCCGACAGTGATTCGGTGATCGAATATCTGCCGGATCCAATGATCTTATTCGCCGGCGCGCGCATCAGCTCATCCGTCAATGTGGTCATGGGTGATGCAGCGCGAGTGATGTTGAGCGATGCGTTCTTGATGCACGATCATCGCGATCAAGGCGAGGCGTTCGACTGGTTTTGCAGCGACATCGTCATTCGTGATGTTGCTGACAAGGTGCTGGTAAGAGACCGCATCCGAATCGATGGCCGATCCATTTTGGCGGCTGTGCCGGGTGTAACGGGAAGGTTCACCGCTCAGGCAAGTTTCATGTGCCTGTGTCGAGAATTGGCGCCCGATATGCTGGCGCCAATGCGCACCGCGCTGGAGGCGATCGACGACATTTACGCCGGGGTATCGTTGCTACCAAGCGGCGTCGGCGTATTCGCACGCATACTTGCGGCCGATGGAATTGCGCTGCGTGCCGCGCAACTTTGCTTGTGGTCCGAGGCTCGAAAATGCTTAACCGGCGTAGTGCCCATTGCGCGCCGAAAATAGATCCGTAAACCACCCCTATGAATAGCGATATGCTCAATCCTGTCTCGCCCTCGAACGATTCTGTTAAACAATATGTGATTCACGCCGAGCCTTATTACCGCGCGGTGTCCGATGAAATCGAGTTGTTCGAAGCCGCTTATGCGGCGCGCATGCCGATGATGTTGAAGGGGCCGACCGGCTGCGGCAAGACGCGCTTTATGGAATATATGGCGTGGAAGTTGGGCAAGCCCCTCATCACGCTCGCCTGCAATGAAGACATGACTTCGTCGGATTTGGTGGGGCGTTTTCTGCTTGATGTCTCGGGTACGCATTGGCAAGATGGGCCGCTCACCTTGGCGGTGCGCAACGGCGCGATTTGTTATCTGGATGAAGTGGTGGAGGCGCGTCAGGACACGACGGTCGTGATCCACCCGCTGACTGACACGCGACGCATGTTGCCGCTCGATAAAAAGAACGAAAGCGTTGCGGCGCACCGGGATTTTCAATTGGTCATTTCCTACAACCCCGGCTACCAAAGCGTGTTGAAAGATCTCAAGCAATCGACCAAGCAGCGCTTCGGCGCGTTGGATTTTGGCTACCCCAACCACGATATCGAGGCGGAGATTGTTGTCCATGAATCGGGGGTGGATGCCGATAGTGCCAGTAAGTTAGTCAGCATCGCAGAGCGGGCGCGCAATCTCAAAGGCCACGGCCTAGACGAAGGCACCTCGACCCGCATGCTCATCTATGCCGGTCAGTTGATTGCGCGAAAAATTAATCCCGTCGCCGCGTGTCGCGTCGCCTTGGTGCGGCCCATCACCGACGATCCGGATATGCGCGATGCGTTGGATGCGATTGTCCGAACCTATTTTTAACGATGATTGCCTGCTTCGACATTTCGTTTCGGGGCTTCGATTGCCGCCACCCTGATGGCCTGAAACCAGCCCGTCCCGACCTTCTCCCCCCACTGCGCGAGAAGGAGAACATCCCGTCTCCCGCGAAATCGGGGAGGGCAAGGGCGGCTTGGCCTAAGGCGATGAGCGGGTATTCGGCTATGGAATGGGTAACCCATAATTCTGCTGAATGCCATAACCATTGATCACCGATTTATTAAACATTCGGCATCACTTGCCCGCCGATCTGGATGCGTCGCTAGTCGCCCTAATCCAGTCCGCGGCAACAACTGCCCACGGAAAGTTAGGGGACGCCGGCCTCGATGACTACACTCGCGGACTGATGAAACTCAAAACTAACGGCGCGGGCTGGGCGCCACTGGTTGCCTATTTGCGGCAAGTTCCGTTGGTCGTGGAGATTTTGGACACCAGCATCATTCAACCGTTGATCGAAACGGCGATGCGCGTGAGTGAACGCGCGGGCAGCGCGCCACTCGATCAGTTTTTCGCCACCAGTTCGCTAGCCGCCCAGAAGCTTGGCGATACGCCGGCGTTCCTTGAATACCTGCGGCTGGTAAGCGCAACATCGGCCGTATCGCCTGCCGTATTACCGCTGTTTTTCGACCGCTTGCCGATGTTGCTTGACGGCCTGACCATCAGCGGACTTAGGCGCTGGGTGCAAGTCGGCCTGCGTACTCATTCCCGCGATGCCGACGCGCAAAGGAAATATTTTTCCCTCGATAGCAAGGATGCCATCGCCATGCTCAAGCTGGGTGGGGAGGGTACTCTGTTCAGCCACGTCAACCGGCGCTTGCAGCTTTATCTGCGCGCGCTGTGGGGGCACGAATGGATCATGCATCCCAAGGCCAAAAAAGATTTGGCGATCCATAATCATCGGCCGTTCATTGATGGACAAACCATTTATTTGCCCGATGCTTACGGCGGTAGAAAAATCGGTTCAGGCGCCGAGCTTTACCGTGCCGCCGCGACCCACGCCGCAGCGCATTTGACTTTCACCCGTGCCCGCTTCAAGGCCGGCAACTACAAGCCCATCAAGATCGTGGTCGTTTCGATGTTGGAAGACGCGCGCATCGAAGCACTGGCGATTCGAGAATTTCCGGGCCTACGCAATATTTGGAAAGCCTGGCATGTCGCGACGCCGGATCTCGGCGGCGCCTTTGTTGAACTCGTCGCACGCTTATCCCGCGCCTTGCTTGATCCCAATTATGCCGACGATCATCCCTGGGTAGAACGTGGTCGCCGAATGTGGGCAGAGAGTCAAGGACGGCTCGACGATCAAAGTATTTGCGTTGAGCTCGCCAACCCGCTCGCCAACGACATCGGCCAAACACGCCTACAGTTCAACTACAAAACCTATGTGGTTCAACCGCCGTACCGCGACGACCACTCGTTCATGTGGCATTACGGCGACGACAACGTGCCGCAAATGTTGGACGAGGACGACGACATCGTCCTCGAAGAAATTAAAACCAATCCTGAAGAGGCGGCTCAACCCGACCAGCCGGAATTGCGCGACGCGCAGGTTGAAGATCCCGATCCCGACAAAAAAGACCAAGACTCGCCTCATGCCATCGCCCTGGAACTGGTCACTTGTTCCGTCGACTATGGCGAATGGGATTACACCATCGGCCTCGAGCGGCCATCTTGGTGTACCTTGTTCGAGAAGCTGCCGGTGCTCGGCGACCCGAGCGTGATTGACGTTGTACTGCAGCGTCACGAAGCCTTGCGGCAGCGCGTCAAAGCGCTCATCCGCGCCGCGCAAATTCAGCAGGCGTTGCGTCTGCGCAAACAACACGAAGGCGACCGTATGGATCTCGATGCCGCGATCCGCGCCGTCATCGATATTCGCAGTCAGCACCAACCCGATCCACGCATCAACATGCGCACCGTGCGCCGCGGCCGCGACCTGTCGGTGCTGGTGTTATTGGATATTTCCAAATCCACCGGCGACATCATTCGCAGCGAAAACACGACCGTTCTCAATCTCGCGCGCGAGTCGCTGGTTTTGTTGGCCGACGCCATGAGCGATTTGGGTGACGAATTTGCCATCCATGGCTTCACTTCCAATGGTCGGCGCGACGTGAGCTATTTTCGGTTTAAAGATTTCGGTGCGCCCTATGGTCCGCAAGCCAAAGCCGCGCTCGCCGGCATCACCCCGCTGCTTTCCACGCGCATGGGCCCGGCCATTCGCCACGCCGGCGAGTTCTTGCGCGCGCAGGCATCCGGGCGCAAACTATTGCTGGTGATAACCGACGGCGAACCGTCCGATATTGACATTCACGACCCGCGCTATTTGATGATGGATGCGAAAAAAGCCTGCGAAGGAATGATGCGCCACGGCATCCAGCCGTTTTGCATGAGCCTCGACCCGCGCGCCGACAAATACGTCTCCACCATCTTCGGCCGTCGTAATTATTTGGTGATGGATAAAATCGCTCGACTACCGGAAAAACTTCCTCTGATTTACCTACGCATGACTCAGCATTAGGAGGACACTATGGAGATTTTAAAGATTCACCGCGAAGCCTTTCAACAGGCAGCGGACAACGGCAGATTTCTGATTATCGTGTGGTCGGCACGTGGCGCCGACACCACACCCATGCTAAATTACGCAGCGCTGGTGAATGCCCAGTTCCCCGACGCCTATCTCGCGCAAATCGTGATCGAAGATGAGCCGGAACTCGCCGCGACCTTCGGCATCAGCGAATCGCCGCTGCTGATGATTATGCGCGAACAAGTCATTCTTTATCTCGAACCGGCATTGCCGGAGCCGGAGATTTTCGAAGGTTTGCTGCGGCGTGCCGGAAGTTTAGATATGGCGCGCGTTCGCGCCGAGATCCAACAAGAGAAAGAAGCGGAAGTCGCGGTGTTTTCACGCCGGGTTTGTCCGACGGCAAAGCGGTCGGCTTAGGCGCCGAAATGCTCAGATAGCATCGTGCCCCGAGCCGCCCCCAGCCGGGGTGGCCTTGGGCCATTGCCTCCCGGCATGGATAGTCTGAGAGCCGCACTGCGCTTGCCTCCTGGCATAGGTCGTTTTGGGGCAGGTAACCAACAAGGCGTACTGTATAATTCGTCGTTTTAAGAAATTAGAATCATGGAAGCCGAACACCTCAACGCCCTCTCCGCTCAACTCGACGATTTAACGCAGCGCACATCCGAGTTGCGGAGGTATCTTTGACTTCGATACCAAACATTCGCGCCTTATCGAAGTAAATAAGCTCGCTGAAAATCCGGCGATTTGGCAGGACGCGGAGAAGGCTCAAGAACTCGGCCGCGAGAAGAAAACCCTGGAAGGTATCGTGCTGACGTTGGAAAGCCTGGATCAGTCTTTGTCCGACGCGCGCGAGCTGTTTGCCATGGCGCGTGACGAGGACGACGATGGCACGTTGGCGAGCGTTGCGGATGATCTTGTCGGCATGGAGAAAACCGTCGCGGACATGGAATTTCGCCGCATGTTTTCCAATCCGATGGATCCGAACAATTGCTTCCTCGATATTCAATCCGGCTCAGGCGGCACGGAAGCCCAGGACTGGGCGCAAATGTTGTTCCGCATGTATACGCGTTATGGTGAGAAGCGCGGCTATACGGTCGACGTGCTGGAGGAATCAGCGGGTGACGTGGCAGGCATCAAATCCGCCGCGCTAAAAATAAGCGGCGATTACGCGTTTGGTTATTTGCGCAGTGAAACTGGCGTGCATCGCTTGGTGCGCAAATCGCCGTTCGATTCCGGTAATCGCCGTCATACTTCGTTTGCCAGTGTTTTCGTCTATCCGGAAGTGGATGATTCTATCCAGATCGATATCAATCCGGCGGATTTGCGCATCGATACATTTCGCGCCAGCGGCGCCGGTGGCCAGCACATCAACAAGACCGATTCGGCGATTCGCATCACCCACTTGCCAACCAACATCGTCGTGCAATGTCAGAATGATCGCTCGCAGCATCGCAACCGCGCCGAAGCGATGGCGATGTTGAAATCGCGGCTGTACGAAGCGGAATTACGTAAACGCCAAGTGGAGCAACAAAAACTCGAAGACTCCAAAACCGACATCGGCTGGGGCCATCAAATTCGCTCCTATGTATTAGACCAATCGCGCATCAAAGATTTACGCACCAACGTCGAAGTCGGCAACACCCAAGCCGTGCTAGACGGCGACCTCGACGTATTCATCAGCGCCAGTTTGAAGCAGGGAATTTAATTTATGGCAGAGCAACAAGAACCGATTCAAGATACCAACAAGATTATCGAAGAACGACGCGCCAAGCTGAAAGACATTCGCGCCCACGGCATCGCCTTTCCCAACGATTTCGATCGAAAAGATTATGCTCAATTGTTACACGATGGGCACGGTGCGAAAGCGAATGAAGAGTTTGATGTGCAGCCCGTCACGGCCAGCGTCGCCGGCCGCATGATGCTCAAACGCGTAATGGGTAAAGCAAGCTTCGCGACCATTCAAGACATGAGCGGCCGCATCCAGCTTTACATCACCAACGATATCACCGGTGAGGCGG
>JBKJHT010000051.1:0-4148 GCA_046598945.1 Burkholderiales bacterium | reverse complement strand
CGAAGTATATGAGGCACTCTCAATTCCAGGCGGCAAGGCGCGTAGTATCGGCGTACCGGGAAGCGCCACACCGGGCCCACGGGGCATGCGCAAAGAGCTTCCAGGGGAACACGAGTTTCGCTTCTTTCCGCGTTTCTACCAGCACGTTATCGACACCATGCAGCGTATCCCAATATCCGGAAATCGATCAGTGGCGGACAACTTGGTGGACACCACGCGCATCCAGATCTGCCGGTTTGCGCGGCGCCCGATCGAGTTGCCGTCGCGCTTCCCGCGCAATTGGGGCGACGTCAGTGTGGCACTCGACGACGCGGGACGCTTGTACGGCGGCGACTTTGGGCTATCGCATGAGGAAATTACGTTCTTTGCCTCACGCATCTGGCAGATTATCACGTCCTGCCATGAACGCCGCCTAAATGAGTACGAGAAAATTCCGTGGTGGGAGTTTATCGACGCCGAGCCGCGCTCACCCTCCTACAAGAAGCTATTGGGCCATGGTATTACGCGCTCGCTGGTGGCGGCTAAGGCCGACCATGCAAGCACCAAGACTATCGGCGATATCTTCGTGCAGTTGATGTTCGATATCGCTACGCCTGGGCCGAGCAGTGATCGCGTGCTCAATGGGCCGACTAACGATGTTTGGATCAATCCTTGGCTCGACTATCTAATCAAGAGGGGCGTTCGTTATCACACTGGCGCCAAGGTCAAAGCGGTCGAGTATCGGCAAGGGCGTATTCACGCCGTCAGTGTTGAACACGCCGGGACGTCAACCAGAATCGAAGGCGACTATTTCATCTTCGCCATCCCGATCGAAGACATCATCGAGCTACTGACGCCGGAGCTGATTTCTGCCGATCCTCAACTTGCTCATCTCTACACCTTGGATGACCTGACCGAGTGGATGACCGGCATACAGATATACTTGACTGAAGATGTGAAGCTCGCGCATGGCCACACCATCTATGTGGACTCGCCTTGGGCGCTGACTTCGATTTCGCAGCCGCAGTTCTGGCGCGATATCGATCTCAGTGAGTACGGCGATGGAAAGGTGAAGGGCATTATTTCGGTCGACATCTCCGACTGGGAAGCGACGGGTTTGAACGGCAAGACGGCGAAGGACTGCACGCCGGAAGAAGTCAAGGCCGAAGTGTGGGAGCAACTTAAGCGCAGCGTGAACTACGGCGATTACGTCACACTCAAGGATGAGCATTTGCACCATTGGTTCCTCGACCCGAGCGTCAAGCTCAGTGCGCATGAGGAGGACATCAACGAAGAGCCGTTGCTGGTGAATCTGGTCAACACCTGGGCGCTACGGCCGGAAGCAACAACGCGAATTGCCAACATGTTTCTTGCGTCGGATTATGTGCGCACCTACACCGATCTCGCCACTATGGAGTCCGCAAACGAAGCAGCGCGGCGCGCGGTCAACGGTATTCTAAGCGCGAGCGGATCATCCGCGCCTACCTGTACCTTGTGGCCGTTGCACGAGCCGGAGATTTTTGCGCCTTGGCGCGCTCTTGATCGGGCGCGGTACGAGCAGGGGCTGCCGTGGGATGACACCTGGGTGACCCTCGGCTTGTCCGCCCAACGGTTGATGGATAAAGCGCTGAAACTTTGGGATACGCTGCCGTTCCCGTCGGATCACATTAGCGCGCCGAGTGGCTCCGACATCGCAACGGATGCCATGATGCTGGTGCGGCGCGCCGTACAACTCATGGCTGCGCGCGCGGCGGAGGCGGAGGTGGTCGGCCGCGGCAATCGGGCCGGTAAGAAACCCGCTAGTGAGAAGCAGGCCGGCGCCACGCCCGCCGCACAGTCCCAGGCGCGAAGTGGCAGGGTGAGGATCGTCACGTGATGACGTGGTGGCGTTGCCGAACGCAAAGCAGAGCGAACAGCACTCGATATGCTTGCTGAAGCGACACCGCTACAACAGCACTTGAGTCGTTATCAAGAGGTTACCCTGAAGGGGTTGCTCGGTGCGCTGCCCAAACGCGAGCCGCGGCGCTACTTGTATGACCCGCTTGCCGCGCATTTGTCGCGCGTCGGCAAGAGTATTCGGCCGGCGATCTGCCTGGCGACCTGCGTAGCATTCGGCGGCAAGCAGGATGACGCCCTTCCGTCCGCGTTGGCGCTGGAAATGCTGCACAACGCTTTTTTGGTACACGACGACGTGGAGGATGAAAGTGAGCTAAGGCGGGGCAAGCCGACCATGCACACAGAGCACGGTGTACCGCTGGCCGTAAACGCGGGTGACACACTCAACGCGCTTAGCTTGCGGTTGTTTCGAGACAATCTGCCGGTGCTGGGACAAAAGCTCACCTGGCGAGTGTTCGAGGAAGTCGATCACCTGATGCTGGAGTCGCTCGAAGGCCAAGCGATGGAGCTAGGCTGGATTCGCGATCAGCGCTGCGATGTCACCGAGCAAGACTATCTCAGGATGACGTTAAAGAAGACCTGCTGGTACAGCTTCATTCATCCTTGCCGCATCGGGGCGATGATCGCTACGCGCGACGGTATCGATCTCGATCGATTCAATTTGTTCGGTTTCTACCTCGGCGCCGCGTTTCAAATCCAAGACGACTTGTTGAACTTGGTCGGCGAGCAAGATAAGTATGGCAAGGAGATCGGCGGCGATCTTCTTGAGGGTAAGCGTACGTTGATGCTGGTTCACTTGCTACGTCATAGCGAAGCGCGCGATGCCGACCGAGTACAGGCGTTCCTACGCGAACCGCGCCGCAATCGTTCCTCCGGCGAAGTGCATTGGATAATCAACCAGATGCAACACTATGGCAGCATTGAGTACGCCCGCTCGGTGCTTCGGCATTTGGCCGGCGCAGCGCTGTACGAGTTCACTCACGCCTATGGCGGCATCGAAAACAGCGCTGAGAAAACGTTCATGCAGCACTTGATTGACTACGTAGCTAGCCGCGATTTATAAGGGAGCGCAACCATGCCGCACTACTATAGAAGTCCGCGCCAAACCTCACTGCAGCAAACCGCTACTGCGTTGCAGCGCATGTTGAAGCCGTTTCCGTTTGCGGAAGCTAATGGCCTGCCCGCCGCGACAAGGCCGATGCTCGAAGCTTCGCAAGGCGCTGCGGCAACACCCGCAGCATCGAGCGCAACGATACGTGAGGCGGCTGCGCTAGTGGGATCGGCAGCGTCGATTTTGAATGAAGATATGGCGGCGGGGGTACTCGCCGCGCGACAGGTGCGCGCTGATGGCTCTGCGCAGCAAAACGCATCGAGCCTACCCGGAACCGACTTCAAGCAGCTACTGCATGAGGCGCACGATTTTGTCGATGCAATTGCTGCGGTGCTACCTAAATTGCAGGGCGCCGCCAAAGATTGGTCGGTGCTGCCACAAACGCGTGCCGACAAGGCTGGAGATATTACCCAATTGGAGCCAAAAACGGTTCGTGCAGGCGACGTTGCTCGGATCAATATCAAACTACACAACGATAACGCGGATTCGGTACGCTTGGTGCCGCACTGCACAACACTGCTCGGTGATTCGGGCTATCGCATCGCCGAGGAGAGACTCACGTTTACGCCGCGCGAAGTCCAGCTCAGTGCGGACGAGTCGGCAAGCGTAGCCCTGGATGTGAGTGTCCCGGATGACTGCGCGAAAGGCAGGTACGCAGGCATAGTGAAAGTAGCGGGCGCAACTTATCTATGCGCGGTCGTTTCCATAGAAGTTGTCTGAATGCGTATTTCACGCGATCGTGACCGTTAATTTCAGAGGTCTGTGAATGCGACGGCGGATGAATCAAAACCATTGGAAGTTGCTCAAATATTTTTGGCAAATTTGCACTTAGACGCGCACGTGGACTTTTGCCGTAGCCAAGTCATTTTCCTCATTGAGTAGCAAATATCTTTTGAAATTCGTTCAACGCCTACTTGGTCAAGTAGGGATTTTTACAAAAAATAGCCATAAAGTGTCGCGATAGAAATCTTAGTCGAGGTTCATGTGCTGCAGAATTGCCGCTATCGTGAGAACTAAAAAATTCTAAGCAACCAACGTAAACTCAACTGATATTGCGGTCCGACCGATCTAAATTATCCTCAGCGCAAGCCTTGGCACGCGCCGAAATAGCGGATCGTTTGTAAGAAAAATGTGTTCTACATCGAGCGAAAGACAGCTGGCT
>JBKJHT010000127.1:0-16936 GCA_046598945.1 Burkholderiales bacterium | reverse complement strand
GGGCCAAGGCTTCGACTTTCTGGGCTACCGCTTCGAGGCGGGAGAACGCTGGGTACGGCGTAAGAGTCTGCATGCGATACGCGATCGGATTCGTGCCAAGATCAGGCGCACACGCGGAGACAGTCTGGCTTGTATCATTGCGGACCTGAACCCGATGCTCCGAGGGTGGTATGAATACTTTCAACACGCACATCCGTGGACATACAGTGGAATGGACGGCTTCATCCGGCGAAGGTTGCGATCTCTGCGGCGTAAGCAGCAGAAGCGGCCCGGTACTGGACGCACGCCTGACGACCATCGCCGCTGGCCAAAGGCCTACTTTGCTGAGTTGGGACTCTTCACGATGACTGAGGCTCATGCTCTGGCAAGCCAATCCCGATGAGGAAACCACCGACTGGAGAGCCGTGTGCGGGAGAACCGGGGCCGGCCTCGGGCCACACGCACGGTTCGGCGGGCGGGGAGGGCGAGAGCCCTTCTCGACCCCTATCATTTTGATTTATTATAGTCAACATGGATTCTCGCCTTCGCGGGAATGACGGGTTAAGAGACGTTTGTGGCTTTTAATTTCTCCAGCAGTTTGCCGTGTATCCCGGCAAACCCGCCGTTACTCATAATCAACACATGGTCGCCCGACTTGGCCGACAGTTGAATCATTGCAATAAGCGTATCGATGTCGTCACTCGTTTTCACTTTTTCGCCGAGCGTGCATAGGGCGCCCGCCGCATCCCAACCTAAATTCGCGGTGTAGCAAAACACTTCTTCTGCGCCTTGCAAACTCGCGGCCAGATGGTCTTTCCACACGCCTTGTTTCATGGTGTTGGAACGCGGTTCGAGCACGGCGAGGATGGGTGCCTTGCCGACACGATGGCGCAAGCCGGCGATCGTGGTCGCGATTGCCGTGGGGTGATGGGCGAAGTCGTCATAAACGGTGATGCCGTTGACGACGCCTTTGATTTCCATGCGGCGTTTGACGCCCTGGAATTTCTCCAGTGCGGCGATGCTGGTCTGCGGAGAAACACCGGCGTGGCGCGCGGCGGCGATGGCGGCGAGCGCGTTCAGACGATTGTGTTCGCCGAGTTGGTTCCAGTTGAGTTTGCCGATCGCATCGTTCTTCAAAAAAACCGTAAAACTCCCATCGACATTAGGCTGAGAGCCGCTCCAATACTGGCTCGCGCCGAATCGCTCCATGACTGTCCAAGCGCCTTTTTTTAGCACCCGTTCGAGATTTAGGTCGTTGCCGTTGCTGACAATGAGGCCATTGCCAGAAATGGTGCGCACCAAATGATGGAACTGGGTTTCGATGGCGGCGAGGTCGGGAAAAATATCGGCGTGATCGAATTCCAAATTATTCAAAATCGCGGTGCGCGAGCGATAATGAACGAACTTCGAGCGCTTGTCGAAGAATGCGGTGTCGTATTCGTCCGCTTCGATGACGAAGTAACTATTTCCATTGTGAGCGCCGCCAAGCCGCGCGGAGAGATTGAAATCCGTCGGGATGCCGCCGATCAGAAAGCCCGGTTTTAATCCGGCGTATTCGAGAATCCAGGCGAGCATGGATGACGTTGTGGTCTTGCCGTGCGTTCCGGCAACGGACAAGACCCAGCGTCCGGTCAGCACGTGCTCCGCCAGCCATGCCGGGCCTGACGTGTAGGGCAGGCAGCGATTGAGAATTTCCTCCATCAGCGGATTGCCGCGCGACACGACGTTGCCGATGACGTAAAGATCGGGCTTAAGTGAAACTTGTGTCGAGTCGAAACCTTCGGTGAGCGCAATGCCGAGCGCTTCGAGTTGTGTGCTCATGGGCGGATAGACATTGGCATCGCAGCCAGTGACTTTGTGGCCGCTCTCTTTTGCAATCGCGGCGATGCCGCCCATGAACGTGCCGCAAATGCCGAGTATGTGGATATGCATGGTGGCTAGGTTCTAAAGATACCGTGGAGCGCGCAGAGTAAGGTCAGTGGAAACGCTGTCATAGACGAGTCGATGGAAAGCGTGACTGAGAATCATACCGTAAGTTCACCGTGAACTTTGCGAAAACTTCACGGTCTATTATCTTGAAATCTACTAAACCGTCGGCATGTAGCAATTCTTAGCCGCACTCTCAAAATCACTGGAGACCTTTTCAATGGAGAAAAATTTGACTCGTGGAACGACTCTTGCCATAGCAATCGCATCGGCACTCGCGGTAGGTTCATATGTTCATCAACATTCGCCGGTCGGCATGGCGCAAGCCAATGCGGTGCAGGAACAGACGGCGAAGCCCGACGCCGCGCCGATCACGCTCGCGCGGCAGTTACCGGATTTTGTATCGCTGGTGGAATCGCAAGGCCCGGCCGTGGTGAATATCAGTGTCACGGCGAAAAAAATGGACAACATGGCAGGACAGGACATGCCGCCGGAGATGCCGGAATTCTTTAAACGATTCGGTATTCCACAGCCTGGCATGCCGGGCCCAGCGCCCGAGCGCGGCGGTGTCGGTTCCGGTTTTATTATTACCGCTGATGGTTATCTGCTGACTAACGCCCACGTCGTTGCGCAAGCTTCGGAAGTGACGGTGAAGCTCACCGACAAGCGTGAGTTCAAAGCGAAGGTCATTGGCTACGATCGCAAAACCGATGTGGCGTTGCTGAAAATCGATGCCGCGAAGTTGCCCGTTGTTAAGCTCGGCAATCCGGGTGAAACCAAAGTGGGTGAGTGGGTTGTCGCCATCGGCTCGCCGTTTGGTTTCGACAACACCGTGACCGCTGGTATTGTCAGCGCAAAATCACGCGAGTTGCCGGACGAAGCCTACGTGCCTTTCCTGCAAACTGATGTCGCTGTCAATCCGGGCAACTCCGGAGGTCCGCTGTTTAACATGAAGGGTGAAGTGATCGGCATTAACTCGCAAATCTACAGCCGCAGCGGTGGCTATCAAGGTCTGTCGTTCGCCATCCCGATCGATGTGGCGCTTAGCGTGAAAGACCAATTGCAACAAACGGGCAAGGTCACGCGCGGCAAGATCGGTGTGGGCGTGCAGCAGGTGACGAAAGAATTGGCTGAGTCGTTCGGCTTGAAATCGACCCAAGGTGCGTTGATCGGTAACGTCGAACCTGGTGGTCCCGGCGAGAAGGCGGGCCTACAAGCGGGCGACGTGGTTTTGGCGCTGAACGGCAAACCGGTCGAGCGCTCCATCGATTTACCACGCATGGTCGGCCAGTTGAAACCGAACGAAAAAGCGATCCTGAAGGTATGGCACGAAGGCAAGGAAAATGAAGTGGCTGTGATGCTTGGCGAATTGCCGAACGAAACCCTCGCGGCGGTCGATAGCCCGGGAAATTCCTCACCAGCAAAACTCGGCGTGAGTGCGCGATCTTTGACCGAAGCGGAGCGCATCAGACTTGGCGTCGCCGGCGGTGTCGTGGTGGAGCAAGTAACCGGTGCGGCGGCCCGGGCGGGCATCCAAATTGGTGACGTGATTCTGGGACTGAACAACAAGCCTGTCACCGATTCGGATCAGTTGCGAAAGCTGGTCGACGAAGCGAAAGGAAAGATTGCGATTTTGGTGCAACGCCAGAACGCGCGGATCTTCGTTCCCGTGCAGCTTGGGTAATTTGTTCGATCGATCAAAACAAGGGCCGCGATTGCGGCCCTTGTTATTTTTGTTGCATCGCCAGGAGGCGCGCCGATACTGGGCTGTGGCGTGGCATGGTTTGACAGCCGCTCTGTTACTGCCTCTTCAGCCAGTTGTTGCAGAGAATTCCGTGCAGTCGACTTGAAACAAGCTGCGGTCTTCCAGCCGCACCGCACTTAAACAACGCCCCCACAAACAGCCCGTGTCCAGCGCGAGGAGTTTGCTTTTTATTCTCAGTCCCTGGGCCGACCAGTGACCGCAGATGATGGTTTCATCGGCGCTGCATCTCCCCGGCACGTCGTACCACGGAATAAACCCGGATGGGATGTCAGCGATCTCGCCTTTGTGGGAAAACTCCATCGCGCCGTCAACGGCGCAAATTCGCAGCCGCGTGAAGGCATTGGTGATTAGGCGTAGCCGATCCCATCCGCGTAAATCATCGTGCCAGCGATCGGGCTGGTTGCCGTACATATGGGCGAGGAAGTCTAAATAGTTCGGCCCGCGCAGCGCCGCTTCGACTTCGTGTGCAAGGGTTAGCGCCTGGTCGATGGTCCAACTTGGCAACAGGCCGGCATGAATCATCGTGTAGCCTAGATCGCGATGCAGCAGCGGCCGAAAACGTAGCCAGGCGAGCAGTTCGTCACAATCGGGCGCTTGCAGAATGTCGTCAAAGGTGTCGCCGCGATGGGCTTTGACGAATCCGGCGGCGACGGTGAGCAAATGCAAGTCGTGGTTGCCCAGTACGACGACGGCTTGGTTCCCCAACAATTTGACGTAGCGCAGGACGCCGAGGGAATCCGGACCGCGGTTCACCAAATCGCCAACAAACCAGAGCCGATCCGTAGCCGGGTCAAACTGCAGTTTTTCCAGCAGCCGTTGCAGCGGCGCGCGACAGCCTTGCAGATCGCCGATCGCGTAGGTCGCCACTATTCGCCGCACCAACAAACAAAAAGAGGGCGACCGAATCGCCCCCTGACCCATGGCAACATGGACTTTATTTCGCCTGACTCACCAGATAATCCACCGCAGCCTTGATGGCATCGTCGGCGATTCCGGGGTTCCCGCCCTTGGCCGGCATCACTCCCTTGCCTTTAATCGCGCTGGCGTACAAAGCGTCCTTGCCCTGGGCGATTCGTGGCGCCCAAACCGCCTTGTCACCGGTCTTCGGCGCGCCCGCGACACCCGTGGCGTGACAGGCGATACAAGCCGCTTCGTAAGTCGTTTTACCCTGATCCGCGCCCGCCGCCGCGGGTGCGTCATTCGCAACGGGCGCGGAGGCTACGGTCGCAACGGGTGCCGGTGCGGCGGCATTAACGTGAACTTCGCCGACGGGTTTTAGCCGTTCGGCGACGGCGCTGGGCGACATCGCCGGGTCATTTTGCCGTGGGCGCCCGGAATAGGCACCCACGGCATACTGCGCCAGCATGAAAATAATCAGTACCAAGCCAATGGAGGCGGCGAAAACCGCGATGGCGTTTTTAATGGTGCCCGCGATTTGTTGGTCAGCGGAATTTGACGACATGGTTCTTCCCAAAATGAACGGTTGAAAATCAAAATTATACCGGCGCTTATTGGCGCATCACACTTAGGTGCGCGTAGACGCCGACGCGGGATTTCGCTATTCTATACGATTCGCGCCCATAGCTCAGTTGGATAGAGTATTGGTTTCCGAAGCCAAGGGTCACAGGTTCGAATCCTGTTGGGCGCGCCAAAAGTGACTTAAGTCACCCCTCATATTTGATAATAATATCAATACATTACGTAGCGGGTATAGAATCGGTTGGCGTTGCTAGCAATCAGTGACACCTCACCTATACTTGGACTTGTTGAGTACGGGCAGCCCGAAGAGGCCCGAAAAAGCCAGTCAAATAAAGGCGGGACATCAGAGCATCCCAAGAACAAGGCCAGCATGCTTCGAATTTTCAATCATTACATCCCACTTCCAATCGTTGTTTTAATTTTGGTCGAAGCGCTGATTCTGGCGTTGTCGATTTATTTTGGTTCTTCATTGCGTTTTGGCCAAGTGTCTCTGCCTTTGGTCGCCGAGGACATGGGTTTCGGCGGTATCGCAACGGTGTTTGCCGCATTGATGATCGTCACGATGACAACATTCGGTCTGTACCAGCGCGAAGGGATGGATTCGTTCGTCGGCATAATGCTACGCCTGGGGGCCAGCTTCGTGATGGGTTTTGCCATCATGAGCTTGATGTTCTATTTGATCCCCACCTTATTTCTGGGTCGCGGCGCGTTTGCGTTGTCTTGCGTGATTGCCTATTTCGCGCTGGTTTTAGTGCGCGCCGCTTTCCATAAATGGGCGGACTGGGGACTGCTCAAATCGCGCATTTTGGTTTTGGGCACAGGAACGCGCGCCGATCACGTTGAGGCGTTGATGAACAATCAGGCTACCACCAGCAACATGGAGATCGTCGGCTATCTACCGGTGAAGGGCAGTCAAGATCATGTCACGGCGTCGCGTATTTTGCCCGACGAAGATTTGTCACTGTACTCAGTAGTGACGAAATACGGGATAAACGAAATCGTCCTCGCCGTACGCGAACGGCGCGGCGGGATATTACCGATGCAAGAACTGCTGGAATGCCGTCTGCGCGGCGTGCGTATCACCGAAATTTCCACTTTCTTCGAGCGCGAGCGGGGCCAAGTTCGCCTTGATTCCCTCAATGCAAGTTGGTTAATACTGGGCGAAGGATTCAACAACAATTCTTTGCGTGACGGAATCAAGCGCAGCTTTGATCTTTTGGCGAGCGCCATCCTACTCTTGGCAACATCCCCGGTGATCGCCATTACCGCGCTGCTGATCAAACTCGATTCTTCGGGCGCGCTGTTCTATCGCCAAGAGCGGGTGGGGGCCGGTGGGCGTACCTTTGAGGTTTGCAAGTTCCGCAGCATGCGGGTCGATGCGGAACTTGCCGGGAAACCGATTTGGGCCACGGCCAATGATGACCGAACCACTCGTGTGGGGCGCATCATTCGAAAGTTACGTATCGATGAGTTGCCGCAAATTTTCAACGTTTTAAAGGGCGACATGAGCTTCGTCGGACCGCGTCCGGAGCGGCCGTTTTTCGTTCAGCAACTGGCCCAAGAAATTCCGTATTACGAAGCACGCCATAGCATCAAGCCGGGAATTACCGGCTGGGCGCAAGTGCGGTATCCGTACGGCGCGTCGGTTGAGGATGCAAAAGAAAAATTACAATACGATTTGTACTACGTCAAGAATCACAGTTTGTTTTTGGATATCATGATACTGATCGACACAGTCCAAGTCGTGCTGTGGGGCAAGGGTGCTCGCTGACATCGTGGCCTTCCGTCCTTGGTGTTGCAAGGTCTCGGCATGGCGTTTCTTGGGACGCGATAGGCGTTGAAAGCGCGGTTGCGTCGGGCGCAAAAACCTGTACCATCTACTCACATATCGTTTGCAAAATCAATGACTCCAAAATGGTCGGGCTGATCGGCGTTGTCAGTTACGGTCTCGCCGCCGTCGCATTTCTCATATTGACCCTGTTGCTGGCAAGTAGTTGGCGTGGCCAAGCCAAGGGCCTCCTTTTGATGGTTGCAGCCATCGCGTCGGCGCTTTGGGCGGCGACGCTGGCATATGAGTTCGCAACCGAGGGTTTGCTCGGCCGGTGGTGGGGCATTTCGGAAACGCTACGCGATATTGCTTGGTTCACCTTTTTGTCGAGTTTGCTTACCGCCATCTTACCGAAGGACGGCAGCGCGCCGCCGGGATTAAAGTGGTTGCCGAAGGGATTGGCGCTAGTGTGTGTTGTCCTGATCGCCGCATCCATCGTCGCGCCGTGGTTTTCTCAATACCAGTCGCAGTTGAGTTTCCTGACCGATATCTTGGGACGAATCGTGCTTGCCATTTCCGGCATGGTGCTGGTTGAAGTGCTCTATCGCAACACCGTTCCCGATCAACGATGGGGAATCAAATTTCTTTGCCTCGGCGTCGGTGGCATGTTCGCCTATGACTTTTATTTATATTCGGACGCCATGTTGTTCAAACATATTGACGCGGAGATTTTTGCCGCGCGCGGGATCGTCAACGCGCTGGTTGTTCCCTTAGTGGTTATTTCGGCGGCACGCAATAGAACCTGGTCGCTCGAAGTTGCCGTTTCACGGCACATGATCTTCCAGTCCGCAACGTTACTGAGCGCCGGTGTCTATTTGTTGCTAATGGCGGCCGCCGGTTACTACATTCGTTTTTTCGGCGGCAGTTGGGGTGGCGTGTTCCAGGCGACGTTCATGTTCGGCGCGTTGCTGCTGCTTATGGTGGTGCTCTCCTCTGGAACCATGCGTGCCCGCCTCAAGGTTTTCCTGAGCAAGCACTTTTTTACCTATCGCTTTGACTATCGCGAAGAGTGGCTGCGCTTCACGCGAACCCTCTCGGAGGGCGAGCCCGGCGTACATCTACGCGAGCGGTCAATTCAAGCCATCGCGCAGTTGGTCGACAGTCCCGGCGGGGCGCTTTGGCTTAGGAACGAACATGGCGGATTCGAACGCGCGAGTCACTGGAATATGCCACAGGCAAAAGGCGCCGAGAGTGCCGAGAGCGGGTTCATCCGCTTCCTTCAGCGCAAAGAGTGGGTGATCGACTTGGTAGAGTATCAAACAAACCCGGAGAAATATGAAGACCTAAAACTGCCGACTTGGCTGACTAGTATTCCGCACGTGGGGATGGTCGTGCCCTTGGTCTTGCATGAACAGTTACTCGGTTTTGTCGTGCTCGCCACGCCCCATGGCCGCATGGCGGTAAATTGGGAAGTAAGCGATCTGCTGAAAACCGCCGGCTGCCAGGCGGCAAGCTATCTCGCTCAACTCGAAGCCGCGAAGGGTTTGCTTGTGGCTAGGCAGTTTGAGTCGTTCAATCGTATGTCTGCTTTTGTGGTGCACGACCTTAAGAACCTGGTGTCGCAGCTTTCATTGTTATTGTCCAACGTGCAAAAACACAAACACAATCCTGCGTTTCTAGATGACATGATTGAAACGGTGGAAAATTCCGTCGAGAAAATGCAACGACTGTTGACACAGTTGCGCAGCGGCAGCCCCGCACCGGGCGGAAGAACGCTCATCGACCTGGAAAGTATGTTACGCCGCGTGGTTGATGCTAAGGAGGATCACGAGCCGCGACCGCAACTGGAGGTTCGCACTGCGGGGCTTTCCTTGCGTGCCGATCGAGAACGTCTAGAACGTACAATCGGACATCTTCTGCAAAACGCAATTGAAGCGACGCCACCTGATGGGACGGTTAAACTATCGCTGCAAGAAACGGATGGCAAAGTGGTGATAGACGTATCCGATACCGGGTGTGGAATGAGCAAGGATTTCATCCGAGAAACATTGTTTCAACCGTTCGAGACGACCAAGGCCTCCGGCATGGGTATTGGCGCCTACGAAACTAAACAATATGTGACTGAATTGGGCGGTGAAGTTGAAGTTGAAAGTGAAGTCGGATGCGGTAGTTCGTTCCGCATCTATTTGCCACTCATCGTCACGAATGCGGCAGCAACGCCCGAGTTGTCCAACGAGGAATTTCAATGAGTCAATCCAAAGGCGTCTTGCTAATCGTCGAAGATGATCCGGGACTGCAGAAACAACTCAAGTGGAGTTTTGACGGATACGAAGTTCTGGTCGCGAGTGACCGCGATGCGGCAATAGCCGTGGTACGCCGTCATGAGCCCGCAGTGGCAACGGTCGACCTAGGATTGCCGCCCGATCCAGACGGCGCCAGCGAGGGGCTGGCCACGTTGGAGTCTATTTTGTCGTTGGCGCCCGATACCAAGATCATTATGGTGACTGGCAATCAAGATCGCGCCAATGCCGTGCGCGCTATTGGTCTGGGCGCCTACGATTTCTACCAGAAGCCGGTGGATCCGGAAATTCTCGGGTTAATTGTCGAGCGCGCGTTTCGATTGCACGATTTGCAGCAAGAAAATCGCCGCCTTGTGCTGCGCCAAACGGAATCTCCCGTGAGCGGTATTATTACGAATGATCCGGCTATGCAGAAGGTGTGTCGCACGGTGGAAAAGGTCGCGCCATCGGATGTATCGGTGCTTTTGCTCGGCGAAAGTGGAACAGGCAAAGAACTGCTGGCACGTGCATTGCACCAATTGAGTCCGCGTGCCATTAAGAAGTTCGTCGCGATCAATTGTGCGGCGATCCCGGAGAATCTGCTGGAAAGCGAGTTGTTTGGTTACGAAAAAGGAGCGTTTACCGGCGCCGCAAAGCAAACCAAGGGGAAAGTCGAATTCGCCGATGGCGGAACGTTGTTTTTGGATGAAGTCGGTGATCTGCCTTTCTCCCTGCAAGCAAAACTGTTGCGCTTCCTGCAGGAGCGCGTTTTTGAGCGCGTCGGCGGCCGAGATGAAATCGCTGTTGATGTTCGGGTTGTTTGCGCCACACATCAAAATCTTGCCGAGTTAATCAAGGACGGACGATTCCGTGAAGATTTGTTCTATAGGTTGAGCGAAATTGTCGTTAACATACCGCCTATGCGTGAGCGTGAAGGCGACCCGGCGCTGCTCGCCCATGCGTTCCTGGAAAAATTTTGCAAGAGCCAAGGACGCTCGCTGCAAGGCTTCTCTACGGACGCTATGCAGGCAATCGAGACGTATCGCTGGCCAGGCAACGCCCGTGAAATGGAAAATTTCGTCAAGCGAGCCGTTATCATGGCCGATGGCCCGCAAATTACGCAAGAGGACTTAGGGATCAACTTAACGGAAGCGGAAATTTTCCCGCTAAATCTGCGTCAAGTTCGCGAGGAAGCGGAACGCAAAGCACTAGTTCGCGCCCTCGGTCGCGTCGGCGGTAATGTGTTACAGGCGGCCGAGCTGCTGGGCATCAGCCGCCCGACACTGTATGACTTACTCAATCGCCATGGGATCAAGTAAACGATTTCCGAATCCAAAAGGATCGGCCCAAATTGGCAATTCCATCACAACCCTCTTTTAGGTAAATTTATGGACATTTCCCGCCGTGTTAGTGCATCTCAACGCATGGGTTACTTAAGACTCGCTCTCTTGGCGCTTAGTTTGGTCGCGCCAATTGCATTCGGGCTGGCCGGATGCGATCGCCAAGCTTCGACAGAAACGCTGTTACAGGAGGCGCAGCGTTTTCAAGAGAAAGGCGATGATAAGTCTGCGGTTATTCAACTGAAAAATGCGTTGCAAAACGATCCCGATAACGCCGAAATTCGCTACCGTCTTGGCGCCGCCTATAATCGGTCGGGCGATGGTGCTTCGGCCGAAAAGGAACTGAAGAAGGCCTTGGAATTGCAACCGAATCACCCAAAAGCAGCAATGGAACTAGGTGGTTCGCTACTGCGCCAAGGGGCGTTTGATCGAGTGTTGGCCGAGATGAGTGTACCTGCGGCCGGCACGGAGCGCCTTGCGGATGTATTGGTGCTGCGCGCGCAAGCGCACGCCGGCCTGCGACAAATCAAGGAAGCGGAGGCAGATTTCAGCGCCGCTCTTGTGGCGCGGCCGGGGTTTAGCGATGCGTTGGTCGGTCAAGCTCGGCTCAAAGCGGCCATGCGCGATTTGGACGGTGCGCTTAAGCTAGTTAATGAAGCGCTAACCAGAGAACCGAAGAACCTCGATGCGCTTACCGCTAAAGGTGACTTTTTACGTTTCCAAAATCATCTCGACCAGGCAATTGCGACCTATAGTCTTGCCGTCAACGCGCATCCGCAAAGCCTACCGGCGCGTTTGAGTCGTGCCGCCGCGTTGCTGGCATTCGCCAAAAATGCTGAAGCCCAGGCGGACATTGAGGCGGCATTTAAGTTGCAACCCAAAAATCTGATCGCAACCTACCTGCAAGCGCTGATACATTTTCGCAACGGAAAGAATGAGGCAGCGCGTGATTCCCTGCAGGACGTTTTGCGGGTGCTGCCGAATCATCTACCCAGTTTGCTACTATCCGGGGCAGTATATGGCGCGCTAGGATCGAAAGAGCAAGCCGAAACCAATTTGCGCAAGGTACTGGATAGCGCACCGGACAATCTACTGGCGCGCCGCTTATTGGCAGCGCTGTTACTGCGGTCGCAACAACCTCAACGAGCCGTTGAAGTCATCGAACCGGCCGCCGCCCGTGCGGTGGACGATCCGCAGATTTTGGCCATTGCCGGGGAAGCCTACATGCAAGCCGGAGACTATGTGAAGGCGACGCAGTATCTCGAGAAAGCCGCTTCTATTGATCCGAAAAACGCCAATATACGTACCGGTCTTGGCCTGTCGCGCCTAGCCGGAGGCGAGGTAGGTGCGGCCGCGGACGACCTGGAAAAGGCCGCCGCCATGGATTCCGACAAATTCAAGGCGGACATCCTCCTGGCGATGTCGCACCTGAACCGGCGCGAATTTGACGCGGCACTCAAAGCGCTCGATGGCCTAGAGAAAAAACAACCGAACAATCCGCTCACCTTTAATTTCAAAGGTGCGGCCTATGTCGGAAAAAAAGATCGCGTTAACGCGAAGAAAAACTTTGAACGAGCACTGGAACTCAATCCGACCTATTTCCCGGCGACGGCGAATTTAGCCGCGCTCGATCTGCAAGACAAGAACCCTGACGGCGCCAAGAAACGTTTCGAAGCGGTATTGAGCAAGGACAAGAACAACATGCAGGCAATGTTGGCGCTCGCGAGCTTGGCAACGACGAACAAGCCGTCGCAGGAGACCCTTGACTGGATTCAAAAGGCGCGCGCAGCCCATCCCAAAGCGGCCCAGCCCAGCCTTGCGTTAGTGCGATACTACATGCAAATTGGCAACGTTAAGCAAGCCGTCATTGCCGCTCAGGAAGCGCAAAACCAGAATCCGGATAATCCCGAATTACTTGACCTGCTCGGTATGGCTCAGCTTTCCGCCGAGCAAAATAATGAGGCGATATCGACGTTTGAAAAATTGAGCAAGATGCAACCCGATTCGCCGGTGAGCTACTATCGAAGCGCGCTGGCGGAGCTTGCGTCTAAAAATCTTCGTGCGGCCGAAACGTCGTTGAAGAAAGCGCTTGGATTAAAGCCGGATTTTCTTGATGCTCAGGTCGCATTGGCCGGTGTTCTTGTACAAGGGAAGCGTTACGACGAGGCGCTTTTGGTCGCGACCAACACGATGAAATCTGCGCCGAAGTCACCGGCTGGCCATGTCCTGGCGGGGGATATTTATATGGCGCAGGAAAAAGCGGCGCAGGCCGCTAGCGCCTACCAGGCCGCTTTCGATCTCACGCCCTCTGGTTCGATTCTGATCAAGCTGCATAACGCGGAAAATCGTGCGGGGAAAACCAGTTCGGAAACGGTCATCGAGAACCATCTGAAAAACAATCCACAGGATACTCAAGTTCGCATTTATCTGGCGGATCTATTGATGCAAAAAAAATTATATCTGGAGGCATCAAAAAATTACCAGATCATCCTTGAGAAGGACGGGAAGAATCTTCTGGCGCTGAACAATATTGCCTGGACACTGCAGCAATTGAAGGATCCGCGCGCCATGAAGTATGCCGAGGAGGCGCACGCGTTGCAGCCCGATAATCCAGCGATCCAAGATACCTTGGCGATGCTATTGCTCGACGCCGACAAGACATCACGTGCGGTGGAACTGTTGCAGTCCGCTGCCTCGCGTGCGCCGGACAGTCCCGAGATTGGCTTCCATTTGGCGCAGGCATTTGTAAAGGCGGGGGAACGCGACAAAGCCAAATCCCTATTGGATCGAGTTCTCGCGATGGGCAAAAAATTTCCTGAAGAAGCGGATGCACGCGCTCTTTTAAGTCAGCTCAATAAATAATTGGTCACTAGACTTATGTCACGAATAAAACGTACCTCGAGTGCATCTGCTGCAGTTGCGGTGACCTTAGCGCTTGCCGTCTCGGCATGTCAAAAATCAACGAACCTGTCCGAGGCCCAGCATCTTGATCGGGCGAAAACCTATCAGGCCGAGGGAAAAACCCAAAGTCAGATCATCGAGCTGAAGAATATTCTGCAGAGTAACCCAAAACATGCGGAAGCCCACTGGCTACTAGGTGAAACCTACGCCATTCTGAGATATGGCAAAGAAGCGGAAAAAGAGCTGCGGCGCGCCCAAGAACTAGGCATTGACCCAGAGACCATTAAGGTGCCTCTTGGTAAAGCGTTGTTGGAGCAAAAAGAGTACAAGCGCGTGCTGAACGAAATTCAGCCCGGCGCAGCGTCGGCGGCGAAGAGTGTCGCGGCAATCAAAACCCTTCACGCCCAAGCTGAATTGGGGCTTAAGCAATTCGAAAAGGGTTGTGCGTTGTTTCATGACGCGAAACAGGCCGATGCTTCGCATATTCCCGCCTATTGGGGTGCTGCTCAATGCCTGCTCGGTTTTGGGAAACCAGTCGAAGCCGCGGAAGAACTGGATAAAGCACTTCAGATCGATGCAAAAAACGTGGAGACCTGGCTATTGCGAGGAGATCTTTGGCGTAATCAGAAACAATTGGCTGAAGCCGAAAAAGCCTATGGCACGGGATTGAGCCTTCGCTCGGAACATCTAGCGTTGCTACTTGCGCGCGCATCGGTTCGGGTGCCGCAGAACAATCATGTTGGGGCGCTCGAAGACATTGCCTTAGCGGATAAGCAAAGCAAGGATCATCCGCTGGCGCTGCATCTCAGAGGCGTGATGCTTTACAAGGACAAAAAATACACAGATGCAAAGGCCGCGTTTGAAAGCGTTCTGCTGACCAACCCGGATTATCTTCCAACTATCCTCTGGCTCGGGATGGCGGATTATGCGCTCAACAATTTGGAACAAGCGAGCCACGCCTTCGCGCGATATGTGGCGGCCGTGCCCAATTCCACTGAAATTCAGGCATTCTTGGCCATTTCCAAAGCGCGCTTGGGCGGCACCAAAGCCGCCGCCGAATCATTGGCTATCCTCGACAAAGTCGATATCAATGATCCCCAAACGCTCGTCCTAATCGGCCAAGCTCATTTGCTCACCGGCGATGAGCAAGCGAGTGCGCGTTATTTAACGCGCGCGATTGAAAAAAAGCCGGACGCAATTGATCCGCGCGTAAACCTGGTGGCGGCTTTACTGCAAAAAGGCGATAAGCCTGGTGCAGTGCAGCAGGCGGAGGAACTCCTGAAAAAGTCGCCCAATGATGTTCGGTTCGTGGCAATTCTGATTGCGGCGCTGCTTGAGAACCAACAATCTGCGAGAGCGCTGGAAATTGTTGGGCAACTTGAGCAGAAAAAGCCTGGCAGCCCTATTCCCCTCATTTACCGTGCCGCAATTAAAGTGCAGACGAACGATCTGGACGGCGCAAAGGTAGAACTCGAAAAAGCTTACAAAATACAACCCGAAAATGTGTTGGTGGGGCATTCCCTGGCCGCAATTGCGATCAAGAAAAACCAACTCAGCGAAGCGCGGCGCTACTATCAGCAAGTTAGAGAAAAAAATGCCGAGCCGTTCGAAACTTTGATGGCGATGTACGATTTGGAGGTTCTCGCCAAGCAACCCGCTGCTGCGCGTAGACTGGTCGAGACGGCAGCGGCGAAATATCCCAAGGCGGCACGTCCGGCCGCGATTATTGCGGCGGCATATTCCCGCGCCGGACTGCCGGACAAATCACTTGAGCTCAGTGAACAAGCTGCTGCGGTCAATCCCAACGATCTCGACCTCCTTACCGCGCGGGGAGCTGCTTATTTTGAGAAGGGCGATATGACTAATGCCTTGATCCAGTTTAATCGGATTGTGAAATTGCGGCCAGACTTGGTTGAGGCTTATATCAAGCTTGCGTTAGTGCATAGCGCCAAGGGCGATTATGGGAACCTACGCAATGCCCTGCAGCAGGCGCTTGGGCGGGATTCAAAACATCGGCGTGCACGGCTCATGCTGTCAAGCCTTAACATTCGAGAGAAAAAGTTTGACGACGCGCTTAAGCTGGCACTTAGCGTCGAGCAGGACGATCCAACCTTGCCGGAGGCCTACATACTGCAGTCCACCGCGTTGTCGTTATTGAAGCGGGATGCCGATGCGCTGAAAGCGCTTGAGCGAGCCCAAATAGCAGCGCCGAGTTCAGAGCTGCCAGTGGTCGAAATGGCGAAGTTACGCTTTAACGCTCGCCAGGCCGACATGGGTTTTCAGATCATCAAAACCTGGCTGAAATCCCACCCTAAAAACGTGCTGGCAGTCGCTTTTTTGGCAGAAAGTTTGATGATCTACAACAAGGAAGATGAAGCGATTATCGCCTACGAGCAAATCTTAAAGCTCGAACCCGAAAATCCCATTGCGCTTAACAATATCGCAAACCTACTCATGACACGCGACCCCAAACGCGCGTTAACGTACGCCGAAAAAGCCTATAAACAGGTCGCGACCGACGCAGCCGTCACCGATACCTATGGTTGGCTGATGATCAAGGCCGGCGACCCCAAGCGCGGCCTGGAGTTAATCAAACAAGCGTTCTCTGCCGCTCCGGATTCCCCGGAAATCCATTTTCATCTTGCTGCGGCAATGGCGCAAAATGGCGACAAAACTCAAGCTAAGATAGAACTTGAAAAATTGCTTAAAAATCAACAATATTTCTCGGCAAGAAAGGACGCACAAGCCTTGCTGGCAACCCTATAGCGCAATTTGTCGATGAATTTTACAGTCCATTCCCTATCACCGACCGCCGATCCTACGCGCCGTGCGGTCCAAGGCTCCTAAAGAGCGGTGACCAATCGGTGAGGAAATTCATCTGCGATACCATAAAAATCCATAAAACGCCTAAAAATTATTATCTTAGCGACACTTCGGAGAAGTGGCGTCGATATCATTACTTGGCTCGGAAGGGACGATTTGCGACCAACGAGAGATTGAATAACCCCTGGCTCCCGCGAGTTTCCAACGGAACAACAATTTATTGATTCTTCTTTGAGTGTCGGTTTTTTTTACACTCTTGTTCAGCCTAAATCAAAATAAATACGTAATTTATTGTTATTAAATACATAATTTTTGTGGCACAATACTTGCTTAATCAAAAGCCAGCAGCACTAAAATTAAATCAAAATTTTTATTTATTAGGGAAAAAATATGAAAATCATGAACAAACTAATGCTGGGCCTTTTTTTTCCAGCGGCGCTGATCGCATCACAAACCGCGTTTGCGGCAAAAATTACGCAGTGGTCCTATGAGAATGAGGTGGGCTTCTTCAATACCACGGGAACGGGTGTCACTGTCAATACGCTCAATACACAGCCGACGTTTGATCTCCTGGGTAATACGGTGGCCAATCCGGCTGCGGGACTTGCGACGACGTTATCGTGGGGTACTGCGGCAACCGCGTCGGGGAAAAGTAAATTTCGCATAAGCGATACTG
>JBKJHT010000063.1:0-3489 GCA_046598945.1 Burkholderiales bacterium | reverse complement strand
GTGGCATCCGCAAGGCTCACAACCGGACTTATTCTGGACATGCATCAGCATAAATCAATCCGCATAATAACACCAGTTATTTGTTGGACACTACACTAGCGTGTTGAGCTGACTAAGTAGCTTACGGCCAACTGCATTGGCACGAATTTCCAATCGGCGGCGCGCGGCATCCGTGAATTGGATCTTTCGATCACCAAGCTTGGCTTTCAACAGACGATTTTCTTCCTTCAGATAGTCGATGACCTCTTGCTGCTGGCGATTGAGCCACAGGGCAAAGGTGGCGATCAAGTACTGAAGTGGAAATACGGAAGCAACCATGCAACAAAGTATACCGTGAGTCGCGCGGCCGCGGTTATGACATCAACTTTTCATCCCGCGCCTGGTTCATTTGAATATTTGGACAGCACGGGGTTAAGGCGAGCGAGCATGGCGTACGTTGAAAGATGAGAATCAGCAGTTGAAGCGCGAGTTGCTCCGCAAAGAGAACGCGTTGGCGGAAGCGGCGGCGTTGCTGATTCTGCAAAAAAAGTTCCAGGCGCTTTGGGCGGACGAGGTCAAATGATTGCGCTCCCAGAGCGCCGGCACGTGGTCACATTGTTGAGCGAAGCGAAGTTAGCCGGTGCACGCCAGCAGCCTGCCTGCGCGGTGCTAGGCTTAAGTGTTCGCACCGTACAGCGCTGGCAACGCGAGAATGAGGTCATGGGTGACCGGCGTGGCGCGCTGCGCGTTGAACCGGCCAACAAGCTCAGCACCGATGAACGTAATGCGCTTCTGGCGGTGGCGAATTCCGCCGAGTTTGGCCATCTACCGCCGAGCCAAATCGTGCCGCGTCTGGCCGATCGTGGCAAATATCTTGCCTCCGAATCGACCTTCTATCGCGTGCTGCGGGCAAATTATCAGTTAACACATCGGCGTGTTGATCGAGCGGCGCAACAACGCCACAAGCCGCGGGCGCTGTGCGCCACAGAACCGAATCAGCTGTATAGCTGGGACATCACGTATCTACCGACGCCCACCCGCGGCCTGTTCTTCTATCTATATTTTTTTATGGACTTATTTAGCCGCAAGATCGTCGGCTGGCAAGTCTATGAGGAAGAAAACAGCCACCTGGCCAGCGATCTGATGCGTGACATCTCCCAACGTGAACACCTTGCGCCGGACCAAGTGGTCCTGCACTCGGACAATGGCGGCCCGATGAAGGGTGCGACGATGTTGGCTACCTTGCAAACACTGGGCGTGATCCCGTCATTCAGCCGCCCCGCGGTCAGTAACGATAATCCGTATTCGGAGTCGCTGTTTAAGACGCTGAAGTACCGATCGGTCTATCCGGACACACCGTTTGCCAGTCTTCTGGCGGCGCGGACCTGGGTGGCCGGCTTTGTGCACTGGTATAACCACGAGCATGGCCACAGCGCGATTAAGTTCGTCACCCCAGCTAAGCGACATGCCGGCCTCGATGTGGCGATATTAGGTCAGCGCACGGCCGTGTATGAAGCCGCCAAAAGGCGCTGTCCGCAGCGTTGGAGTGGCGCCACCCGGAACTGGCAGCCCGTTACCATCGTACATTTGAATCCGGCGCAGCAAATACCAAACCTGGATAACAAAATAGAGATGAAAATAGCCGCATAAATTTAACCATCGAGGCGACAACTACCTTGACAACGTCCGGTGTCGGCATCCGGGATTTCGTCTCTTTCGCGGCTCAATGGTCGGCCTACACGCTCCCCTGTCAACGCTCCCCTGTCAACGCTTCACCGTCGTCCTCACGGGCGACCGCGCATGACTCGGGGCTGCTGTGGATCGCTACTCCTTCAACATAGTGGACTTGCACCACCTACTCCTTGCCGGTTTTACCGGCGCACCATGAAAAGTACGGATGCCCTATTTACAAGAAGATTCTGGTTAGATGCTGTTCCGTATCTCAGCAGTGATTTCGTAACAGCGCAGGCGTGCGGCGTGATCAAAGATTTGCGAGGTAATCGTCAACTCATCGGCGCCGGTGCGTTCGACGAAGCCTCTTAATCCTTGCCGCACCGTATCAGGCGAACCGATCGCCGAGCACGCCAACACCTGATCGAGAATGGCACGTTCTTGGGGGCCCAATCGGCTGTCATAGTCTGCCACCGGTGGTGGTAAGGGCGATGGTCTGCCGCTGCGCAGATTGACAAAGGCCTGCTGCATCGAAGTCGCCCGAAATTGCGCTTCTTCATCTGTCTCCGCAGCGAACACATTGAATCCCAACATCACATAGGGTCGCGCCAGTTGCGCTGAAGGCCGGAACGATTCCCGGTACAGCGCTATCGCCTGCATCATCTGTGCCGGTGCGAAATGCGACGCGAATGCATAGGGCAGCCCCAGCGCCGCAGCCAGTTGCGCGCCGAACAGGCTCGAACCCAGAATCCAAATCGGTACCTTGAGACCGGTGCCGGGAACGGCCCGTACCGCTTGCCTCGGCGAGTCCGACAAGTAGTCCATCAGTTCGACAACATCCTGGGGAAACTCATCGGCATCTGAGGCGAGATTACGGCGCAGCGCCCGCGCGGTGAGCTGATCGGACCCGGGCGCGCGACCGAGACCGAGGTCGATGCGACCAGGGTAGAGGGATTCAAGCGTGCCGAACTGCTCGGCAATGACCAACGGGGCGTGGTTCGGCAACATGATGCCGCCGGCGCCGACGCGTATGGTCGATGTGCCAGCCCCGACATGGGACAGCAGCACCGCGGTCGCGGCGCTGGCGATGCCCGGCATGCCATGATGTTCGGCCAACCAAAAGCGGCGATAACCCCAACGCTCCGCGTGGCGCGCCAGATCCAGCGTATTGCGAAACGACTGCGCGGCGTCGCTGGCTTGGGTGATGGGTGAAAGGTCCAGGATGGAGAAGGGAACCATCTACGCGACCAATGGCGGCTTGCGGTCAAACCAAGGGCGTGCCGCTTCGAGTTGAGCGCCCAGGCGAAACAGTGTCGCTTCATCGCCAAAACGTCCGACGAGCTGGGTCGCGACGGGCAAACCTTGTGCGCTTTGCCCGAGCGGCAGCATCAACGCAGGTTGCCCGCTAATATTGCACCAAACCGTAAACGGCGAAAACGCGAATACCCGCCGCCAATATTCATCTACGTCGCTCATCATCATGTCGATCCAGCCAAGCTTCACCGGCAGCGTGGCCAGTCCCGGCGTGAGTAACACATCCCATTGCGAATGGAACGCCGCCATCTGGCGCCCCAGATGATGGGCCGCTTGTGTAGCGCGAACGTAATCGGCGGCGCTCAGGCGTTCACCCATCTTGGCGGTAAGCCAGGTGATACGCTCTACTTCGTCCTCAGCTGCGGGTCGTCCGGCAGTGAGATGGTTGGCAAGATTCACGACAGTGTTTGCCGCCGCCACAGTAAGAAAGGTTGGCACGATCGTCGCCCGATCAATTTCCGGGTTGCACTCCTCGACTAGGTGACCCAGATCGGCGCAGAGCTTGACTGTATCGGCAAGTGCCCG
>JBKJHT010000060.1:0-2607 GCA_046598945.1 Burkholderiales bacterium | reverse complement strand
GATATTGGCGACATCCTGCGCGAATCGTTGCAAGCCGAAGGTGCGGCTTTGGCGTTGTATCGGAAACTGCTCGATCTGGCGCGCGACAGTAGCGTGCCGCTCGAAGAGTTCGCGCGCCAGATGATTAGTCTCGAAGAAATGCACGCAGGCGAGGTCGACAAGATGTTACGGAAGCCCGGACAACTGGCCGCCTTTGCCGCGCGCTAGCCTTAACATCCAGCAACCGTTTAGCGAAGGTGTCATGATTCACGAATTAGTTATATTGATTGAAGATATCCCAGCCGAAAATCTCAACGCCGGCGATGCGGGCACCGTGATTGGCGCCCATCCCGGTGGGGGCTCATTTGACGTTGAATTCTTCTCGCCCGATGGGGAGACGTCGCGCATCGTAACGGTGGCCGCGGCGCATCTAGCGTTACACGAGGAATCAAGAGCAGGCTCAACTGCCGCCGCACGCGGCAGTGGCGCGCGCCGCAGGCAAGTCGAAGCCAATGGCATAACAGTCCACTACGAGTTGAGCGGCGCCGAGGAAGCGCCGGTGGTGATGCTTTGTCATTCACTTGGCGCCACGCTGGACATGTGGGACGCGCAAATGGGTCCACTCACTCAGCGTTACGGCGTGCTGCGTTACGACTTGCGCGGTCACGGCGGCACCGATGCGCCCAGCGCTCCTTACACCTTTGATATGCTGGCCGACGACGCGCTGGCTCTGCTGGAGGTGCTAGGCATTCATTCTTGTCACTTCGTCGGGCTTTCGCTCGGCGGCATGATTGGACAGGCGCTCGCGTTGCGAAAGGCACAGCCGCTGGTAAGCTTGGCCTTGTGCGCCACGTCGAGCCGTATTGCCCCCGAGGCGCAGCCCATTTGGGACGACCGGATCAATACCGCACAGAGCCAAGGCATGCCCGCTATCGCGCCCGCCACCCTTGATCGGTGGCTGTCACAGGATTTTCAGCAGCGCACACCAGAGGAAGCTCAACGTATCCGAAACATGATCGAGGCCACCCCGGTTGCTGGCTTCGTCGGCTGCGCCCAGGCAATCCGCAATCTCAATTTTACCGAGCGGCTGAAAGACATCGATTTGCCGACGCTTGTCCTGGTGGGCAAGGACGATCCCAGCACGCCGGTGGCCGCTTCCGAAGTCATTCAGCGTGAGATCAAGGGCGCGACGCTAGTGGTGCTGGACCGCGCCATGCACCTATGCAACATCGAGCAAGCGCAGGACTTTAACAATTCGCTGCTCGAGTTTTTGGATAAGTTAGAACCCGGTCACCACTACGCCGGGCATTGATAGTTGGCGAAAAGGGGCGTTAAAAATAAGCGTGTAGCGCGACCGCCTAGAATTTTGTGAATCAAATGTGCAGACTCATTGGCTGGCGGACGCGTTCGCGACATTATTGGTCTTAAATTGAGTGTCTTGGATATGGGAAAAGCGGTGCGTGCGGGCGGCAACACGTGGGCGCGCGGGCTTAGCTTAAGTGTGATAGGCAACTTACCGATCGGCGATCGCTTTTCTGTATTTGGACGCGTAGGCGGCACCTATGGCTGGACCAAAACCGAGTCGAATACTAGTTCACTGCAATCCGGAAAAGATCGGGGAGTTGGGCTTGCGTACGGTCTGGGCATTAATTTTAATCTGTCTACAAATTGGGGGCTACGAGGCGAGTGGGAGCGCCATCGTTTCGAGTTTGTCAACGCGAAAGGCGATGTCGATCTTTACACAATTGGATTTAGCTACAAGTTTTAGCAACATTGGTTGACAAATGCCCGGGTAGTCCCAGCGTTGTTGTACAAGCAAATGGAGATTATTCGAAGTAAGTGGTGCCGAATTGTGGCGCTTGAATCACCTGCTGAAGTTCGATGTGCAGGGGAAATAGGAGAAACTTTAATATGCATTGTTCAAACACTATGGTCTGTTCGCTGGAGGTTGAAAAGTCGATCCTCCACTCCGTAATACTCCATTCACCTCCAATTCCTAAACCGGGTGGGCCTCGTCCCGAGCCAGATGTGCCGTTTCCGCCCGATCAACCGCCGATAGAGCCAGTAAAAGATCCAGATCCGGTCATACCGGAACAATTTCCTCGGAAATGATTTCGGTTATTTTTGGTTGGTACGCTAGTGTCTCATCGCATAAGTTAGCGATTATATTAACGGTGCGCTGACGTGTGACGATAAACGCGCTCGTGTTCGCATTTTGATTCGGACTAATGCTCACGGACAAATTAACGACTCCCCTTTTGGGGAGCGCGGCACGTCAAAGTGATGGATATTATCGGTAACGCAACTGTCGTCGCATTGTTGATCGTAACCAGCAGGTTCGTGATGATGTTATTTACGGCGCGCAGCAGAAAAATCTCCCTCCATTAACAGTCAGTGATTCGCACTATGGCGCAGGTTTACAGTTTTCCGCCTATTGAATGTTCGGAGTCAATCGTTCTTATCCTGGGCACGATGCCTGGAGAGGCGTCGCTGCGCTTGCAGCAGTACTACGGGTATTGTCAACTTGGTAGTGGGTCTGTCAGAATCGTCGCATGAAACCGATGCCATCGACAGCGCCAAATTGTGCAAGTAATCCCATCAAGGCCATTTCCTATGCAGGGTACCGCT
>JBKJHT010000257.1:0-4007 GCA_046598945.1 Burkholderiales bacterium | reverse complement strand
GCTCCCCGGCCAAGTCACACCGGTTGATCAGGATTCGCCCGCACGCCAAATCGGGTGCGGCGGAAAGGGTGAATCGTTCCGCACCATTTCCGCCGCTTTTCCTCCGCGTAGCGGCTTCGTCCAACCTTGCGCTCCAGCGGGACGCGCCAAAAGCGGCGCGCCCCTTAGCTCCACGTTGGGCGGCATAGCGGAGGCATCACTGCGTCTTGACGAGCATAAACAATTAGTTTATTGTACGCAGATGATTCAGTCGTTTGCAGACAACGAAACGGAACAGTTCTTCGCAACAGGACGATCGCGGCGTTTCCCGCCTGATATCAGAAATCGGGCAGCGATGCGCCTGACTCAGTTGAACGCGGCGACCCAGATTGAAGATCTGCGCCAGCCTCCGTCAAATCGACTAGAGGCGCTGAAGGGCGATCGAAAAGGCCAGTGGAGTATTCGAATCAACAACCAATGGCGAGTGTGTTTCAAGTTCTCAAAGGGTGACGCATACGTCGTCGAGATTACTGACTACCATTGAACGGAGATACTGTGGTTAAAGATGGGCTACCGGCAATCCATCCTGGTGAATTTATCAAAGAAATTCTCGACGACATGGGTGTCTCACAAGCGCATTTTGCGCGTGCAGTTGGCCTAGCGCCAATGAGAATCTCGCATGTGATAAAGGGCAGTCGGCCGATTACTGCGGAGATGGCATTGCTTTTTAGCAGGGCGTTGAATCAGTCGCCCCAATACTGGCTTAATCTGCAGGCCGCTTACGATCTGAAAATAGCGGAACGTCTTATTCGAAACCAGTTGAGATCAGTCGTCGAACTCGAAGCTGCTTAGAGCGTGCCGTCGTCGGTGAGTATGCCGCCCAACCCGGCATTGGAGCGGACTGGCGGGGATGCGCCGGTTGTCTTTGTGACGACTGAGTGGCCGCCAGCCGCTCAACTTTTACGTTAGGACCCATGAACGCCGATAGCCTCAGTCCGACCGTCGAAATTCTGAGCGTCGTGCCGCTTCCAGACGGGCAACGCATCACGTGCCGCTTTAGCCGCCCGTATGGTGAGCCTGTCGCCCCCGGCGGCCTCTACGTCGATCCGCGCTCCGGGCAAGAGTCGTTCGCGGTTCACAGGGCAGTCAGCCGCACCGGCAACCAAGTCACGTTCGAGTCGTTCGGTCCCGCTGCCACCTCTGCACCAGCTCCCGGGTCGTCCTTCTTTTATCGAGGCTGGTGGGTAAAGGCCGCAATGGCCGCCGCCTTAGATACCAGCGCTCACTGGCGGCATCTCGTGTATCCCAACGACGGAACGCCTCAGCACTGCCTGTTCACTTGGCAAACAATTTCTTCGTATATAGGGCTAGCGAGCGGCTACTGGTCGGCGGAACATAACTGGATCACCGAGCAGGCCTACAACGAGTTCATAGTCAAAGACATCTATCGTCTGCGTGAACCGCATGGCGTCTAACGACTAATACGGACTGCCCAGCGGGATTCAACTCTCGCCGGAGAACAGGCTGTGGATTTGTGGACGATGCGCTTCGCGCAACGGGGCGCTTGCCGTGGACAACTCCGGAGAGTTGCCCGCCGCGCACCCCTTCGCCCACAAGCTCCACAGCCTCCCACTATTTTCATACCGATACCCAAAATCGAAGATACAAGGTTAGATCGCGCAGCGAAGCGCAGCCGCGATCTGAACCGGTTGTTGGACGAGCCCGGATCAGCGACTACTGTCCTCCGCAAAAACCTCACGCCACGCGATGTCACTTGAAACCACAAGGCATTGTGGCATGATAGCTGCACCATGTTCATGGTCATTGGCGTTCTGCGGCTTGTCGACACGATAGTTCAGTTAATGAGGGCGTCGTTACGCACACGAGCAGCATTGGCCGCGGAAAATTTGTTTCTGCGACGCCAACTCGCTCTGTACTGGGAGCGTAACCTCAAAGCCCGCCGACCGGATCGACTTGCGCGATTTACCCTTGGGTACCTTTCGAGATTCTTCGACTGGCGCAATGCGTTAGTCATCGTTCAGCGGCGAACCTTAATTGCCTGGCGCCGCGCAGGCTTTCGCCTGTTTTGGCGCTGAAAATCGAGGCCTGGTCGCCCAGCGATACCGGTCGAGCTAAGAAGGTTGATCAAACAGATGGCACAAGACAACCCGCTCTGGGGAGAAGAACCCATCGCCAACGAGCTACGCCTTAAGCTTGGCGTTTGCCTATCGTCTCGTTCCGTTAGAAAGTACATGCCGAAACGTGCGCCGGGCACGCCGCGCGACGATCAGCGCTGGGCCACCTTCCTGCGTAACCATGCCAAAGCAATTATCGCCTGTGACTTCTTGGTAGTCGTGACGGCGACATTTCGGCTGGTCTACGTATTCGTGGTCATTGAGCACAGTTCTCGCAAACTATTACATTTCAATGTGACAGGCATCACGACTGAATCACTCGAACACCACGCGAATGCGCTGAGCGATAATGACGCTGCAAGACACGTACAGGACGCTCGAAATCCCCGCCTTCGCGGGGACGACATGCACTTTATACTTACTTTTTCTCCGTAAGTGCCTTAACAATCTCACCCAATTGTTTCAGCGATTCTTGATCCACGGCACTGACGTTCTCCGAACCCTTGCAACGCGCGTCGGTGCGCTGCAGCGCACCGAACATCTCACGCGTCACTGGAATCGGATCGCATCCATGGTCAATTTCACAGACGAAATCGAATTCGGGTTTCGCTTTCACGTGGCAAGCGAAGCAATTCAATCCCAAACGGTTGTTCACCTCGGCGAATCCACGGGTAAAGATTTTCTGGCCTTCCTTAGTGATGTCGATCCAAAAGAATTCCCAATCCCTTGTCGCCGGACTGTAGCCAGCGTTGTGTTTGACCATCACTTCGTTCGGCATAACTTGCAACACCGAGCCGGGCGGATAGTCGCCCGAACCGGCGTTCGCGACCTTTACCGTTGCGTCGAGATTGCCAAGCAGATTGTCGACAAAAAAGTGTTTTACCGACGTCATGTCGGTAATGCACTTGAACGAGTTATCGTCAACCTTGATCTGGCTGGGATTATCCGCGGCGTTGGCATAGCCGACGAATAACAATGCGAGTGACCAGCGAGCGAACTTTGAACGAAATATGGGCCTTGCCAGTAATGGGCACATACTAACTTCCTCCTTGTGTGATTAGATTTTGTGTGCCCCCGTTCGACCGGTTTAAACCCGTTCCGAACGCGAAGCGTGGCTTCAGTATACAGAATTCAGCGCAAACGAATACATTGAAAAGAGCGCGCCGAAGAAAGGCGTGGATATTGCCTCGCAGGGCATGCCGCGCCAGGGCGCAAGCTGGACGCGGCTCATGGCGGCCTTTGTTTTCTTCAGATTTATTTTTGCCAAGCTTAAGAGCGGCGCAATTCACGCGCCATAGGGATTCGCAATTTTCATGCGCGCCAGTAAGGCGACTTCCCGTTGCTCCATAACCTGCGCATCGTTGTCGGCTTCGTGATCGTAACCCTGTAGATGCAAGGTTCCGTGCGTGACCAGGTGGGCGTAGTGATGCTGCAATTCCTTGCGCTGCTCCCGCGCTTCTTTCGCGATAACGGGTGCACACAGCACGATGTCGCCGCTCACTGCACCGTTGGGCGTCGCATCGTAAACAAAGGTCAGCACATTGGTGGCGTAGTCTTTGTCGCGGTAATCGCGATTGAGTGCACGGCCTTCTTTCGCGCTGACGATGCGTAGCGTAATCGTCGCATCGCGCTCTAGCACGGCGTAAATCCAACGACGCAATTGGCCGCGCGAGGGAACGCGTTGATCCTGGGTCGCGTACTGAACGGCAAGGGCAAGCTTAGGGGATGCCTTGATTGCCTTTGGCATGGCGCTCGTAGGCGTTGACGATGGCTTGCACGATGGGGTGGCGCACCACATCTTCCGATTGGAAAATGGTAAAGGCAATGGCTTCGATATCTTGCAGCACGGCGCGCGCATCGATCAGGCCGCTCTTCTGGCCGCGCGCCAGGTCG
>JBKJHT010000167.1:0-5522 GCA_046598945.1 Burkholderiales bacterium | reverse complement strand
CTGCTATTGCTGCCGGAACAAATGATGTTGCAGATTCACGAGTCTATCGGCCATCCGTTGGAGCTGGATCGCATTCTCGGCGACGAGCGCAACTATGCCGGCACCAGCTTTGTCACGTTGGGTATGTTCGGCGAATATCAATATGGCTCGCCGCTGCTAAACGTCACCTACGATCCGACGCACCCGGAAGAGCTCGCCTCGTTCGCTTATGACGATGAAGGCGCGCGCGCGGAAAAACTGTTTTTGATTCGTAACGGTGTCCTCGAACGTCCGCTCGGTGGACAACTTTCGCAACGCCGCGCCGGTCAATCCGGCGTCGCCAATTCCCGGGCGTCGAGTTGGAATCGCGCGCCGATCGATCGTATGGCCAATTTGAATGTCGAGCCGGGCGACACGCCATTGGAAAAGATGATCGCGAGCGTAGAACGCGGTATTTTGATGACGACCAACCTGTCCTGGTCCATTGACGATTCGCGCAATAAGTTTCAGTTCGGCTGCGAATGGGGTCAACTGATCGAGAACGGCCAGCTCACGCGCGTGGTCAAAAATCCGAACTATCGCGGTATCTCCGCGACGTTTTGGCGCAGCCTAAAAATGGTCGGCGATCGCGCTAGCTTCGAGGTGCACGGCACACAGTTTTGCGGCAAAGGCGAACCCAATCAAGCGATCCATGTCGGTCACGCCGCTCCGCCTTGTGTGTTCGCCAACGTCGATGTTTTCGGCGGCGAGGCTTAATTGCAGGACGAATTCTATGCGCTCGCCGACGCCCTTACGCGCGAACTGCGCGGCGACGAAATTTTCACGTGTTGGTTTAGCGCCGAGCGATCGGATTTTGTGCGTTTCAATCACGGCAAAGTTCGCCAGGCAGGCAACGTCGCGCAGCGCTATCTCAAGTTACGCTTGATCGCCGGTGGCCGACAAGCCGCCAGCTCGTTGTCGCTAAGCGGAAGTGCGGACGACTTGGCTATATTGAAAAATACACTGGCCGAGTTGCGCCGTGTGATCGAAGATTTGCCACAAGACCCGTACTTACTCTACGCCACCGACATTAACTCGAGTGAAACTAAACGCAGCGCGACGATTCCCGAGCCCGGCGCGGTGGTCGATGAAATTGTGCGCGAAGCGCGTGGTAGAGATCTGGTCGGTATCTATGCCGCCGGCCCGGTGTTTCGCGGTTTTGCCAACTCCTTCGGGCAACGCAATTGGCGCCAAGTAGAAAATTTCAATTTCGAGTGGAGCCTTTACCATCAAGCCGATAAAGCGGTGAAGACGAGCTATGCCGGGTTTGCATGGCGCGCGGCGGAATTGCAGGCGAAGATGCAACGCGCCGCGGATCAGTTGGCGATTTTGCAACGCCCGGCCCGCACCATCGCGCCGGGCGACTACCGCGCACTCCTCGCGCCACGCGCGCTTGAGGAAATCATCGGCCTGCTGGCCTGGGGTGGACTGTCAGCCAAGGCGCGCCACACCAAACAAAGCCCGTTGATCAAGATGGAACAAGGCACGCGATTGAATGAAAAAATCACACTGCGCGAAAATACCATTGACGGCGCCGCACCGGCATTTCAAAGCGATGGTTTCGCCAAACCCGCTCAAGTGAGGCTCATCGACGGCGGCGCTTTGGCGGACGCGTTGACCGCACCGCGTACGGCGAAGGAATACGGCTTGGCGAGCAACGGCGCGAACGGCAGCGAAAGCCCCGAATCGCTTGATCTCAATGCGGGAAAACTCGCCGAGACCGACGCGCTCGCCGCATTGGATACCGGGCTGTTGATCAACAATCTTTGGTATCTGAATTTCTCCGACCGGCCGGCGTGCCGCTTGACCGGCATGACACGCTTCGCGACCTTTTGGGTCGAGAACGGCACAATCGTGGCGCCGGTAAATGTGATGCGATTCGACGATACCATTTATCGATTGCTCGGCGAGAATTTGATCGATCTCACGCAAGAGCAAGAATTCATGCTCGATGCATCGACTTATGGATCGCGCTCGACTCACAGTTCGCGGCTTCCCGGCGCGTTGGTCGCCGCGATGAAATTTACACTTTAGTGGCGTGTCGCTTTTCTCATCGATCCAATTTCTCGTTCAGCGTCCAGTTCCACTCAATGATGCGCAGCGTGTAGTCACCGGAGGCGAGTAGCGTCTTTGCCTTGTCGTCCACGTAGGGCAGGACGAACAGCTCGGGCTTGGCTGCGGGTCGATCCGGATCCTGGGTGAACTTCTTGCCGTACCATTCAAATATTTTGGAAATCCAGACTTCTTTCTTGTCATAGTCGATCTTGAACTGGCGCTCGTCCTTCACGAATTGACGGCTAACGGTTTCCAAGTCCGCATGCAGCGATTTGCCCTTCCAAGCGACACCGCGTAGCGGCATGCAACCACGATCGGAACAAACCACCGCGAAGTGCGCGCGCATATCTTTGTGAGCAGCAATGAGCTTGTCATACTCGATCTCGCTGATGGTCAGATCCTCGCCCGCCACTTTAAACTTGAGCTTGTCGAAATAGCCGGGAATATCGATCGGGCTGTGTATCGGATAATTCTCCACGACGGCTTTGATGTTCGCCGAATTATAGGCATTGATGTAAAACGCAATACGGTCATCACGGGTCATTGCGGCCGCATCGGCTTTTGCCTGCCAATCCATAAACGCATCCAGCCGGCCTCGATCTTCTTTATTCTTTACCAGCGCGGCATAGTCGACGTAATCGCCCTTCACGTATTTTTGCAGAATGTAATCGTAGTCCTCCGGACCGCCGGCCAGCGCCATCGTCGCGCAGAACACCAGCCAAATAAGTGCCAGGAATTTCATCGGTAATATCGTCATTTAAACCTCCAAGAAGAATGAACATACTAAACAAGATTTGTAGGGCGAATAATCATTACCGGCGAATGGCCCTACCCACTGCGACATCGCCGGAAAGCGGAACCCGATATCGGCGTTACATAAAATTCCGCGTATGCAAATGCGCGAGCCGAGTGGCTTCACCGTCACGAAAGCCAAGACGGTTTAAACGCAATTCACGGCCCTGCGCCATTTCCTCTTTGAGTACTTGAACTTTGTCGAATCCTACCGCAATGGCCGCGGGCGACCATTCCCCCGCCGCGAGCAATACCAGCGCGTCGAACACCTCTTCGTTGAGCCCCGAAGTCTGCGCCAGCGCCGTGTAACGATGCTCGACGGCAGCGGCTAGACGGGCCTTCAATCCGGCGTCATGCTTTAACTGATACTGCAAATGCGCCATGCCGAAGGCGACATGCCGCGCTTCGTCGCGCGCGGTAAGTTTTGCGATCTGGCGAGTGACGGGATCGGGTGCGTGGGCTTGCAGAAAATGCAGCAAGGCTACGAAGGTGCCTTCCCCGAGCACTGAAAGCAAAAATGAGGCGACGGCGAATTCACTTTCATCAAACAAGGTTTTCAATGACGCTTGTCCACCCATCGTCGACAGGCCCATGCGTTCACGCTTGAGCAACGCGCGGCGCGTGAACACCTCGACGTGGCGCGCTTCATCGGCGATTTGAATGGCGAGCAATTGCACGACTTCGCGAAAATGCGGATGGACTTGTCCCAAAAATCGCGCCGGCACCAGTAGCGCCGCGTTCTCGTTTTCGATGAGATAAGTCATGACTTGAACTACGGCGTCTTCCACTTCGTCGGCGAGATCGAACGGCGCAGACCAATCGATCGCCTCATCGGGATTCCACTGGGCGGTAAGCGCTTGCTGGTAAAGATGTGCCGCCTCTTCCGCCCACAGGCCATCCTTTTCTGCAAACGCGAACTGAAAAGCCGGCGCGCCCGCTTCCACTGTCGCACCACGCGCCGCCAGTCCCCATGTTGCCTTGGGAAAATCGGCGACCGCGCCGGCGCGGCTAGGATCGGCTTCCCCGGCGCGTTCCGCGCCGCGCCAGCGGCCTTCTTCCATGGGGCTGCGCACGATCCACCACGTGGCATCGTTGTTCGCGGACGTGAGTTCGTGGCCCTGCGCGCGACACCATGCGGGCAGATGCACGGCGAGTTCGGCGTTTGAGCCGCGCACACCAATCTTGTCACCGACAGCCACGCCGCGCAGCGCCCGCTTGATCAGCAAATGGGCGCCGCGATCCAAACCGAGATCGCTAATATCGATAATCGGCGACACGAATATTTCCTTCGGCATCGTAGAACTGCGTGACTTCCACCGCGTGTTCGAGAGCGAGATAGCCGCTGGTGCGCCCAAGTTTCCAGGCTTTCAGGCCTTCGAGATCGAGCAGCGGACGCACCTCCGCGTCGGCGTAAGACATGCTCAGCAGCAGCGTCTTGAATGTTTCAATCTGCGCCTTGGGCGCGGTCGAAGCGACGGTGAAATTGCAGTGATCGAACTTCGGTGTCTGCGCCAGCACACGCGTCTTGCCCTGCGGCAACGTACCTTCACCAACGAACAGCAAATGGTTGCCGTCGATCATGCATGCGGCGTCGACTTCACCCGCCATCAGCGCTTGCGCCGCATCGCGCTCGCCGCCGATATGGTCGCCGTGCTTTCCGCCTAGCACATCGAAGCGCCTGACTTTGAAATCGGCGCCTGGCACGACACCTTGCCCGCGCAGATAGTCAAGGGGAATGAGCGTTGCTTGCGGCGAATCGACGGCGCCGACGCCAACGGTTTTACCTTTTAAATCGGCGATGACATTAATTGTAGAATCAGCGCGAACGACCACAACCGAGGTCAGATCGCAGTCGGAATCACGCATCACAATGGCTTCGATCGGCACGCCACGGGCACGTGCCATACGTTCGGCGCGCACCCAAGCAAGAGGCGAATTCCACGCCACTTGAATCGAACCGTCGAACAATGCTTCGACTTGGCGTTCGTAGTTGGAATACAGCACGTAGTCAAACTCGAGACCTTGATTGACGAAATATTCCTTGAATCCATCCCAAATGGTGACGACTTTCGCGGCGTAAGCCACTGCGCCCATCACTAGGGTTTGCTTCGGCATATTCGTCCTCATTAAAACAGCGGCAAGCCGCAAACAGCCTTGCCAATAAAATCGTAAAGGACGTCGGAGGTCGGCGCCATGACCGAAGCCGCGCGCGCGTCGCGGAAGTGCCGCTCAATACCGACGTCCTTGCGAAATGCAGCGCCGCCGCAGACGCGCATTGCATAGTCCGTAACTTCGAGTGCCGCCTCGCCCGCCGCCGCTTTAATTTCCAGGACGCGCAGCATACCGTCCTCGCGGCCCGTCTCGAGCGCCGTTATCGTATCGCCGAGCAGCGCCCGTATGCTGTCGGTACGAATACGCGCACGCGCAATGTAGGCGCGAATGGTTGGCAAATCCGCCAGTGATTGGCCGAGGTGCGCGAACTTCGTGCTACCTACGTGTGCGGCCGATTTTTTTACCGCGGCCTCCATCGTGCCGAGCGAGCAGCTCGCGATCAATACCTGGAATAGGGGCAATACCACGCCCATCATCACATCAAACCCACCGCCGTCAGGTCCGAGACGATCCGCTTCGCTGACTTTAACTTGCGTGCCGGTCAC
>JBKJHT010000208.1:0-5512 GCA_046598945.1 Burkholderiales bacterium | reverse complement strand
TCGGCACGCGCTTCGATCATCAGATTGATCACCTGACCGAGCCGCAACTGACCGACTACTTCACCGAGCTATTGGCATCGCACTCCTGGAGCGCTGTCAAGCTCGACCGCTACGGATTGAAGTTCTACTACCAGCATGTCTTGCGTCAGCCCTGGGTCGCGCCCGGCCTGATCAAGCCGCCCAAGAGCCAGCGCCTGCCCGACATCGTCACCATTGACGAGGCCCGGCGGATATTCGCCGCTACCCGTGTGCTCAGCTTGGAGTTGGAACGCCAAAATCTTGGAAGCCCGAGTTGGACCTAAGCAGTCTTTCGACCTGGCGTTTGAGGACGACCAGGCGGCTAAAACAGACTACGCCTCCAGTTATGACTTGAAGCTCGAAGGCGTCATCGAGCCCGGTTCAGCCCTCAAAAAAGCAATTGAGATGGTCATCGACGACGATGCGGTCGAGGTTACGTTCAAAGCAGGCTTTTCTGAAGACCTCTCTGAGTCACCCAAGGGAACACACAGCGTGAGCAAATCCCGGATCCCGGTAGGCGGCGAGATGGATTTCAATGTCGTGCTTGATCAGAAAACGATCGATTATTTTCTGTTGGGCGACAACGCAGTCGGCGTGGCGCTTTTTCGGAAACGTCAAGGCGAACTCGAATTTATTGAGTGGAAAGCGATGTCGAAGATTGGCAGCAACGCGTGGACGTATCATTTCACAGCCAGTGAAGCTGACCTGGGAAAATATGACTACGCGGCGTTCGTGAATACCCAAATACCTATACCGTTACTCGAAATCGCCCCGAACTCCATCCAGCCGGTTGAAGTGAGTTGCTTCACTGCAGGCCCGGTTTCGCCGCGGGCCAAGCCCACGGCCGGCGCCAAACAGATCGCGCCTCTGGCGCTGACCTGCGAAGCGGCTTGGGTAGGCACGATCAAGCAGGTGGTGAGCTCCGTTGTTAACCCCGGGGGGACGACTACGATCACGACTGTCGCCAACGTTACCTTCGAGTTCGACAAAGTCGCAGCCGCAGACGTCCAGCCCGGCGAAGTGCCATTCAAGTTGCGCGACGGCACGTTCACTTATGACATGCGGTTCGAGTCAAGCGGCCGCAACCCACCTTGTCGCACGATTGAAACCGGTGGTGGCGCGCGGCCGCGCGATCCCTATCAGCCCTTCGTGCCAGCTGGTACATCGGCGAACTTAAGTGTCTTTCCCGCTACCTCGCAATATGGAGGCACTGGACTCAGCGTAGTGACGATCACGACCACCAGTAATTGCAACGACAGTAACGTAGACATCACAACGGTCGATCCGATTCGCACGGTGTTCTGGTGGACCGATAGCGCTGGCGGTGAAACCTCCACCGACGGCCTGAGCATCCGCCGCGCATTTACCGCGCCCAATGGTGTACTCTACGATATTAGCTTGGATCAAATAGGGATAACTGAATGAGCAGGCTGGTCAGGTTCGCTCAGCCGCACGATCGGGCATTGTTACCAATGAACAAGATCAATTGATTCCCAAAGGAACAAGATATGAATGACACACAATTTGGACCTCTAGGCACGGTGCGGCGCCGGTGGATTGCAGGCATCGCGCAGGCCACGACCCTCATCACAATCGTTCTATTGTCTGCCTGCATGTCCGCGCCACCAGGGCAACCCGTATCTGCGCCGGCGACACCGCTTGCCAAGTCTGTGGCGGCGCCGCCAAACCAAAGCGGCGCGAGCGCGCTCTCCTATGGCACGGTCACGACGGCCGTGACCAAGGGCAAGACCACACAGCTAGAGCTAATCCAAATGTTCGGCGGTCCGAATATTTCCACGCTGGATGGCGACGGGCTTGAAACATGGGTTTACGAACGGTCGGTCAGTCAAACGGATGTCGCGAGTAAGACGCAGAATTGGCAGGCGGCGGCAAATCTCGGCGTCGCCTTTGGCCACGTGCAGGCCGGTGTCAGCGCGGGCGGCGGTCAAAGTCAAGGTGCGTCCTCGACCGCATCCTCGTTCCGATCACTTACGGCTATCGTTAAGTTCAATGCCGACAAGACGGTCAAGGATTATTCCATCCGCGCCAGCCAGTTCTAAGGAAGCGCTGAATAAGTCCGATTTCGTCATGATCCTGCGTGGCTCACAAAAAATATCGCCTTACATAATATTGCATATGCTGCGTCGCTATTTTTTGTTCGCGCCTTGTCTCATTTAGAACTCGAACTTATTCAGAGCTCCCCCAACAAAAAGGATGATAGTCATGAAAATAGGTGGATGGATACTTAGCATAGGCGCGACGACATTGTTGGCGGGCTGCGGGAGCATAGGGTTATCCGGCGGTGGCGAGGATCCAATGGCCGCTATGACCGCAAAGATGGGTTCCAGCAATGACATGGTGGCTTCAATGACCAGCAAGATGAATTTCTCGCAGGAAGTGATGAAAAATCCAGACCTGCCCGCCTGGCATGCGCAACGGGAAAAAATGGCGCTGGCGGTCGGTGACCGGGTTTTCGATAAGGGGTTCGATCGCGTGTTCGATTCTATGATCACCGCCCTCGCCAATCTTGGCTGCCGGGTTAGCAATATGGAGCGGATCTCGGGATACCTCACGGCATCCATCCCGCAGCTTCCGCCGGAACAACAAGCGGCAATACACAACGAGGCGCTGGCAGAGTACGCGCAGATCAAGGGCTACCCGCCTTCGGTGCTGAGCAAGCAAGGGCCCATGGGTATGGACATGGATATGGACTTTAGCGCCATGATGGAGCGCGGTGGAGGCGCCGGGCTGACGCTGTCGATGGTCAAGCAAAGTGCTCGTCAAACCAAGGTGAAGATGCGTTTCGACGGAACTTACTATCCTCGCCGTGTTGAAGAACTGTACAAAAAAGTATGGGCCGAAGTGGATAAGCAAATGTTTCTCGATAAGGCGCTCGACTGATCGTAGCCACGGGCGGGTCCGCCGCGCCGTTGCGCCTTGCCCCGCTCCCCGTAAACGCACGCTCCACCTCGTCCAACTGCCGTTTCAAGGATTAATGATCCCAGGCTTCGTCGGAGGTCATCGAGTTCTTTTGGAATTTTCGGCAATTGTCGCTACGCATAGGAAATGAAAATGCGGATCAGCCGGCTGCCAATGCGGAAACATTCCGGTGCTCGGCCTGCCCATTTATTAAACACTCCACATAGCGGCAATTTGCTTCGCGGTATCATAGTGCTTCGCGATGGTATTTTCCACGAACCTGGACAATCGTCAGATCGCGAATCAATTTTTTTGAGGATACATTATGCAATTGAAAGCCAAGATTGCGATCATTACCGGCGCCGCAAGTGGCATTGGCAAAGCGATCGCGTTTGAATACGCGCGCGAGGGCGCAAAAGTTTGTATCGCTGATTTATCGCTCGAAGCCGCCTCGGCCACTGCTAAGGAAATCCAGCAGCTCGGCGGAACGGCGCTTGGGGTCGCGATGAACGTCGCGGACGAATCTCAGGTCGAGGCCGGCGTTGCGCAAGTGGTGGCGCAATGGGGCGGGGTCGATATTCTGGTGAGCAATGCGGGTATTCAGGTGATTAGTCCCATCGTCGATTTCAAGTATGAGGATTGGAAGCGTGTGATGGCGATTCATGTTGACGGTGCGTTCTTGACCACGCGAGCATGCATGCGCGTCATGATCGACAAAAAGAACGGTGGAACGATTATTCTGATGGGCTCGGTGCATTCGCACTTAGCTTCTCCCTTTAAAGCCGCCTACGTCACGGCGAAGCACGGCCTGATGGGGTTGGCGAAAGCGATCGCCAAAGAAGGCGCGAAGGATGGCATTCGCGCCAACGTGATCAGTCCGGGTTTTGTGCGCACGCCGTTAGTCGAGAAGCAAATTCCCGAGCAGGCAAAAACTTTCGGTATCAGTGAAGAAGACGTGGTGAAAAAAGTGTTCTTGAAGGACACCGTCGACGGCGAATTTACGACCACCCAAGACATCGCGAAGACCGCGGTATTCCTCGCGGCGTTTCCGACCAATGCGCTAACGGGGCAGTCGATTACCGTGAGCCACGGTTGGCATATGCAATAGGGGCATTGCCAGGAGGCTCATGGACACTTGCTCGCAAGACACAATGGCCTGCAAGGCAATATCCATGAGCGTCTTCAGGCACTAGACTATAGCTTTTCCCAATCCTTCGCTTGCTCGAAGGCGTAGGCGCCGCGATAAATTGTTGCTTCGTCGAAGTGTTTGCCGATGAGCATCATGCCGACCGGCAAGCCTTTGCTCATGCCGCACGGAATCGACATGGCGGGGTGGCCGGTGGCGTCGAACGGCGCGGTGTTTGGCAACATTTCGAATGCGCGTGCGACGATTTCTTCGATCGGTGCGCCGGGCTTGGGTAGCGGTGTGGCTTTCATCGGTAGCGTGGGCATCAACAGCAAATCGTACTGGTTCAACGCCGCGTCGTAAGCGGCGCGCAACTTTCGCGACAGATTTTGCGCTTTGCCGTAATAGTGGCCGCGATAGTGTTGGATAAAATATTCGCCGAGAATCATGCTCAGCTTCAGTGTGTGCGATAGCTCGTCGGCGCGCTCTTTCCAACGCGCGTGATGATCGATCATGCTGGTCGTGTACATGCCGCGCCAGTTAAAGCCGTGGCCGTTGTCTTTCATCATTTGCTGCGTGCCGCCTTCGACGGCGATGGGCAGCCAAATCGCAAGGCCCATTGCGTGCATTGGGATCGAAACTTCCTCGACTTTTGCGCCGAGTTTTGTGAACAGTTTGGAGGCATCGCGCACTTTTTCGTCGACATCTTTTTCCGAACTGGCGAGGCCAAATCCTTCTTTGACGACCCCGATCTTCAGACCTTTTACGCCTTCTAACATTTTCTTTGAATACTCGACCGATTTCGCATTCGCGTACTGGCGCGGATCCAAGCCATCGGGTCCAGCCAGCACTTCGAGCATAACGGCGTTATCGGTAACGTTGGCCGTCATCGGGCCGGTGTGATCGATGGTAAGTTCGATCGGCATCAAACCGGTGTAAGGCACGAGGCCGTGCGTGCCCTTCATGCCATAAATTCCGCAATAGGACGCCGGGATGCGAATCGAGCCGCCCTGATCGCCGCCGATGGCCAGATCCACTTCGCCCGCAGCCACCAACGCCGCGCTGCCGGAGGAAGAGCCACCGGCGGAATAACCTTTCTTGTGGGGATTGTGCACGGGGCCGGTGGCGCTGGTGTGGGAGCCGCCGGAGAAGCAAAAATATTCGCACACCGACTTGCCGACGATGGTCGCGCCGGCGTCGAGCAAGCGCGTGACGATCGTCGCATCGATGTCGGGAACATAACCTTCAAATGTCGATGCGCCATTCATCATCGGCACACCGGCCACGCAAACGTTATCTTTGATCGCCACGGTTTTACCGGCGAGTTTGCCCTTCGCCGCGCCTTTGATGGTCGATTTGTAATACCAGGCGCGGTACTTATTTTCGTCGCCTTCGGGGCGGTAGCCCGACGTGCGCGGATATTTCACTTGCGGCAGATAATCGGCCGCC
>JBKJHT010000172.1:0-10416 GCA_046598945.1 Burkholderiales bacterium | reverse complement strand
CCATGCCCAGCGCCATCGCGCCGATGGCTTGCACGCCGCCCATTACGTAGATCTCGTCAGCCCCGCCCAAGTACATCGCCGCGATAATCGCCGGCGCCGGCTTGCCTTGGAAGGGCGGCGCGCAGGAGACGATGCGTTTCACGCCAGCAACCCGCGCGGTGACGACGCTCATATGGGCAGAGGCAAGCAGCGGATATTTGCCGCCGGGCACGTAGCCACCGATGGAGTTCACCGGAATATTTTTGTGGCCGAGGATCACGCCTGGCATGGTTTCCACTTCCACGTCGCGCAACGCATCTTTTTGGATTTGGGCAAAGTTGCGAATTTGAGTCTGCGCGAACTTAATGTCGTCGATCGCTTGCTTCGGCAAGCTAGACACAGCTTGCTCGATGTCATTTGCGCTAAGCTTGAACTCCTTCGGCGCCCAGTTATCGAACTTCTGCGAATAGTCACGCACCGCGGCTTCGCCGCGCTTGCCGATGTCCTCTAGAATTTGTTCGACCGTTTGCCGGACTTTCGCGTCCGTCTCTTCCCGTTGATCAGAGAGCGCGCCGCGCTTGAGCCATTGAGCCATGATGATTCCTTAGTTCGATTTCGTTTGAAAGATTGCTATTTTACCGCGTTGGCTTTGATTCAGATTTCCTCTTCTTTAAGGGGAGGATTAAGGTGGGGATGGGGTAACCCTAGGCTATCCACTGGCCTACGTGCATGGGTCATTCCGACCCCCGATAACCCATCCCTTTCCCAACCTTCCCCTTGAAGGGGAAAGAGCTTGCTGATCTCGTCGGTTAACACCAACGAGCTAATTACTGCCGCGCTTAATCGCCTTCTCGCCTTCCACCACCAAGGGTCCATTGCGATACATAACAATCAGAGACGGTCCGCGAAACTCGTAAATCGCTTGATCAGTCGAATAGCGAACAACAAGCACTGCGCCGGGATCTAACATCACCAATTTGTCAGTGAAAAGTTTGGCGCCAATTTGTAATTCGTGCCGTCGCGGTTCCCCCGCCGTGCCGCCGGTGCCGGTCAGTTCAAGAACATCGGCGATGGTATCGTGGGCTAAATCGTTCGCCGCGGCGCAATTCACCGCGAGCAAAAATACGCTTAAGAGGCGAAGCCAGTTCACTTTGTTAAATCTAAGCAGCCGCGCGAATAGGCGATTCCGGCGCATACACCGGCACCACGTAAGGCCCTTCCGGCACGATCGCAACATGACGATCGCCGCTGCTGCGTATGCTTTCGGTGATCGCCTGCTCGACGGAATCGACTATCCGCACTCCGGTCAGTGCTTTTTCTTCCGTGTTCAAGCCGGTTGTAAAAAGCGATACCGAGCCGACCTTCATCGGTTTCAACTGCATCTGGGTTTGCCATTCGTCGATGTCGGCGTATTGCTTTTTGCTGATGTCGGCGAAAAAACCAGCGCTGCCCAGATCGATCAAACGGCGCTGCGCTTCGACGTATTCCGCCGAGCCCATGCCTTCTGAGCAATCCGATGCGATGATCAGATTGCCGCCCGGTTGCAAAATATCCAACGGCCCGACCATGCCTTTCACCGTTTGGTAATAGGTCTTGTCGAGCGGATAACCGGCGGCGCTGGTGACGACAGTTTTGAAACGTCGCGTCACCGGCACTTCGGCATAGTCGCGGCAAAACGCGACGGCATCCAGATGGCTCTGCACAATCTCGCCGAAATTCACGAACGATAAATTGCGGTGTTCGTCGATTACTGTGTTAAGTGCATACACCTTGCCCAACATTTTCACGATCGCGAGTTGTTCTTCGTGCAACGGATTGCCTTCGAGCACGCAATTCGCGGCGCGCGGATGGGCCATGAAGCGTGCGCTGTGAAAAGTCGTGATGGTTTCCTTGTGTGCGACACCGGGCGCGATGACTTTGCGGCCACCGGACCAGCCCGCCATGAAATGCGGCTCGACCAAACCCGTGGCAATGCGAATATCTGCCTCGACGAATCGGCGATCAAGTTTGACCGCGGTGCCGTGCGGCGTTTTGCCAAGGTCAACGTGATCTTCATCGTTGCGCGCGAAATGATTTGCGACCGTGACGGTATTCATCACCCAATCGTCGCCCACCAATTCGCGCATTTCGTCGCCTTCGTTCGGCCGATGCAAACCGGTCGCAACCAGGATCGTGATTTGGGACGGGGAGATTCCTGCGTCGAGCAACTGCCGCACCAAGATCGGCAGGAACAAGCCATTCGGCACCGGCCGCGTGATGTCGCAAATCAGAATACAGGCGCTGCGCATACTCTGTGCCTCTTGCGCGAGCGGCGCGACGTTCACCGGATTGGCGAGCGCCGCTTGAATCGCACCTTTAGGATCGGCAAGAATCGGCATGGCGTTTTTGCGGATGATGGTGACATCCCAATCCGGCGACAGTTGAATCGGCAAAGTTTGTTTGCCGTAGAGAAGCTCGATGTTCATGACACTGTGATGGAAAGCAATTCAGGCTAATAAGAATACCACGTTGATAATCGTTGGGACTACGCAAACAAATTTTAGCCCAGGCCACGCGGTCATTCCCGCGCAGGCGGGCATCCAGTGTCGTAATACGAAGTCCAAATCGGCTTCGACTTTCCCGATGGGTCATCGCGAGCAACGCGAATCAATCTCGTTCTTTGAGCCGCCGCAAACGGCAAGATCGCCGCGTCGCCCGTTGGGTTCCTCGCGATGACGCAAGAACGATTGACTGCAAGGGTATCAAAAAACGATTGCCTGAAGAACCGCTTGTAGCGCGGCGTTCCAGGCATGCATTGCCACGAACCAATATCCACGGGCTGGGGGCTGGGGGGGCTGGCCTAGGGCCACCCAGGGCCATGCGCCTCCTGGTATAGTGCTATTTCATTATTAGTTGAAATTGCAAATACCAAACCGCCAACGACGCAAAAAAATTCACCAAGATCGCGGGCAGATATTTCAAGTGTGTGCCGAAGGTATAACTCTTATCGATGGACATGATCATCACGCCCGCGGCGGAGCCGATCACGGTTCCACCCCATCCACCCAATTCACTATTGCGCAGAGAAGTACGTCGCAATTCCCCGCGCCGGTATAATGCGAGGCTCTGTCCGTATTCACCGAATCGCTTGCGAACCCTGAAGGCTTCGAAATGCCGCAATCCAATTACATCAACGCGTTCTACGCTAATTTCCTCGGTCATGCTCCCGATTGGTACAAGGCTACCATCATCGGGTTTCTGATTATCAACCCCATTCTTGCTATCACCGCTGGTAATTTTGTCGCCGGTTGGGCGCTGATCGCCGAATTCATATTTTGTCTTGCCATGGCGCTAAAGTGCTATCCATTGCTGCCCGGTGGCTTGCTGGCTATCGAAGCCGTCGTAATGGGATTGACCACGCCGGCAGATGTATATAAAGAAACCGTTGCGAATTTTTCCGTGATCTTGTTGTTGATGTTCATGGTCGCCGGTATTTACTTCATGAAGGAGCTGCTGTTATTCATCTTCACCAAGGTCTTGCTTAAATTCCGGTCGAAGATCGGGGTGGCGTTGATCTTTTGTTCTCTCAGCGCGTTGCTGTCGGCATTTCTCGACGCATTGACGGTTGTCGCTGTCGTGATTACCGTTGCTCAGGGCTTTTACCTCGTTTACGTCAGGATCGCCTCGGGGCACCCGCCGCACCACCGCGGCGAGCATGCTCATCCAGCTTTCGATGGAGCGGATTTAGACCATCAGGATCTGAATGATTTTCGCGGCTTTTTGCGAAATATCATGATGCACGCGTCGGTAGGCACTGCGCTTGGCGGGGTGTGCACCTTGGTTGGTGAGCCGCAAAATTTGCTGATCGGTCAGCTTGCGGGTTGGAATTTTCTGGAGTTTTTCCAGCGCATGGCCCCGGTGACGATGCCGGTATTATTGGTTGGCCTCGCCACGTGTTTCCTGGTTGAAAAATTCCGCATCTTCGGGTTCGGCATTGAACTGAATGAAGACGTCCGTAAAGTCTTGACGGCTTATGACCGAGCGGAGAGTTCCAAACGCAGCCGCCGTGAGCAGGCGCGTTTGATCGTCCAGGCCATCGCAGCCATTTTTTTGGTGATTGCCTTGGGCTTTCATCTCGCTGAGGTCGGGATCATCGGTTTAACCATCATCGTTTTACAGACCGCGTTCAACGGCGTGACGGACGAGCACCACATCGGCGACGCATTTCGAGAGGCGCTGCCGTTTACATCGTTGCTCGTCGTGTTTTTTGCCGTGGTCGCAGTCATTCACGATCAGCATCTGTTTTCCCCTATCATTCAGTCAGTTCTCGCGCTAGAGGGCAAGAATCAACTCGTCGCGTTTTATGTCGCCAACGGTTTATTATCGATAATCAGCGATAATGTGTTCGTGGCAACCGTGTACATTTCCGAAGTGTACAAAAGTCTGCAGCAGGGCGCGATCACGCGGGAACAGTTTGATTTGATCGCTGTCACAATCAATGCCGGGACAAATATCCCGAGCGTTGCAACACCCAATGGGCAAGCGGCTTTTTTGTTTTTGCTGACGTCGGCACTGGCTCCGTTAATCCGTCTATCCTATGGACGTATGGTGTGGATGAGCTTGCCCTATGCGATAACCATGAGCAGCACAGGTTTGGCCGCGGTGTATTTTCTACTATAAGCCCAGCATGCCGCAGATCAAAACGTTGAAATCGTGACATAACGCGTTAAATCTGGTAAAAACGCGTCCGAAGAATTAAGTGATCGTCGTGTACCGCAACCTAATCGCATTGAAGTATAAGAAAACGCGAGAGCCGGTTGCAGTCCGCGTAGTGGACCGCGGCGATTAAACGTGAGGAAGGTAAATGATAAAAGTTGAAAGTCTAAAAAAAGCGTTCGGTGCGAAGTATGCCGTTAACGGCGTATCGTTCGCGGTCGAACGCGGCGAGGTATTAGGTTTTCTCGGGCCAAACGGCGCGGGCAAATCGACCACCATGCGCATGATCATGGGATTCATTCCGCCCACGGGCGGCAAGATTACCGTCGGCGGATTCGATATGGTCGAAAATCCCATTCCGGGCAAGCGCTTGATGGGCTATCTGCCGGAAAACGCACCGGCCTATTCAGACATGACGGTTCATGGTTTCCTCGGCTTTGCCGCCGAGCTGCGCGGGTTGTCGGGCGCGGCAAAGAAGCAAGCAATCGGCAACGCCGTGGAAATGTGTTTCCTCGAAAGCGTGTTGCATCAGAGCATCGATACGCTATCGAAAGGTTATCGCCATCGAACCTCCCTCGCGCAAGCGCTGTTGCACGATCCCGATATTCTTATTTTGGATGAGCCGACCGATGGCCTCGATCCGAATCAGAAACACGAGATTCGTACCCTGATCCGGCGCATGGGCAAAACCAAGGTCATTATTTTCTCGACCCACATTTTGGAGGAAGTCGAAGCGGTGTGTTCCCGCGCCATCATTATCGATCGCGGCCAGATCGTGGCAAATGGAACGCCGCGTGAATTGAAAGCGAGATCGGACAGTGCCGGGGCGGTGACACTCACTGTACTCGGCGCCTCGGAGCCCGACGTTACAAGTAAGTTGGGCGCGCTCGCGGCGGTGAAAGATACCAAGACTATTTCCAATGAGGGCGGGCGGTTGGTCATACGCTGCATGCCGAAGAAAGACCATGTGGATGGCATCTTCTCCCGTGTCATCGCCGAACTGGCCGAGCGCCAAGCCTGGCTGCTGGAGGAATTGCGGGTGGAGGAGGGTAAGTTGGACGATGTATTCCGTAGCATCACGCTTTCGGAAACCCAAAAGGGAGCGGCGCAATGAGTGCCTGGAATAATATTAGGGCGATTGCCAAGCGCGAGTTGGGGGCGTTTTTCTCTTCGCCGGTTGCCTATGTGTTTATTGTGATCTTTTTGTTGCTGGTCGGATTTTTCACTTTCAACGTGGGACAGTTCTTCCAAATTGGTGAAGCCTCGCTCACGCCGTTTTTCTACTGGCATCCATGGTTGTATTTATTCCTGGTTCCCGCCGTCGGCATGCGTTTGTGGTCGGAAGAACGCCGCCAAGGAACGCTGGAATTATTGCTGACCATGCCGATTACCACCTGGCAGGCAATTCTAGGGAAATTCTTGGCGTCCTGGGCATTTCTCGCTATCGCGCTATTGCTAACTTTTCCGATCGTTATCACCGTGAATTATCTGGGCGATCCCGATAACGGCATTGTTTTTTCGGGCTATGTCGGCAGTTTGCTGTTGGCGGGAGCGTATCTGGCTATTAGCTCGATGACCTCCGCCATGACGCGCAACCAAGTGGTGAGCTTCATCGTATCCGTCGTGATTTGCTTGTTCCTGATCATTGCCGGTTATGCGCCGGTGACGGATCTTCTGACCAGTTGGGGCAGTCCCGCCTTGGTCGATACCATCGCGTCATTTAGCGTGATTACGCACTACGATCCATTCCAAAAAGGGATTATCAGTCTGCGTGACATTATCTTTTTTCTGTCCATTATCGTGTTCGCACTATTCACCACGGGCGTGATCATCCGCGCTCACCGCGCGGGCTAGGACGAGGGCTTATCGTGAAAAATAACGGCTTATCCAATTTAATGTATTCCACCGGCGGCGTGATCGCGCTGTTCGTGATCTTGCTGGCGGTCAACTTCATTGTCGGCGCCATTCCTGGCCGCGCCGATCTGACCCACGGTAGCGCGTATACCTTGTCCGAGGGCACGAAACGTATTCTGGAGAAAATTCCCGCGCCGGTGAAAGTGCGCTTTTACGCCAGCAAGTCCGAGACGGCGATGCCGGTGCAAATGAAGACCTATGCCAAGCGCATCGAAGATTTATTGAGCGAATATAAAGCCCATGCCGGTGGCAAATTGATTATCGAGAAATACGATCCGGCGCCGGATTCCGACGCGGAAGATTCGGCGAATCTCGATGGCATCGAGGCACAGCCGTTGAGCACCGGCGAGAAGCTTTACCTCGGCCTGTCCGTCAGCCATCTCGATCAGCGCGTGGCGATTCCGCACATGTCGCCGGAGCGCGAGACCTTGCTTGAATATGACCTGACGCGCGCTATTTCTCAGGTCAGCAAAAAGTCCAAGCCGGTTCTCGGTATCATGACCGCGTTGCCGATGTTTGGCTCGCCAGGCATGCCGATGATGAACCAAGGGCCGCAGCCTAGCTGGGCAGTGATCACGGAATTGAAGCGCGATTACGATGTGCGCGAGATTCCATTGGCAAGCGGCAAAATCGATGATGACGTGAAAGTGTTGATCGTCGCGCATCCGCGCGATATTTCGGCAACAGGGCAATATGCGATCGATCAGTTCGTCATGCGCGGTGGCAAGTTGATTGCCTTCCTCGACACCTATGCTTATTTTGATCAAATCAGAAATCCAACCAACCCGCAGCAACAAATGGGCGGCGGCGCCTCGTCGTTTGACAAATTACTTCCGGCGTGGGGCGTAACATTGGACGCCAGCAAAGTGGTCGCCGATATGCGTTTCATGCGCGCCAACGGCCAGCGTGGGTTGCCGGCACTGTTGAACCTCACTGCCGAAGCATTCAATATGCAAGACGTCGTCGCGAGCCAGGTGGGCTCCATGCTGCTGCCGTTTGCGGGTGCGTTCTCGGGCAGCCCCGCCGCAGGTTTGACGCAGACCGTGTTGATCAAGAGTTCGAAGAGCGCGGAGTTGCGTGACTCGATTATGGCGACCCACGGTGTCGATGCCAACGCTATGACCCTGAAAGCGGCTGGTATCGAATATCCGATTGCGATTCGCTTGAACGGCAAGTTCAAGACCGCGTTCCCGGCAGGTAAGCCGAAAGACGAACCGAAAGTCGATCCGAATAATCCGGAGGCAAAGCCGGAAATGCCAAAGCCCGAGGAAAACCCGACGCCGCAAATCAAAGAATCCGCGCAAGAAAATGCCGTCGTTTTGATCGGCGACGCGGATATGTTGTCGGATCAGGCGAGTATTCAAGACATCGGCGAATCCATGGGCCAGCGTGTTTATGTTCCGCGCAACGGCAATATTAACTTTGCACAAAGCTTGGTCGAGCTGTTCGCCGGCGACGAGAATCTCATCAATCTACGCAGCCGCGCCTCGCAGTTTCGACCGCTCACCGTTGTGCAGCAAATGGAAGCCAAAGCGGCGGAAAGTTATGCTGGAAAAATTCGCGGGCTGGAGGAAACGTTGGCGAACGCGCAGCGCAGGATTGCCGATCTGCAAAAGAACAAAGCTGAAGGCCAGCAGTATGTTTTGTCGCCGGAACAAAAAGCCGAACTTGAGAATTTCCGTAAGAAGCAGGCCGATACGCGCAAGGATCTGAAGGATCTGCGCAAGAGTTTGCGGATCGATTCCGATGCGTTGGAGTTTTGGACCAAGCTCATCAATGTCGGTGCGATGCCGTTGCTGGTGGCACTCGCCGGAATCGCGCTCGCCTTGCTCAAGCGAAGATGGGTGGGCGCACGATGAACCGGAAACAATTTTCAATCTTGCTCGCCGTCCTAGTGATTCTGGGCGGTTTGGTCTGGTTATTAAAGAAAAGCGACGAAAGCAGTTGGACGCAATCGGCAAATCGCGTTGGGCAAACTTTGCTGCCGAATTTTCCGATCAACGACGTTGCGAATATTCGCATCGACAACGGCCACACGGCGGTTAGCCTTGCCAAAAAAGACGGCCAATGGCGCGTCAAAGAGCGCGGCGATTATCCGGCAAACTTTACGCTGATCAGTGATCTGTTGCTGAGAGTTCAAGATCAAAAAATTATTCAGAGCGATGCGATCAGCGCCGAACAGCGGCCCGATTTATATTTGATCGAACCGGTTAAAGATAAGCCGAGCGCCATTGCGGTTGAGCTGCAAGGCGCGAACGCCAAACCCATCGCTAAATTACTGCTCGGCAAACGATACATGAAAAAAGGTCCCACCGGTGCGGAGGTTCCGGCAGGTCGTTACGTCATGGTCGCCGGCGATGAAAAGACCTCGGCGTTAGTAGGCGATGTTCTGCTCGATGCGGAACCCAAGCCCGAGAATTGGATCGTCAAGGATTTCGCGCGAGCGGAAAAGGTCAAGTCGATCGCCTTCAACGCCGATGATGGCTCGAATGTATGGAAAATGCAGCGTGAAAAAGACGGCGGCGATTGGCAGTTGGCCGATGTGCGACCGAACGAAAAATTCGATACTACCCGCGGCACCAGCGCAGTGAATGCGATCTCGATGATTAGTTTTATCGACGTGGTTGCCAGTACTGCGTCCATCGACACCGGGATGAGCAAAGCACGCACCGTGGTCGCCGAAACGTTTGATGGTTTGACCTACACGTTTCGTCTCGGCAATGCCTCGGGGGACGACAATCAGTACATCGGCGTGACAGTAAGCGGCGATGTCGCAAAGGAACGCGCCGCTGCAGCGGATGAAAAATCCGAGGACAAGGCGCGCTTGGATAAGGAATTCAAGGAACGCCTCGCCAAACTCGAGGCTCGCTTGAAGTTCGAGAAAACCTTATCGAGTTGGACTTACATTACGCCGAAATGGCGCCTCGATTCTTTGTTGAAAGATCGCGCCGGGTTGATGATGGACAAGCAAAATGCCGAGGCGCCGAGCGTTACGCCGATTAATCCGAATGCGCGCTAAAACCTCACGCGCGGCGCTTACGTACGCGCGCCTCATTGGGCGCAGAGCCAGTATGAGGGCGCCTGTCAGAGCACTAAGCGGGGTGATGAGGAGATGTTTGACCATTCTTAACGGCGACAATCTGCAGCCATTGATTTGGCTTGCGACGAAATTTCAGGTGGGTTTGATAGAAGTAGGGCGTCGAGGATTCCAGCACAAGAAGCACTCGAACGCCTGCGCGAAGGCAATCGCCCATTCGTGGCAGAAGTTCGCGACAGTGATGCGCTGACAAGCCAGACGCGCCGTCGCAAGTCGGCAGCGTCGAGTTTGCCGCGGAGCGTTTCCGCACCCGGCTTGTCATCGTGCTCGGGCATTCTCAATGCGGGGCGATAGAAGCGACCCTCGAGGAACTTAGACGCCCATCGCGCGACCAATCAAAAAATCTCCACTCGATCGTTGACCGTATCCGGCCATCGGTTGAACCATTGCTCGCGACAGAACTTGCTCTTCATCACGATACGCTGGTGCTGCTCGCCGTTCGGGCTAATATAGGTGATGTCAGCGACCCAAGCCTGATTCGGCGCAGCGCCTTGGGCAAACTGACGATCCAGCAGGTTGGGCGCCCCCGTTCATGCGCCGCACGGGCTGGCGTCTGCAACGCTAACGCGTCTGCGGACGGACGATGCCGCCGCTCGCACCAGTCGTAAAATCCCGCTTTAGATACCGCTATCACGCGGCACAAGGTGATGACGCGGTGGCACGATCGCTGCGGGTCAACAAAAGCATACTTCACCGCGATTCCTTCGCGAAGAATGTAGCCCTAGGCCACC
>JBKJHT010000195.1:0-3511 GCA_046598945.1 Burkholderiales bacterium | reverse complement strand
TTCGACGTCGCCGCATCATGGGCGATCACGAAGAAATTCACCTTGCGTGCTGGTATCAACAACCTGTTCGACAAGGATCCACCGTTGTCAGGTCTGGTCGGTGCAGGTTTTGGTAACGGCAACACCTATCCGCAGGTGTACGATGCTTTGGGTCGTCGCGTGTTCTTCAACGCAACGGCTTCGTTCTAATCCAGAACGACGTTAGCAGTCAAAAAAACGGCGGGCTTCGGTTCGCCGTTTTTTTTCGTCCAACGCAAGCCGCGTTTACCGTGAGGTTTATCCGTGAAATTTTCCACACCTCAATGACCGTAGAATGGAATTCAAACATCAAGCGCTGGCGCGCTTTTTAAGCCACTTTCTCCTCAAACACCCCGTCAAATGGCGTTCTACATATTTTTCTCAGAGATCGAAGCCGCCTGCTCCCGAGAACGCATTCATTCCCGCCGACATTGCGCTGATCAACACCTGCTCTGCTGGTGTGAGGTGAGGATGCCAGATATCGAAAATTAACACGACCCGCAACTTGTCGCTGTCGTTCCAGGCCTCGTGTTCAATCGTGTCATCAAATATCCAGGCCTTGCCGGGCACCCATTCACGCGTCTCGTTGCCGACACGAAAACCGCACCCTTGCGGAACAATCAAGGGCACGTGCGTGACAAGTCTGACGTTGGATACGCCAACATGTGGCGGTATTCTGGTCCTGGGCTTCAATAGCGAGAACATGGCAGCGGGCGTACGGCCAGGCTGGTCCGGCTGCGGCGCACCCTGGAGTAATTTCATTGTCGTTGGGCACTTTGCCGCGTTTTCTGCCACCAGCGTGCCCTTCTTGAAGAGGTGAAATGCACTCCAGTTCGGCGAGTTATTCAGTTCTGCCCATTGGTTCAACGGGACGTCGTCCGGATAGGTAATATAGGGCGTAAAGCCTGATTCAGTTTCGAGTATTTGCAGGAATTCGTCGCGGATGGCATCGGTTGCGGCTTCGAATTGATCCAGCCATGGAAAATCCTCGCGCTCGAAGAATTCGATGGCGGGCAACCCGGGATAGTGATGCAACATGGATTGCGAATCGTAGCGGCGTTTCCGTCCCAGCATCATGTCGAGCGAATCCCGAAATCGCTTCAGGTTTTCGCCGGTATGCGCTTTGTACACCGGGTCAAGATAAGCCTCCAGGAACTTGCCGCAATCCTGATCGTATTGGTTGCGGTAGGTGGCGGCATGCGTGACGGCGGGTATCAGGCTCGGGTCCAATCGTTCCCGCGGCGGGGAAACGGTTGCCGCCGCACCGTAAGCCTGCGCAGCCAGATGGGTTTTTCCCTGCCGCTCGAGGAGGTTGCCGCGCATGATCAAGGCAAGCAAGTCGCTTGGATCGACTTTGAGCGCACGGGTTATTGCGTCTCCCTCGCCTTGCTCATCATTGAGATTCTGAAAAACTAGCGCCAAGCTGATCCACTGCTGTGGATTGGTCCCATCGATGTCGACGATGCGTTGAAACGCCGTGCGCGCGGCGTCGAGATTACCTTTGCGAAAAGCGTGCTGGCCTATTGCCGTCAAGGTTCGGCAATGGTTGGGATCGATGGCGAGGATTCGCCCCCAAAAATTGAGCGCGTCCTGCTCACGATTTGCCTGCAATGCGCGCGTGGCTTCAGCTTCAAGGGCGACTATTTCCTGTGCGGCGGATTGCTTGTTTTGCATCTTTTCCTTCCGACGGATTACCGTCCGCTATAAATGTTGTGGCCTGGTCAGCGTGGTCGTATCGTTACCGGGGTCGGCACATCTGAAAAGCCGGGGGAATTTAGCGGGTTAAATCTCCCATGCCGACTTTTTCCCGGAATGGTCATCGATCGCGTCAAACATCGCGCTTACCAGTTCGCGCTCTTCCGACGTTAACTCAGGACGCCAGATTTCAAATAGCAGGATTACGCGCACCTCGTTACTATCGTTCCAAGCTTCGTGCTCCATCGTATCGTCGAATAGCCACGCCTTGCCTTCAACCCAGGGGCGCACATCGTTGCCGACACGGAAACGACAACCACCCGGAACAATCAACGGCAGGTGGCAGATCAAGCGCGTATTCACGAAGCCGGTATGGGGTGGAATTCGTGCGCCCGGCCGTAGCAACGAAAAAAGGATCGATGGCGAACGGTTGCACACCCTTGGGAACGGGACGTCTGCAAGGGCGCGCATGGTCTTGGGACAGCGCGCCGCATTTTCCGGCACGACCTCGCCGTTTTTCCAGAGATAAAACGCGCTCCAGTCAGGGTTGTTCAACATTGTGTTCTGATCGTTTCCGGGTCGATTCGGACTGGCTTCCACATACGGTCTGAACGCCGCATCTTCCTTCATCACCTCGATCAGCTCATCGCGAATGTCGGGTGTCTGCGCCTCGATAGTATCCAACCATGTAAAGTCGCTGCGGTCGAAGAACTGGATCTGTGGCAGCTCAGGGAAAAAATAATAGCGAGGCTGCTGAAAATATGCGGCTTTATTACCCGCCAATATGTCGAGCGACTGCATGAAGCGGCGCGTCGAAGGCTGTTCGACCAGCCCGCGTTCGACCAACCGATCGCGGAGGAAAGTATCGAACTTTACGGCGTAGCGGTCGCACATCACCTGTGCATGTGCGACTTCGTCGCGAAGATCGGGCGGCAACTCGTCTGACTTCGGCGCGGACTTGACGGCGGCAAGGTAATAAGAGGAAGCGGCCCGCGTGTCGCCGATCCCATCGAGGTGATCGGCCTTGAATATGAGCGCGCGCAGGTTGCGGGGCTCTTGTGCGAGCGCTTTATCGACAGCGTCCAGTGCCGCTTTGGTATCCTGCAGGCTGCGACAAGCGTAGGCCAGCGCGAGGCAAACAGAAGAGTCAGCCTGGCCAGCGGCAAGTATTTTATCGAACGCATTTCGCGCGCCGCGAGCGTCGCCCTTCAACAGGCAATCCATGCCGGACTGGCCGAGCGTTTGCGCATTAACAGGGATGGCACGCATTATTAATGAGTATCGGTGAGACGATTTTGTTTTGTCAGTAAACCGCTTACGCGTCTTTGGGGAAATGGCGACACGGCAAAAAAGCAATAAAGTTGTTAAGCTTGTCAGCAATCAGCTCCAAGTCTAATTCGCCAGTCTTGATTTTTGTTGGTTCGTGCAATTTAGCATTGTTGGCCCCTCGCAAGAAATTTTACATTGCGCGACGTGACGCAGAAAACAGCGCAAGCATCGAATTGACAGGCCCGTTTTGAGGTCGGCGTTTCGGTGACTTTTAATGTCGCAATGCAGCAGTTCGGAATTGCAGTTCGGAATTGGTGCGTTCCCGCCAAGAAACGGTTAGAATCGCCGTCTTTATTTCAAAGCCATGACTCGCGCCTTCAAATTGGCCGGTTATTAAGGAAATTTCATGGACTACGCTCAGCAGCAACGATCGCCAGGCAAGCATTTGACCGGCATAGTCTTTGTGATCATCTTGCATGTGGTACTTGGCTATGCCTTGATAAACGGCTTGGCGACAAAAGTTATGAAC
>JBKJHT010000192.1:0-4338 GCA_046598945.1 Burkholderiales bacterium | reverse complement strand
TTGCCGCAGTGGGGACGGGAGCAGATCGAAGCGGAATTTGGCGCCAATGTCGTTAGCTTGATGGATGGCCTGAAGCGTATTCGCGCCATCGAGACCCTTAGCGATGATGGGACTTCCATCGGCGCGCAGCAACTCGAAAGTCTACGCAAGATGCTGCTGGCGATGGCGCAGGATATGCGTGTGGTGTTGATTAAGCTCGCCGAGCAGTTGGGTTTGATGCGTAGGCTCACCTCCGCTGCGGCGGAGCCGCAACGCGAAGCGGCGCGTCAAACGCTGAATTTGTACGCACCGCTGGCCAACCGCCTCGGGGTGTGGCAATTGAAATGGGAGTTGGAAGATCTGGCGTTCCGCTTTCTTGAGCCGGCGACTTATCAGAATGTCGCGCGCTTGCTCGACGAACAACGTGGCGACCGCGAAAACTATATTGAAAATGTCGCTCAGCTTTTACAACAGGCGATCGACGCGGAAGGCTTGAAGGTCGAAGTGCAGGGCAGGCCCAAGCATATCTATAGCATCTATAAAAAGATGCAGGATAAACACCTTGAGTTCGACGATCTCCACGACGTGCGCGCGCTGCGCGTGCTGACAGTTGATGTGCGCGATTGCTACGCGGCGCTCGGCGTGGTTCACAATCTGTGGCAACCGATTCCCGGCGAATTCGACGACTATATCGCGCAGCCCAAGGGCAATAATTATCGCTCACTGCATACGGCGGTGATGGGCCCCGAGGGGCGCGCGCTGGAGGTGCAGATTCGCACTCACGACATGCATCGCGAATCGGAATTCGGCGTCGCGGCGCATTGGCGTTACAAAGAAGGCGGCAAGGGCAATCGCAAATACGACGCCAAGATTGCGTGGCTACGCCAAGTGTTGGATTGGCGCGATGAAGTAAGCGCAAAACGCTCCGGCGAATTGTTTCAGGACAGTGTTTATGTGCTGACGCCGCAAGGGCAGGTGATCGACCTGCCGCGCGGCGCGACGCCGGTGGACTTTGCCTACCATCTGCACACAGACCTCGGCCATCGCTGCCGCGGCGCGAAAGTCGACGGCGCCATCGTGCCATTGAACTATGCCTTGCAGAACGCGCAGCACGTCGAGATCATCGCCGCGAAGCAGGGCGGCCCGAGTCGCGATTGGTTGAATACCAATCTTGGCTATCTCGCCAGTCATCGCGGCATCGCCAAGGTTAGGCAATGGTTCAATCATCAGGAATTGACTCTCGCCACGGCGAATGGGCGCGCGCTGTTGGAAAAAGAAATGCAGCGCGCCGGCAAGACCGGCATCGCGTTGGAAACGGTTGCGGCGAGTCTGAAGTTTTCCGGCGTAAACGCGCTATTCGCCGCCATTGGCCGCGGTGAAGTGACAGCGCGGCAGATTCAACAAGCTCTGCTGACGGAGGTGATCGATGCGCCGGAAACGAACCTCACACACACTGCAAAAGCGCTTACCACTTCGCGCGGCATTCTGGTTCTAGGTATCAACAACATCGCCACGGTCATGGCGAAATGTTGCAAGCCCGCGCCGCCGGAAGCCATCGTGGGTTTTGTGACGAAGGCGCGCGGCGTCATGGTGCATCGCGCCGATTGCGGCAACATCACGCGCCTTGATTTGCCGCGGCGCGAACGTCTGATGCCAGCCGACTGGGGGCGGGATATGGTCGGCCCGTTCGCCGTGGATATCGCCGTGGAAGCCGACGATCGCGCCGGCTTGCTGCGCGATATTTATGACGCCATGGCGCGGGAGAAAGTGAATGTCACAGCGGCGAATACGCTGACACGCGGGGCCGCTGCGACCATGTTATTTACAGTGGAAATTCCCGATTTAGGGAAACTACAACTCATGCTACAAAGTGTTCGTAATGTCGCGGGTGTGGTGCGGGCGAGTCGCAAACGAACATGATGGCGCAGCGTCTTGTGATGCGCCGTTCCCTCATGGTCTTCGGCCAGTGGCTAACCTACCGCGTCGAACATTCTTAGTGCTACAAATTCTGGCCATGCGCAAAAAAAGCGCCAAGCTTGTTCGCTATAATCACGGCATCACTCATTCAAACCACCTTGGACGCACACCATGAACCAAATTGATCTAGCAGGAAAAGTCGCCATCGTCACCGGCGGCGCTCGTGGCATCGGTTACGCAATTTCGCAACGCTTGTTGCAGTCTGGCGCGAAAGTCGCGTTGTGGGATATGGACGCGGACGCGATGGCGCAGGCCGAGAAAGAACTAAACGCGCCGGGCAAAACCATGTCGGCGAAGGTCGATATTACCAATGAGAAAGAAGTGGACGCAGCCCTTGCCGCAACAGAAAAGCAATGGGGCGCAGTGGATATTCTCATTAACAATGCTGGCATCGCCGGGCCGACGGTAAAGCTGTGGGAATACTCGCCGGCGGATTTTCGCAAAGTCGTCGAGATCGATTTGGTTGGGCCTTTTTTGTGCTGTCGCGCGCTCGTGCCGGGCATGATGAAGCGCGGTTACGGCCGTATCGTCAACATCGCGTCGATCGCCGGCAAAGAAGGCAACGCCAACGCATCGGCCTATAGCGCCGCGAAAGCAGGCGTCATCGGATTGACAAAATCACTCGGAAAAGAATTGGCGAACCACGGCATTATGGTCAACTGCATCACGCCCGCCGCGGCGAAAACCGACATCTTCAAACAAATTTCACAGCAACACATCGACTTCATGCTGTCGAAAATTCCGATGGGCCGCTTCGTCGACGTGAAAGAAATCGCAGCGATGGCCGCGTGGTTGTCGTCCGGCGATTGCTCGTTTACCACCGGCGGCGTGTTCGATATTTCCGGCGGGCGGGCGGTTTACTAGATTTCACGCGCTCGGGTTTATCATTCCGAGTTGCCTGTGTCGGCGCGGCCGATACTGCACACGAGCCATGAACCGGCTGGGGCGTGAGGTCTCACACCAACGACCCTCATGGCCCTAGGCCACCCCGCCCCAACCCTCGTCCACAAGTGGGAGGCGGAGTTTGGTTCCCTCGCCCCGCTTGCGGGGAGGGGGCTAGGGCGAGGGGTCAACCCCCATTTGAAAAAGCGCCAGTCAATTCGGGCTCATGGAAAGGCGTAAAACGACGAAGCAATCTCGATCTTCACAGCGTAAAATACGAGATTGCGTCGTCGCAAAAAGCGCTCCTCGCAATGACGGCAAGGGGTAGGGTGGATCAAGCACGGCGACAGCCGGCAAAATACGCAATTCACCTAATCTCATAATATTACGATGCCCGTAGAGCCAGTATCCAGGGGCTGGCCTAGGGCCATGAGTTTCTCCAGGCATGCAATGCCACGAGACACAATCCGCGAGCTTCCTGGCGCGACGGCAATTTACCTATGAACCAACGCGCACTCGGCGTAATACTCATGGTCGGCGCCAGCGTGTGCTGGAGCCTTTCCGGCATCATCGTGCGCAACACCCGCGTCGACAACAATTGGGAAGTCGTATTCTGGCGCTCATGTTTTAGCTTTTTGTTTTTGGCGTTGTGGTTGGGCGCAACCCATGGCCGCGGCAGTGTGGTGGAACTGCGCCGCGTGGGTTGGGTCGGCGTGGTCTCCGGTATTTTGTTCGCGACCATGATCACGTTCTTTTTGTTGGCGCTGACGTTGACGACCGTGGCCAATACTCAGGCGATTGTTTGTCTCTCCCCGTTCATGGCGGCACTGGCCGCGTGGGTGTTAATGCGCGAACGGCTGTCGATGCGCACCTGGATCGCCATGGCGGGCGCATTGATCGGCATCGCGCTGATGTTCATCGAATCATTCGGCGCCGGACGCATGATCGGCAACCTGGTCGCGCTGTTCGTACCGCTTGCCTACGGCATCAACGTCGCGATTTTGCGCAAAAGCCACGCGCAAGGAGACATGGTGATGGCGGTGCTGATCGGCAGTTTTATTTCAGCACTGGTGACCTTGCCGTTGGCCTGGCCGTTCCAAGCATCAAGCCACGATCTTGCGCTGCTCGCACTGATGGGTGTGGTGCAACTGGCGGTCGGCTGTATTTTGTTTGTACGGGCGACGCCAAATCTGACCGCGGCGGAGATCAGCTTGATCGGCTTGCTCGAAAGTATCTTGGCGCCATTGTGGGTGTGGTGGGGTGTCGGCGAACGTCCCAGCCAGTTGGCGTTAGTCGGCGGCTCGATTGTGATCGCGAGTTTGCTGCTGAACGAACTGCTCAGTGCGCGCCGCAAGCGGGTTTATCAATGAACTAGGATCCGCATGGCCCTAGCCCGCATATTTCACCGTAGTTGAATTTTTGTTGTGACGTTGCGAATGCGTTGATGAGATGCGAGTTTATTGGTGTTAAAACGGAGCGTTGGTAGCGTTTTTATTGCGG
>JBKJHT010000013.1:0-4168 GCA_046598945.1 Burkholderiales bacterium | reverse complement strand
GCGCAAGTTTGTCCACCAAAAATATGCCGAACTCATTGAGTCCATGTATCGTACTTCCTAGAGAGCTTCCCATGGACAAGTTTGCGCCTACCCTCACCCTAACCCTCTCCCAGAGGGGCAGGGGATGTACTCCCTTATCCCTTCGGGAGAAGGGTAGGGACGGGGTAGCCTTAGGCTAGCCCCTCGCCTAAGGCCATGAGGGGCGGCGCAACACGTCCAATAATCGTCATTTATTAAACGCTCATAAAAAGGAAACAATTATGAATTTAATCTCTCGCATTACCATCGGCCTATTCGCGGCCACCTTCGTCGCTAGCCTTGCGATGGCGCAAAGCCAAGGCATCAGCAAAACCGAAATCGTCATCGGCACCATTCAGGATTTGTCCGGCCCGATCGCCGCGTTCGGCAAGCAAAGCCGGAACGGCATCCAAATGCGCGTCGACGAGGCCAATGAAAAAAATGGCATCAACGGCCGCAAGTTTAAATTGATGGTGGAAGACAACGGCTACGACCCGAAAAAAGCCTTGCTCGCCGCACAAAAATTGGTCACCAACGATGAGGTGTTCGCCATCCTCGGCCATATCGGCACGGCGCCGAATATGGCGGCCATGCCGATTCAATTTGAAAAAAACGTCATCAACTTCTTTCCGCTGACCGGTTCGCGCGAAATGTTCGAACCGCCGGAGAAACTCAAAATGGCGTTTTCGCCGCCGTATTTCGATCAAATGCGCATCGTCGTTCCGCAACTGGTGAAACAAAAATCGGCAAAGAAAGTCGGCATCATTTATCAGGACGATGAATACGGGCTGGAAGTATTGCGCGGCACCGAGGCGGGCCTGAAATCGGCGAACATGACGTTGGCGGAAAAAACCTCGTTCAAACGGGGCGCGACGGATTTTTCATCCCAGATTGCAAAACTAAAAGCGGCCGATTGTGATCTCGTGGTGCTTGGCACCATCATCCGCGAAACCGTCGGCGCCGTCGGCGAGGCGCGCAAAATCGGTTTTAATCCGACCTTCGTCGGCCCGTCCGCCATGTACACCCACTTGATCCATGCGCTCGGTGGCAAGACGGTGGAAGGCGTGTATGGCGTGCATACCATTGCTCATCCCTATGCGGACGATCCCCATCCGCCGGTGCGTGAATGGGCCGCCAAATACAAAACCAAGTTCAACGAAGACGCCACCGTGTTCTCGGTCTATGGCTACTACATGATGGACATTTTCGCGAAAGCGGTAGAAAAAGCCGGCGCTAATCTCACTACCGACACCTTCAACAACGCGATGGAAACGACCACTTTTCCGCGCGACATGTTTGGTGCGCCGGAATGCCGCATCACCAAAACCGATCGACTGTGCAATAGCAAAGTTCGCCTCGCGCAGATCAAGGATGGACGTTGGGTGAGCATTTCCGATTATTTTGCGGCGGAGTAGCTTTGCAGTTGGCTGGCTGGACGAGGTGGCCTAGGGCCAGAGGCAATACCAGAGCGCCTCTCGCCCTAGGCCACCTCGTTCGGGCATGCATTGCCACGAAGCAAGCGCCACGGGGTGGCCTAAGGCCATGTGCTCCCTGGCAATGCCTTCGACTGAGGGAGCAACAAAAAAAAGTCCGGCGATGCCGGACTTTTTTTAGCTCATATTTCTAATTCGATCTACTTCGGCCAAATCACCATGTCGGTAAACGGCGGCACATAAGCTTGCAAGGTAACGAGCAAGCCCATTAAGCACGCGAGCGCGACGGAATGAAAGAACACGTAACGCAAGATATCGCCCTCATGGCCGAACCAGTTAGTCGCCGTCGAGGCCACGACGATGCTCTGCGCATCGATCATCTTGCCCATGACGCCGCCGGAACTATTCGCCGCACACATCAAAATCGGGCTTAGGCCAAGCTGCTCGGAAGTGGTTTTTTGCAGCCCGCCGAACAGTACGTTCGACGCCGTATCCGAGCCCGTCAGCGCCACGCCGAGCCAACCGAGCAAGGTGCCGAAGAACGGATAGAACGCTCCCGTCGCTGCGAAGGCCAGCCCCAAGGTGACGTCGACGCCGGAATAGCGCGTGACAAATCCGAGCGCGAGCATGGCGACAATGGTCAATAGCGAGTAACGAATTGCATAAATCGTCCGGCCATAGGTGCTTAGCATCTTGCCGAGCGGAACGCCCATGACGATGCCGGCGATGAGGGACGCCAATAAAATGCCGGTACCAGTGGTCGAGAGCCAGTTGAGGGTGAAAGAAACTTTCTCCGGCTTGGCATCGACCGGCGCAACGGGCGGCATGCGCTGAATCTGTTCAGTCAAACCGGGAATCGGGAAATCGATCTTCGTCACCGCGTTATAACTGGTCGTGATCGGCGGCTTACCTTTTTCCGGGTTCGGATACTCACCGTTGAGGAAATTTTTCATGGTCGAGGTTCCCCACAGGAACACCACTAGGCTCAAAATCACCCAGGGCGTCCAAGCGCGCGTCACTTCAGCCGTCGTGTAACCGTGATGCACTTGATCCTTTGCCGCTTGGGCGGCCGAAATGGTCTCGCCCTCGCGCGTCACGGATGTCCAGACGTTTTTCGGCTTCCACATTTTGAGGAAAAGGGTCAATGCCCCCATCGAGGCAATTGCCGCGATCACGTCAACCAATTCCGGCCCCATGAAGTTGGAAACCAGATACTGTGGCACGGCGAAGAATACACCAGCAACCAAAATTGCCGGCCAAATCTGCATCATGCCCTTGAATCCGACAAAGGCCCAAATAAGCCAGAACGGCACGATCACGGAAAAGAACGGCAACTGTCTCCCGACCATCGCGCTGAGTTCAAACGCATCCAACCCGGTTACCTTTGCGAGCGTCAAAATCGGCGTACCCAAAGCGCCAAAGGCCACCGGCGCGGTATTGGCGATTAACGATAAACCCGAGGCAGCCAGCGGCGAAAAACCCAGGCCGATCAGCACCGCACCAGTCACGGCAACCGGCGTACCGAAGCCCGCCGCACCCTCGAAAAATGCGCCGAAGGAAAACGCGACCAGCAGAAGTTGAATACGCCGATCGGTGCTGATGCTCGCGATGCTTTCCTGAAGAATTTTGAACAGCCCCGCTTCGCTGGTGAGCTTGTACAAAAAGATAATATTTAAAATGATCCAACCGATCGGCAGTAGGCCGAATAGCCCGCCAGTAAGCGCGGTTTTAAGCGCCATCGAGGATGGCATGCCGAATATGACTATTGCGACAAACAACGCGACGACGAGTCCGGCGATCGCCGCGAGATGCGCTTTCATATGGAAAAAACCGAGACCACCGAGCATGACAATCACCGGCAATGCGGCGAACGCGGCGGATAGAAAAGAATTGTTTAACGGATCATAGACCTGCTGCCACATGAAACCCCCTGAGTGAATGTTTGGAATGTGTTGGATTCGCGCGCGGCTCGTAGCAACGGGCTTTGTAATGACAGGATTCTACAACGATATTGGAAATAAACGCTATTGCATTAGGTGAGGCTCGAGCTGAATGGCCTCGGCATGACGACCCAACAGCGTAATGCTGCCGAGCCGACGGTTGTCGCCGTTGTCGCTGAACTCAAACTCATAGACGCGGCGAAACGTCATCTGACCGTCCGCGTCGCGACGCAGCTTCAGCGAACTTAACGACACCGTTTCGTCGAGCAATTGCAAGCCATCGTTTTGACAATGGCGCTTGCCGAGTACGATCGCCTGTTCCCGCGCTTGCATCGTGTCGTGCCAAAACCAAATCAGTAACGCAATAACAAAAATGAAGAAGAGTTGAATCATGAAGCCCACCAAGTTGATTTATAATTATACCAATGGGCGGTTAGCTCAGCGGTAGAGCACTGCCTTCACACGGCAGGGGCCACTGGTTCGATCCCAGTACCGCCCACCAAATACCCCTCCAACGGCATCGGTTCTGTCGCAATAAGCGCACGGGGGGGGATAACAGCGGAATGAAAATTGACTCGACACAACCGATCAGTGAAGCCTTGCGCGCGGTGTTTAAGCGCCTGCACTACCCAATTGAAATCATGCTCACCCGCGTACGTTGGCACGTGGCCTACCCGCTCAGCCTGCGGCACATCGAGGAAATGAGGGCCGAACGCGGTGTGAACGTTGACCACGCCACGATTCATCGCTGGGCGCTGAAGCGGTTGCCGATTCTTG
>JBKJHT010000215.1:0-7089 GCA_046598945.1 Burkholderiales bacterium | reverse complement strand
ACTACAACCTGAGTGCGATTCTGGCGGTCGGCTTCAGGGTGCGCTCTCTGCGCGGCACGCAGTTCCGCCGCTGGGCAACGGCGCAATTGGAAGATTATCTGGGCAAGGGCTTTGTGCTGGACGACGAGCGCATGAAGAACCCCTCCAGTGGTGTGTACTTTGAGGCGTTGCTTGAACGCATCCGCGACATTCGTTCGTCGGAGAAGGTGTTTTGGCGCAAGGTGCTGGACATCTACGCCCCCAGCATTGATTACGATCCATCGGCAGAAGCCACACAACAATTCTTTGCCAGCATTCAAAACAAGATGCACTAAGCTGCGCACGGGCAAACCGCCGCCGAGGTGATTATGCAGCGTGCCGATGCCAGCCAGCCCAACATGGGGTTGACCAGCTTTAGCGGACTTCAACCGCGCCGTTCGGAAGTGGCTATCGCCAAGAATTACCTGAATGTTGAGGAGTTGGAGACACTTAACCGCATCGTGATGTTCTATCTCGATTTCGCTGAATTACAGGCATGCGGTCGCCGCACGATGACCATGTCGGACTGGATCGAGAAGCTGGATGATTTTGTCAAACTGAGTGACCGCGAGGTGCTAACCCATGCCGGGCGCATATCGGCAGAAGCTGCCAATCAAAAAGCGAGGCGGAATGAGCACTATCGCCAGCAGATGGACGCATTGCCTGCGCCGGTTGAGCAAGCTATGACGCGCGTTTTGGAAGCAACTCACAAGAAAAACTGGTTAGTTCGCCAGGAGGGCACGCGGCAGGTGTGCCGCGAAACAGATTATATCGAGCGCCGATGGCACAAAAAAATGACCGCCATTACTTTTTTTTGTGCAGCGGTATCACGTCCGCCCCAGCTTTGAGCTTGTCCAGATAGTCCGCCCATTGCTGCATCATCTTCCGGCGTTCGGCAAGGTGCGCGGTGCGGTTGTAGGCGCGCCCGTTCGGGTCGCGCACAGCATGGGCGAGCTGGTGTTCGTAAAAATTGGGATGCGGGAAAATTTCAGGCCGCATTACCGTGCAGCAGGATAACCTTCGCGCCCGCTTCTATCGAATCCAAGTAATCCGTCCAATGCGACATCATGCGCTTGCGTTCGGGCAGATACTCAGCCAGTCCCCATAGCCCACCCGGCTGAGCGAATGCAGAATTTCGCCTCGCCCTTTGGTGTTTCCTTGCCCAATCGGCTTTCACCCAACTGCCATGCGTCTGCCCTTCCCTGTTAGCTTCTACCTCACGAGCAAAACGGATGATCGAAAAGGTGTGATGCAACGGCCAATTGCCCGTTTTTCGTGTGGCATGTCATTGGTAGTCTACGAAGCCCTGCCCCGTGAACAAGTCGGCATTGCGCGCGACGCACTCAAAAATAACTGAAGTATTAACCAGCGGTTGCAATACTTACGCAAGGGATTCTTATCGCCGCATCCGTAGCTTTACACTCGGACGTTTTCGACCGATAATGATGCAATGACGGGAAACGAGTTCATCCGCAAGGTGAAGGCGCTGGGTAAAGCCCACGGGCTAGAGGTAAAGCTCAACGCGTCACGGGGGAAGGGTAGCCACCAAACGTCATATGACGGAACCCAATTCACCGTCATTCGTAATTCCAAGGATGAGTTGAAGACCGGTACATTTCATGCAATGTGTAAGCAACTCGATATTCAGCCCAGTGATTTATGAGAGGTCCGCCATGAAACGTTTTCAATACGCCGTTTTGCTCACCACTGCTGAAGAGGGCGGCTACGTCGTGACTTGCCGTGATCTGTCACAGCTGATTACCCAGGGCGAGGACAAGCCGGATGCACTGGAACAAGCGGCGGATGCGATGCAAGAAGTCTTCGCAACTTACATGATCGATGGTTTTGACTTCCCGACGCCAACCAAGGCGAAACGTGGCGAACATCTCATTGCGCCACCGGCAGAGACCTTGGCAAAAGCGGCTTTGTATGTTGCCATGCGTGAAGCCGGGATCAGCAAGATGCAACTCGCCAAGCAGCTTGGTGTTGATGAAAAAGAAGTTCGTCGCTTGCTCGATCCGCACTATCGGTCAAAATTGCCGCGTCTCGCACACGCCATCAGCCTGCTCGGACAGCGCCTAGTCATTGGATTGGAACCCGCCTAAGCTTGGACGGGAGCAATCTGATTTTCCGATGAAATGGATTTGTGAAGATACTCGAATACGTCGGCTTGGACATTACCGGCGTTGGGTTGCAATGCAAGAAGATGCGCGAGTGAGGGTAACAAATACGATTGGACTTTCCAACGCTGCCACCCTGCCACCCCAAAATATCTATTTTCGACTAGAGAAATAAATTTTAAGCGATTGAATAGCTGGAGGCGGGGGTCGGAATCGAACCGGCGTGGACGGCTTTGCAGGCCGCTGCATGACCACTCTGCCACCCCGCCCTGGGGTGTGGCCGCGCGAGTGCGCGGCTTATTCGGAAACTAAAAAGGAAAAGCCGTTGTGGCTTTTCCTGCAATCGTGGCGCGGCAACCGAGGTTCAAACCTACGAGCGTTTTCCTGGCATGAACTCCTCTGAATCCCAAACAACACAATTATTATAGCAATAATCACAGATTTACGTCAAAACAACAGCAGCGAATCAGCGCAAAAATCAGCGCACAACGCAACAACTTCGCCGCTGGCAACACGCAATCGTTGGCGACGTGCGACATGAATACAAGGAAAGCTGATCGCGGGTTTCCGGGCGGTGGGTGAATAACAACTAGGCGGCCAAGTTATGCCCGCCGTTAACAAAGATGACTTGTCCCTGAATCATTTCCGCTGCAGGGCTCGCGAGAAATTCGACTAAGCCGACGTAGTCTTCGTGTTGCACGGAGCGGCCGCTGGGATTTTGTTCGGCAACGGTTTTGAGAAACTTATCGGTATCGGCGCCGAACACGGCGCGAAGCGCGTCGGTATCGACGGCGCCGGGGGCGATGGCGTTTATGCGTACGCCGCGCGGCGCGAGTTCGACGGCGAGATAGCGCAGTAAGCTTTCGGCGAGGGCTTTGCCGACGCCAACGGCGGCGTAGTTTTTGATTACTGTGCGTCCACCTCGGCTGGATAGAAACAACACACTGCTGCCGCGCTTCAAAATCGGCAATGCGGCTTGCACCAGATAGAGCAGGGCGGTGCCATTGAGATTCAGTGCGCGGGTGAAATCATCCGGGTTCACTTGTAAGGTCGGCACAGCGATGACGCGCACGGCGCAATGAACCAATTGATCGAGCTGATCGACGTGAACTTTAACTTGGTCGAGAACCGCATTGCAGCCCGTGGGCGTGCTGACGTCGCCGCGAATTAAGTGACAACGTGCGCCGAGTTGTTCAATGTCGCGCTTGGCTTTCGCGGCGGTCGCTTCATCGTTGTGATAGTTGAGAAATACGTCGGTATCGGTTTTAGCGAAACGTTTGGCGATGGCGAAGCCGATGCCTTTGATGCCGCCGGTGATGAGGATGGACATGGGGTTTCCGTTTTTGGTTGTCGACGATGGGTGGTGGGCAGAGTGGGTGGGGGCGTCAATATTGGGGTGAATTACCTTTACTGTAGCGCAAGCCACGAGCTGCTTCCAGCCTGCCTCCCGGCAATGCATGGTCTGCAAGGCAGTATCCATGCGGTGTTCCAGGCAACATACCAACGAAAAAATTAGCGTCCGTATTTTGCGCGCGCTTCCGCCGTGCAGGTGGTGCGATAAGTGCCGGCGAGTTCCGCACATTCAGCGACGGCGGATTTCCACTGCATTTCTTGCTTGTTCGCGTTGGCTTCGATTTCCGCCACCGATGCATCACGCGAAGCCCGGGACTTGGCGAGGCATTCGGTCTTCGCCTCGCCACCGAACTTATTGCATTTTTCTTTTGCGAGCGACCAATCGGCCTCTACGTTGTCCCGCTCCGCTTGCGTGAGCGCGGCGGCGGTGCCTAAATTTTCCGCTTTGGCCGTCGCCACGGTTTTAGATTGTGCGACGCCCGCTTCGGTACGGCACATGGACTTCGCATCGCCGGCGAATGTTTCACAATCACGCAAAGCGAGCATGTGATCTTCGTGGGCGCGGGCGACGGCGGCCTTGTATTTCGCATCACCGAGGCTGTCAGTGGTGCAAGCGTTAAGCGTTAGCAGGGCGGTTGCGATCGAGATTAAGAAAGTTTTGAACATGAGCGATCCTTTCGAAGAGCGTGTTGCTTTTCAGCCTGGGAGATTCCTTCGAACAACGAAGTAAAATATTTATTGTTAGAAGCTAGGATAACTCGATTTGCTCAAACCTGGAACAGTTGATTGACTGTCCGTGGCGCTTGCCAGGGTTCGAATGTCGTTTCGTTCGCGAATATGCGTACTTAAACTTAACCGAGGCGGGTTAAACTTGCTCAAAGCTGCTGAAAATAAGGCTGAAAATCTTCACGCACGATTTTCCTCTTCCCGTCATTTTCCCGGAGTCAAGACGATCATCTCAAAACTCCATCCTCGCCAACGTCGAAACCGGCGCGACGAGCAGCATCGATGTCTACTTTCCGACATGCTTCAAGATAAATTGGAGGATTTTGGAAGACCTGAATCTCATGGGTTTTTAGAAATTGAATCTTGAACCTCAAGGCATCCTTAATTCCGTCATGCGTTTTGTGATCGTAATTGTTACGTAGCATCAATAGCTGGTCGGGTGCCATTACTTCCATAATGGTTGCGATATGAAATTTAGCTGGCTGCCCATTCTCTTTCGCATAGCCGAGAATACTTTCAAGTATGGGGTGATAGTACTGTTCGGTGTTTATTTCAAGACTGAACCGCCCACACTTGAACGTTACGCCGGCACGGTCGTCGGCTACCAATTCAAAGCCTATTTCCGCTAAATCTGGTTGGACAGAGGTTTTAGGTTCATAGCGGATTTTCGAGTTAGGTATCCATGAAAAATGAATGTCGATCCATTAATTGCTTCGCGATACGATCGACACACGTCTCGGGTTGACCCGTTATGATTTTGCGAGAGTTTACATATTCTTATGGTGATGCTGTGAACAATTGTTAAATGCGGAACAAAGCCTTTTAGATCAAGGCGAAGCAGTGTGTTACGTGTCGGTGATTTGCAGATGTGCGGAGCACCGGTTCGTAATTTCGTGTTGGAATTTGAAAGGGGCAAGCGCAAGGGAATGGCTGCGCGATTGCGCGCAATAACAGAATAGAGTCGAATTCTATGTATCGTTGTTTGTAGGCGCGCGAGTAGTTCGGCGGATTATGGCAACCTTGAGCAGATTCATCCAACGGCTGTCTTCCTACCGTGAACGGACGTTGCATGTTGCGGTGCCAGGGGCGGAAAGTGGCCGCGAATGAATGCGACAGCGCAAGCGATCGAATTGTTTTTCTTGTCGCCACAATCCGGCCTTTCGCGAACGTCAGCTAAAAAATCGCAACGTACTCAGTGCGCGCAATCGCCGAATCGTGCCGCACATCGACTCCTCACGTCTGAGTCGTGCTTAGAAATTCGGGATCTTTCAATTGCCATTCAAATTTTATGTTGAACCTTTGAAGTGAGAAGTTTTATGGCATCCAATTCATTCGATTCTATAGCGGAAAATGCGCGATACATTCGAGTTTCAAAAATGCGCGGTGCACGAATGCAATCGGTCAAGGCGTACTGCATAGTTATGTTGTCTATTGTGACAACATGCGTTATCGGATATTTCATAAAAAGTTAGTGGATATTTCTCTAAAAACAAGTCCGGATGGCCTGCCCGACAGGAATCGAACCTGTGACCCTCAGCTTAGAAGGCTGATGCTCTATCCGACTGAGCTACGGGCAGACGGCTGTCAGACACTGACGGTGGTTCGGGATGGAGAGATTCGAATTCCAGACATCTTGCTCCCAAAGCAGGATTATAAATTAATTAAATCAATCGAATCCTGTTTTTTGTCTCAAAAAATACATTATCGCCGCCAAGTATCTACGCGGCTCGCGGATGGGGTTTGGGACAAATTTTGCCGCGGCGGAATCTCGCCTGAGACACAGAAAGTTTGGCACAAAAGCGACATAGGATCGGAACCCCGAAAGTTCCTCCTCATTGGTAAGCTGGAACCTGATATTTCCCACGTCCGAAAGAGCAAGGCGGATTTCATGCTATCAGTTCCAAGCCGCGCTTTTGTACTAGGTGCAAAAGCTTCAGCGCCGTGCCAGTGGGCTTCTTCTGGCCGATCACCCACTTCTGTACCGTCGATAAGCTGGTATTGAGCAGCGCGGCAAAGACCGCCTGACTAACCCGCGATGCCACGCGGATTTTCTTGATTTGCTCAGGCTCGAGCGGCTCGACCGGCGGTAAGCACAGGCGATCGAATTCGCGCAGGGTGACTTGATCCATCACGCCGGCTTTAAGTAGCCCCTTGGCCGTCTCATGAACCGCTTCAAGAATCGCTGATTTGGTTTTGCGCATCGCAATCTATCTCTATCAACTCACCGGCAGCCAGTGCCGCGTTAATTCCCAGCTTCGTCAATGACCGCAAGTGCGCTGCCAAGTGCTTCAAGGCTAATTTTTCATCCTTGTCGATATTGCCACGCTCATTCTTAGGGAAACCGAACACGAAAACCCACCGGTTTCCCTTATTAGTGGCGACAGATAGACGATCGGGTAAAGGGCATCCAGCGCTCGCGCCTGCCAGTTCTTCACTTCATCCATGACAGCATCAGTCACCGAGGAAATGAGCGTGGGCGACACCTCGGTACCGTACATTTCTTCCAGATGGCTTTGGATTTCCCGTACCGTCATGCCGCGGGCATACAACGACAATATCTTGTCGTCAAAGCCACTCCAGCGGGTTTGGTGTTTGGCGATGAGCTGCGGCTCGAAGCTGCCGTCGCGGTCTCGGGGAATGTCGATGGGCAAGGCGCCAAAATCGCCCTTGAGCGTCTTGGCGCTGCTGCCGTTACGGGTGTTGCCGCTCTCGTTGGCCACGGCTTCGTGCTTGTCGTGACCCAGATGAGCAGCCATCTCGGCTTGCAGCGCCCGCTCGACAATGGCTTTGGTGAGTTGTTTTAAAATCCCGTTCTCGCCAATTAAGTCTTCGGGTTTCTTGTAATCAGCGAGCAACAAGTCGATCAAATCAG
>JBKJHT010000234.1:0-9604 GCA_046598945.1 Burkholderiales bacterium | reverse complement strand
TCGGTCGTGGGGCTGATGCTGGTCAGCCTGGCCAGCATCGCTTTGGCGCCGGACCTCTGCGCCCGACGGATGCTGGAGAGCTTGGCCGAGATCAACGTCACGCTGGTGCGCACCACTACGGATGGCCCCGGCCGACGCCCCACTGTCATGCTTGCGCCAGAGCTCACCGCAGAGCAGCGCCGTGCGGTCAAGGCCTTCGGGCTAGATAAATGGTTCCCAGCCATTCTTTCATCTAGCACCGTTCGACCTCAAAAGCCTTGATTGAAGAGGTGCAGAACACGATTTGAACCCTCGCGCCGCGAAGGTACCGCTAGGGCCATGAGGGCATAGCGTCAGGCAGATTGCTTAGCGCCCAATTCGGAACCGAACCTAAACGTTCCGCCGCTCCAACACCGCCTGCGCCAACGTCCCGCTATCCACATGCTCTAACTCGCCGCCGACCGGTAGCCCGCGCGCAATGCGCGACACGCGTAGTCCACGCGCGCGCAACAGCTCGCCGACGTAATGTGCGGTCGCCTCGCCTTCCGTGGTGAAGTTGGTCGCTAAGATCACTTCTTGCACCACGCCATCGGTGGCGCGCTTGATTAGTTTATCAAGATGTATTTCCTTGGGGCCGACACCGTCGAGCGGCGACAAGCGCCCGAGCAACACAAAATACATGCCACCGAATGCGAGGGTTTGTTCCATCATTAGCAAGTCGGCGGGCGTTTCGACTACGCATAACAAACTTCCGTCGCGCTTGGGCGAACGGCACAACACGCAAATCGCTTCTTCAGTAAATGTATTGCACTTTTCGCAGTGATGAATGCGTTCCAATGCGAGTGTTAACGCGGTGCCCAAGCGTTTCGCGCCGGGCTTATCGCGTTGCAAAAGATAGTAGGCCATGCGCTGCGCTGACTTAGGGCCGACGCCGGGCAAGCAGCGTAGGGAATCGATCAGTTCTTCTAGTGCCGACGGTGTTTTCATGTTCGCTATTCTAACGGGGATGGAAATTTCCTGTGAGTGATCGTTTCAATTCGGCCGTTATTTTTTTGAATGGCAACGCCAGAACGCTTATTCCGTTTGGCTCTTGTCGAGGCATGCCTGGAACACCTTGCTGGTATTGCCTCCTGGCATGGCATCGCTTGCAAGCCAGTCTGCATAATCGTTTCAGGACGCCGTCGTTATAAATATTCAAACGCGATCAACCCAGGGCTAGTCTCAATGCTGTTCGCTTAAGCTCGTTCGCCCTGAGCCTGTCGAAGGGTGAATGGGCTTCGACAAGCTCAGCTCGAACGGCTTACCGAACAGTAGTGGGGGGCTAGTCTACAACCAAGGTTCTGCGCGATAATTCGCCTTTAATATAAAAACTATCAGGTAATGCAATGGATCCCAGAATCTCTTTCCCCCCCGGCGTCGAAATCAAAGGCCAAGTCTCCGCCGAGTATGCCGAAATCATCACGCCGGAAGCCGTCGCCTTCGTCGCAAAACTGTTCCGCGCATTCGGCGAGCGCCGCGAACAATTGCTTGAGCGGCGCAAGGTGCGCCAGGCGGAATTCGATCGCGGCATACGCCCGGATTTTCTGAAAGAAACCGAAGCGATTCGCAACAGCGATTGGACTATCGCGCCGTTGCCGAAGGATTTGCTAGACCGCCGCGTGGAAATTACCGGCCCGGTGGATCGCAAGATGGTGATCAACGCGCTTAATTCGGGCGCCAGCATGTATATGGCGGATTTCGAAGATTCGTCGACGCCCACCTGGGCCAATTTGATCGAAGGCCACATCAATCTGCGCGACGCGATTCGCGGTACAATTTCCCTTGCCACGCCGGAAGGAAAATCCTACCGGCTGAACGAAAAAACCGCCGTGCAATTGGTGCGTCCGCGCGGTTGGCATCTCAGCGAGAAACACATGATTGTGGACGGCAAGCCGGTGTCCGGTTCGATGTTCGATTTCGGCATGTATTTCTTCCATAACGTGAAGGCGCTGCTCGCGAAAGGCACAGGTCCGTATTTCTATTTGCCGAAAATAGAAAGCCATCTGGAAGCGCGTTTGTGGAACGATATTTTCGTCACGGCGCAACAGGAGCTTGGCGTCCCTCAAGGCACAATCAAGGCGACGGTGCTGATCGAGACGATCCTCGCCGCGTTCGAGATGGATGAAATTCTGTATGAGTTGCGCCAGCATTCCGCGGGACTGAACTGCGGTCGCTGGGATTACCTTTTCAGTTGCATCAAGAAATTTCGCTCCGACAAAAATATTGTGCTGGCCGACCGCAATCACGTCACGATGACCAGCCCGTTCATGCGTAGCTATGCGTTGCTGTTGGTGAAGACTTGTCATCGCCGCAACGCCCCTGCCATGGGTGGCATGGCAGCGCAAATTCCGATCAAGAACGATCCCGTCGCGAACGATGCGGCCATCGCGAAAGTCCGCGCCGACAAAGAGCGCGAGTCCACCGATGGCTACGACGGAACGTGGGTCGCCCACCCTGCCCTGGTGCCGGTCGCGAAGGAAATTTTCGACAAAAATATGCCAACGCCGAACCAGATCCATCGCCAGCGCCCGGACATCAATGTCTCGGCAAAAGACCTGATCGATTTCCAACCGGAGGCGCCGATTACGGAAAATGGTTTACGCCAAAACATCAGCATCGGTTTGCAGTATCTCGGCGCTTGGCTCGGCGGCACCGGCTGCGTGCCGATTTTTAATCTGATGGAAGACGCGGCGACAGCGGAAATTTCCCGCGCGCAGTTGTGGCAGTGGATCCGCAGCCCGCGTGGCGTGCTCGATGACGGCCGCAAAGTCACGAAAGAATTGTTCCGCCAATGGCTGCCGGAAGAGTTGGCGAAAATCAAAACCTCGCTCGGCGAAAAGGGTTGGAACGCCGGCAAATACGACGACGCCGCGAAGATGTTCGACACCCTCACGACCAGCGACGACTTCGTGGAATTCCTGACGCTACCGGCTTACGACGCAATCGCTTAATTGCAGGCCGCCATCCCCGCGAAGGCGGGGATCCATGGGGCTATTGTAGTAACTTGAACCGGCGAGTTTGCGTGATCCTTCGAACTCGCAACTACCCGCGCCCAATGGGTTCCCGCCTTCGCGGGAACGACAGCGGATACATTATTGCGCTTTCGGCGCCACGGCGGCTGGCAAGCTCAGGCACGAAATATAGGGCGGATTCACCATGCCGCTGCTGTAGCCAAAATACGAAATGGCGCGCAGATAATCTTGACTCACTGTCTCGCGCGCCTTGAAGCAGGCGTCCATACTTTCAAATCCCTGCACCACGGCTTGCGTTCCCGCGTCTTTGGCGACAGCGTAGTAAATCATCATCACGATCATAGTTTTCATGGCGCGTCCTTTAATTCTTATGGATAATATGCATCTCTATCAGGGATTTCGGAATTCGTGATACTCGTAGTCCGACTGACGCTGGCCCTCACCTTACACCCTCTCCCCGAGGGAGAAGGCTAGGACGGGGTAGCCCTGGGCCGCCCGGTAGGCTAGCCACCGGCCTCGGGCCATGCGGGAACCGTACCTTGAGTAACAGGTAAAGTATAAATTATTTGATGCCTTTGAATTTGTAAAAATAGGAACACCGTGGACCTCGGAAGCAAACTTCTGCTCATCTTCGTCGTATTTCTTGCCCTGATCGGCGTCGTCATGGCCGTCAGCTTCCGCGAACGTAAACTCGCCAACAACACCGGCGCGAGCGATCGTTTGTCTGACGAAGCCAGCGACAACCGCACCATGGCCTTTATTTTCGGCAGCATCCTCGGCGGCATGGTGCTCGCGCTAATCGTTGCTTGGCTGGTATTTTTCTCATGAAAATTTCTTCCCCCACCCTTTCTATCGCCTTCTCGCAAATTGGCCACAGCATGTCGCATATTTTCATGCTGTTGTATCCAACTTGCGTCCTGGCGCTGGAAAAAGAATTTCATCAAAGCTATGGCGAACTGCTGGTGCTGATGACGCTCGGCAACGTGTTATTCGGCGTCGCCGCCCTGCCCGCCGGTTGGCTCGGCGACCGCTGGAGCACACTCGGCATGATGATCATTTTTTTCCTCGGCCTCGGTGCATCGGCCATCTTCACCGGCTTTATGAGCAGCACCGGCGGCTTGGTGTTGGGCCTGGCATTCATCGGCCTATTCGCCTCGATCTATCATCCGGTCGGTATGGCGTGGCTGGTGCGAAACTCGGAGAACAAAGGCCGCGCGCTCGGCATCAACGGCGTGTTCGGCAGTTTGGGCGTCGCGACCGCGGCGCTGATCGCGGGCATTCTGACCGACACGATCAGTTGGCGCGCGGCGTTCATCGTGCCCGGCATCCTAGCTTTAGTTGTCGGCGTCGCGTTGATTTATTGCACCCGGCGCGGCCTCGTCGTCGCGAGTTCGGGCGACGTGAAGCCCTTCGTCAAGCCGCCTGCGGCGGATATGAAGCGCGTGTTCATCGTGCTGTCGTTCACCATGCTGTTGAACGGCATCATCTACCAATCGGTGTCGAGCGCGCTACCGAAAATTCTCGCCGAGGGCGCGCCCAATTTAACGGGCGGTAGCGCCTCCGGCGCGGGCGTATTGGTATCCATCGTCTATTTCTCCGCGATGCTTGCGAGCCTCCTGGGTGGCTATTTATCCGATCGTTTCCCGTTGAAAAACCTGTACATCGTTACCACCTTTCTACAGGCGCCGCTCTACGCATTGGCCGCCTCGCTAATGCATTTGCCATTGTTATTCGTCATCACGATGGCGGCCGTTTTCAGCACCATCGCCGTGCCTACGGAAAACGTCCTGCTTACCCGCTACACGCCCGAGCGCTGGCGCGCGACCGCATTCGGAGCAAAGTTCGTATTGGCGCTGGGCTTAGGCGCGCTCGGCGTGCCGCTGGTAGCGTATATGCGCGACCACACCGGCGGCTTCTCCACGTTTTACATGCTGCTCGCGGTGATGGCGTTGCTAATCGCGATTGTTGCGTTGTGGATGCCGGGCGATCAGGCCAAGCGCAGCTTTGATGCGCGGCTTGCGGCAAAGGCGATGCCGTAATGATTGGTCAAACCAAGGACCGCACGATTGTAATTCCCAGTCCGTAGGCGACGTGCAACATCGGCACGTACTATTGTTCGGCGGGTTGCACCCGCCCTACATTTTTGCTCCGCCGCCGCGCCGCATATTCCCCTTGCTTCATGACGATGAATGGACTGCGCGGCAGTATCCATGCGCACCTTCGAGTAGTCACTAATTCCTTCGCAGTAGGGTAGATCATGCGTGACATGGATCCAAATGCGGCCAGGCGCTGTCTTATGCCGCGCACGATCCACCGTACCGCTACTTAAACATCGGCAATTGTTTCAGTGCATACCATGTCATGCCGACCGTAATCACAATCGTCGTGATCCACAGTAGCACCGACACCCATTGCGGTGGCGCAACTTCTTGCGGTAATTTTTTGTAGCGCAGGTAGAGCGTGCAGATCGATATGATCGGCAGCAACAGGGCGATCGAAACGCCGGTAATAATGACCATCAGCGCGGGGAGTTTGACGGCGTAGTAGAGCAACACAGGCACGGCGTTGAACACGACGACCATGATACGTTGCCACTTTAGGCGCTGTTTGTAATCGGCTCCTTTATAGACGCCGGCCAGGCCCACGAGATCGGCGAACTGACGCGACAAGCCTGCGGTGGCGGCGAAGATGGTGCTGTAGAGTACGGCAATCGCGCCGAAGAAAAATAAATAAAGGCCGGCAGAGCCAAGTATTTCGGTGTACATCTTCGATAAATTTTCGATCATTTTGCTCGACTCGGGAATGAGTCCTAGCTTATTCAACACGCCCGCGCCAAGCAGATAAAAAGCAACGGTGGCAAAGGTGTAAATCACCATGGCGAGCAGGATATCCACGTGCATAACTCGAATCCAGCCCTTCGCGCGCGCGTTCCACGCCGCGCTGCCGTCGCGCACGCCGGCGAAGCGGGCGTAGCCTTTCTCCACACACCAGTAGGGATATTGGGTCAGCTCGATCGCGCCGACGCCGGTGATGCCGAATACGGCGATGGCGGTGAAGAAGCCCTTGTCCGGCACGTCGAACGCGAGGCCTTTGGCGACGCTACTCCATGTGAAATACTCCGGATGAACCAGCAATAACCCCGCGGTGACGACGGTGAGTATGGTAAAAATGACGACCAAAAAAGTCGCGACGAATTCAATTTGACCGTAGGAACCCGTTAACAGAACCGCCAGGGTGACGATGAGCAACAGCACGACCCACACATCCACACTGACAGCGGGCAGCATCATATGCAGCGTCTGCGCGACGCCGCCATACATACCGCCGACGGCGAACATCACCAGAATGCCCACTAGCGTCCACAACCAAATGACCCACGATAGGCCGAGGATTTTGCCGGGCATGTGGTTCATGAATTGCAACGCGGTTTCGCCGGTGGCGATGGTGTAACGGCCGATCTCCGCTTGAATCACGACCTTGATTAAGCATGCGACGATCACGGCCCACAACAACACGTAGCCAACCTCGGCGCCGAGTTTAGTGGTGGCGATCAACTCGCCGGATCCAACAATGGATGCGGTCAACACAAGCCCGGGACCGACACGACGCAGCGCGCCGCCTAACGTCGCCGGTGGGGTTTCGATCGCGCTATTGTCATAGGCGTAAGGATTGACGACGGGTGATGGTCCGGCCATGGTATGTGTTCCTCCTCGTATCGCTGATTAGCGGGTGCCGAGCGCGCGGTGCGGCTTGACGTTACCGTGATGGTATAGGTTTTCTTGGGATATGGGAAAACACGTTGGTGGTAATGTCCAAACACAGTAGCCAATTAAATCGTGCCCCCCTCACCCTGCACCCTCTCCCAGTGGGAGAGGGGAACGACACCCGTCTCCCCCGCGGTGAAGGGTGGGGACGGGGTCGCTAGGCTAGCCTCTGGCCTAGGGCCATGAGGGCCAGTGGACCGGGTTGCCAGCGACCATTTAATTCTGCATTTGGACCTGGATCGGCTGGGAATATCGGCCGTTTGCGAAAACCGAATCCGGACTAAGTTGGGCAAGCAACTATGGCATTGCCCAGCGGCAATCGTAGGGTGGGCAGAGCGCAGCGAAACCCATCGCGGGCGCTGAACTATTCCGCATCCGGCTGAGCACTAGGCGCAGCGTCTTGAAACGGTTTCAGCGCCATGCAATTTTGTTCGATGCGCACCAGCGTCGGAAATGCATCAAGCGCAATATTAAATCGCCGCGCGTTCGCAAGTTGTGGCACCAAACAAATGTCCGCCAGGCCCGGCACATCCCCATGGCAACAATGCCCCGTCGCAGGATCATTGGCCAGGCGGGTTTCCAACGGCTCCAGGCCCGAGACGACCCAATGCCGATACCATTCATCTTTCTGCGCTTCCGTCACTTTTAAATCTTTCACCAAGAAACGCAACACGCGCAGATTATTCAGCGGGTGAATCTCGCACGCGATCATCAGCGAGATCGAACGAACGCGGGCACGCTGCGCCGCAGTCGCGGGCAACAAGGCCGGCTCGGGATACACCTCGTCAAGATATTCAATGATCGCGAGCGACTGCGTTAACGTCAGATCGCCGTCTTGCAAAACCGGAACCAGGGCCTGCGGATTGAGCGCGCGATACTCCGGCGCGAATTGCTCGCCGCCATTTTTTACCAGATGAACGCTTGCACTCTCGTAATCCAAACCCTTTAGGTTTAGCGCGATTCGAGCGCGAAACGCCGCCGAGCTACGAAAATATCCGTATAGTTTACGCATGGCTAGCCAATGCTGAAATCAAGTGGCGGCAGGCCCGCAACGCGCGCTTCGATTCGATCACCCTGTTTCAGCGGCCCGACGCCTGCCGGCGTGCCGGTGAAAATCAAATCGCCGGCTTTGAGTTCGAACAAACCCGACAAATGGGCGATGATGTCCGGCACGTTCCAGATCATTTCTTTCACGTCGCTGATCTGCTTCACCTCACCGTTGACCGCCAATGTAATAGCCGCTTGGCCCACATGCCCGCTCGATACTTGTCGTAGCGCGCCAATCGGCGCGGCGCGATCGAACGCCTTGCCAATGTCCCAGGGCCGGCCTTTATCTTTCATGGCCTGTTGCAAGTCGCGGCGCGTCAGGTCTACACCCACGCCATAGCCAAACACTAGGTCCAGCGCGGCTTCTGGCTTGATGTTCATGCCACCGCCCTTGAGCGCGACCACTAATTCGACTTCATGATGAAAATTCTGTGTCGCCAATGGATAGGGAATCACACTCCCGCTCGGCACAACGGCATCGTTAGGCTTACAGAAAAAAAACGGCGCCTCGCGCACCGGATCCGCGCCCATTTCGCGCGCGTGTTCGGCGTAGTTACGGCCGACGCAATAGATGCGGTGGACGGGAAATTTTTTGTCCGATTGATCGATGGCGACATGGGGGACATCCCAAAGGGGTAACGCGTAATTCATTGTGATTCCTCGATATTGGGTTGATTATGGCGCGGCAAATTTTTAACGCCTATTGTAGTACGATGGCGCTATCGATTTTCCTCGTGATAGGTTATGCCTCGCACAACCAATACCAATGCCGATCAACAGCATGCCAGCCTGGAGAGGCGCTTCGATACCGGGTGGCCTAGGGCCATTAGCATTACAGGCAGGCAACTTGAAGTGCTGCGTCTGACGGGCACCTCAGACAACCGGCCGACAATTGTTTTCTTACACGAAGGATTGGGTTCGGTCAGCCTGTGGCGCGATTTTCCGCGGCGCGTCGTCGCCGCGACGGGATGTTCCGCGCTGATTTATTCGCGCTACGGCTATGGCCAGTCGGACGTTCTCAACGAGCCGCGTAAATCGGATTATATGCATCGCGAAGCGTTGGACGTGTTGCCGGAGCTGTTAGCAAAATGCGAAATCGAAAAACCAATTCTGTTCGGACACAGCGATGGCGCGTCGATCGCATTAATTCACGCCGGAGCGGGCCATGATGTGAGCGCGGTAATCGTCGAGGCGCCGCACTTGTTCGTCGAAGAAATTTCGCTGCAAGGCGCTACTCAGGCCGCGCTCACCTACCGAACCACGGATCTACCGCAAAAACTTGCGCGCCACCATCGCGACGCCGACAAGACCTTTTGGGGCTGGCACGACATTTGGACCCGCGTGGAATTTCGCGACTGGACTATCGAGCCTTATGTGGCTTCGATTCGCTGCCCGATCTTGGCCATCCAAGGCGAGCAGGACGACTACGGTAGTGCAGCGCAAATCCGTGCTATCGCGGCGGCGTGCCCCGACAGAACCTCCACCCATCTTCTTCCCGAGTGCGGCCACACACCTCACAGAGACCAAGCGAGCCATATCCTACAACTGGTATCATCGTTCATTAAAGCGCTGTAACAATGTGAAGGCAGTCAAAAAATAAATCTTCGGGAGGAATTATGTGGTCACAAAACTATAACCCTACGGGCAGTGCGTTTCTATCCACGCTGCTCGCGACGGTGCCGGTGTTAACCCGAATATTTCACCGTAGTAATTGAAAAGAGGTCGGCGTTCCGTCTGTAAGCCGCGTTGATAAAGGTGTCGAAGCCAATCATCACGCAAGGAACGCCGATGCCAAATTGTACC
>JBKJHT010000223.1:0-12706 GCA_046598945.1 Burkholderiales bacterium | reverse complement strand
TAGTACTGCACATGGCCGAGAGCCGATTGAGTTTCGTGCTGGACGCCATGGTAAGGCGAGGCAAGCAGAACCCTCGTTTAGGGAAGACGGGCAGGAAGGTGGAAGCGTGGGCAAGGTCATCAACCCATACCAGGTCGCCAAGCACTTCGATCTCGCCATCCCCGACCACTGCAAAGTCAAATTGGAAAATCCGGTTTGGGTGTCGGAAAAGGTCGCTAATCTTCCTCTTAATATGGTAATAAGACATGTGGCATCAAACATATGAGCAATACATGGCGACCTGAACGTGCTTTATGGCTTCTGCTTTTCTTTTTACAAGTTATTTTGTTCGGAATTTTGTTGCTAATTGTCGTGCAGTCGTCACCTTTAGATTCGACGACTGCTTTCTCGAACATGGGAAATCTAAAGAATACTCTTGCAAATTATCAAGCGCCGCACAATCAAGCGCTCGATTTAGAACAACAGCGAATTCTGTGTTGAACAATTTTTCCCACCTCCAAAAATCCTTTGACGAATACCAGAAATTTATTTCCAGAGGTCACAAATCGCTCCGGGAACTTTAACTTGTGCTTTTATTTATTGTAGCGGGCAGCATTTTTTTAGAGATAGGAGTTTTGTTTTATCGTTTGCGCCGTAATCGTCGTCCCGCGTAGGGCGGATGAGCAAACGTAGTGTGGGCAAGTAGGTTGGCGCTGAACGAAGAGAAGCCCGACCTCTGACCTTTAGAGATGGCGGCTAGGCGGCGAGTTACAGCCCGTCGCACTGCACGCCATTTCCGCTTTGGGTCGACATGGCACGCTCGCCGATGCTCCACAACGCTTTACGGAAGGATCAGGACTGGCAGCCTTCAAGCAAAATTGATTTAGACTCCCGTTATCGAAATCCAATGTCTTTCCCGGTAGACGAGCGCTGCGATAGTGATATACTTTATATATCTATTGATAGGAGTCGCGATGGCCACAACGAACAAACCGGACCAAATATTGTTTCGCTTCCGTCCTGTGGATTCACCCAATGGCATTAGCCGCTCGACCATGGCTCAATTGTCTGAATATCTGGGCTACAACGAAACGCAAGTGATGCATCTTGCTCTGAAAAAATTAGCGCAAGAGGTGTTGCCCGCCTATGAGCGCGACGATGGCCCAGTGACTGCGGCTACACTGAAAGCACTCAAGAAACGCGAACCGCAAGGCACACTTAAAATTGTCGCGTCGAGTTTATTTCGCACGTGATTCATGCCTGGCCGCAGCCCTTGGCTGGTGACATCGTCTGGTGCCATTTTCCACAGGACCTGACGGTAACGCCAGCGGACAAGCCTCTGCCAGGATTGATTCTGGAGGTGTTTAGCGATCATGCCCCACAGTACGCTGCCTTAGTGGCCTACGGCACGAGCCAAAAGGTAAATCAACTTTACGGCGGCGAATTCGTTATCACGGCGCAAGACGGTAGCGCATTGATGATCGCAGGCCTCAGTTACCCAACAAAATTCAATCTCAAACGGCGTGTCGAGTTGCCATATGTCGAATCTTATTTCCAAGTGCCGCCAAGTGCGCCGTTTGGCCAGATTCCGAAGCTTGGCGCCTTACATCCCAGTTTGATGCGGCGTGTCAGCGCGGCGTGGGCCGCGGCGCAGTAATGCGACTATCGCTTGCCGTAAACGGCCCAGTTTCAATACTTTTGCGTCCGTTATTTTCGACGCACAATAAACGCGTCACGGCGAACCCTTACACGGAATATTTTCCGCTCGTAGGGGTGATTAATGGGCATTTTGGGATTATTTTTCGCTAAAATATTCCGTAAACAATAACGGACTAACACATCTAAAACAATCTGTTAGGGTTGCATTGTTGATCGGCCTTCGAAGCTGAGGGCCACAGGTTCGATTCTTGTCGGGCAGGCCATCCAGCCTAATTCTTCGGCATGTTTCCGTTCCTACCTACAGAATATTTCTTGGCCACGTGGAGGTTTTTCGACATATTGGGGTGTCTCGGACAGGTCGTTTTTGCGAAGGCGAACGCGTCAGCGATCATGCCCACCTGACCACCATTTTTATTGAATACAAACGTATCGGCTTCAAGACGGCAAGTGATGACTTCGGCGCGGGATATTCCGGCCTCAATCGGCTGGCGGAATTTCAACCCGACTACATTAAGCTGGACATGGCACTGACCCGCAACATCGACAAAGGTCTTGTGCGGCGAGCGATCCACCACGACCCCGCAAAGCGGCTCGGTACGTGACCGACTGCCCGGACACGATGTTGGGGTTACGTTTTCTGTCGCCGCGACAGAAGTGTGCGAAATTCTTTTTAACGAACCGAATCGCAACCTGACCCTGACGTTCATTGCCGCGAGGTAAGCAGGGCGCAGCTTCCTGGATTGCCGCTGCGAGAAAATTCAACCAATGAACCGGCGATCGATTTCGAACGTACGCATATTCCGACGCCGCAAATTGGCGTCGAATTGTGTTCTACCGCTTTTGAACTACCTCTTCTTTTGGCATACCGACCTGAACTCGCCATCGCCTTACGCTTCACACCATTGATTTTGAGAGTGGGAATCGCGTAATCATGAATCGATTATTCGTACGTTTTGGCTTGCCCTGGTTAATTTGTGGCTCAGCGGTTTATGCGCTTTCCTGGGTCGTTTTGTATGGAGAAAGCATTTCCACGATGACACCGAGCGTGAGCTTTACCAAGCAAACTTCAAATACCCGGGAGACGGTTCGTCCAACCGCTAGTCATTTGCCTGAATATCGCAATCGAGTCGTAGCAGGCGGGGCATTGGCACACAAACAGCCTCCACATGTGGCGCCGTTACAAATCGCTACCAGGGCGCCTGAAAAATATGTAGCGCTGCCACAGCCAACGCCCGCTGATCCGCTCATGGGTTTGCAGGACGTAAATCCAAACAATCGCATAAACGCATTGGCAGAATCCGATGCGCAAGGACTCACGATTCCGGCCCACACGCTGCAGCAACTGGCAACTTCCGATCGTGATCCAGCGGTACGAATTTTGGCAATGACGAAATACGCTCAGGATCCTTTGGTGAATCCGGCAATGGTTCGGGCCACGGTCGAGGTCGGCGTGCGCGATGGTGACCCGACTGTTAGCGCCCAAGCGCGGGAACTTTTGGAGCAGCTTGAACAGGCGGCGCGTTCGAACGAGGAAATGCCGCAACTACTCGCTCATGAGATGCCGGTGCAATGACATCGTTGTGGCGATAGGCGATCCACAAATTTTGGCGATATCTCTATTGGGCCGCGAGATATGGCTTTTTAAATGTCGGCCTACTACTCGAGGAGATGTGATGAAAAAGCTAATTCTTGGTTCTTTGTTTGCGCTTTCGGCTGGTTTGGCTAACAACGCGATGGCAGATAGTTGGCCGGTTAGCGTCGTCGGCAACTGGAATATTATCGGCAATCAGCACGTTGGGACGCTTGTTGTTACGACTCAGGCGGCCGTCGGAAACTGTCGCCGCATTACCGGCACGGTGTATCCGGGCACGGCTGTGGCGCATCCGATCGAAGGTTTTTATTGCCCCTTCAGCGGTCGTCTGCAATTTGTCCGCAAGCTTCCCGTTAACAATGACACCATTCAAATCTGGACCGGCAATGTTTCACAAGACGGCATAGTTGACCGCATGGGCGGAACTTTCACATCGGTGAACGCCACGGTAGGTGGCTCGTTGGGTGAATACAACTTCCAAGGCGGCCGCTAATCTATTTCATAAAAGTTCTTGTAGCGATGGATGAGCGTAACGCGTGACGCTCACCATCGTGTTTGTGGCCGCCAAGCGGCAGCGCAATCGAATCCCTTATTCTAGAAAGAAGGTTTCCTGTAACCATGCGAGTAATTGTGGTTGATCGTAGCGCATCATGTGGCCGTCGGTTTAACGGCTTCGCATTGACGTGACTTGTAGCCACGTCGGTGGTTGACAGCCCTCGCGGGTGATATTAATCGCGGCGCAGCGAGTCGCGTGGCTTAGCGCCTGCGCGAGAATTGACTGGGCGGGCGTCGCGCTGCGCAGGGCTTCAATCGCGCCGCCGTGTATCAACCAGGCGATAAATCCGGCGAAGAAACAATCCCCGGCGCCGACCGTATCGACAACGCTAACCCCTTCCGCCGGCTGAAAGATTTCCTGCGCGCGAGTTAATACCCAGGCGCCGTTTGCGCCCATGGTGACGACGATGATTTTGCATAAATCACTCAACAACTCGCGCGCCGCATCAAGCGGCGGCGCAGCGAGGCCTAAATGCTGTAAATCTTCGTCGCTGACTTTAACGATATCGGCAGCCGCTATCGCGGCGCGTGCGGCGTCACGATAGTCCCCTGGCGACACGGCCATGCTGCTGGCCACTTGCATACGCATATTCACATCCAAGGTGCAGAGGATGCCTTTGCGGCGCGCGTGCTGTTGTGCGGCCGTGATGACTGCGTGGTCGGGCGGGATGAGGGCGAGCCCGCCAGTATGAAAGCCGAAGGTTTTTGAGTTGAAGTGGCGCGTCAGTTGTTCCAGCGTAAGTACGCGATCGGCGACGCCTTCGCGGTAAAACTGGTAGCTTGGTTGACCAGCCGCGGATTTACTGACCAGTGCGAGAGAGGTCGGTTGCGCCAGCGTGGGGCCGAGCGCAGTGGCGCCGGAAGCGATCAGCGACTCACGTAGAAGCGTCCCAAAGTTATCACTCGACAGCGCGTTGGCATAGGCCGCCGTGACACCCTGCAACGCTAGAGCGCGCGCGAAATTATACGGCGCGCCACCGGCCACCGGCTGGTAAAGGCCGTCCGGCGCGGCAATGAAATCGATTAGGGCTTCGCCCGCAATCACGAACATATTACTAACTCCAAATGAATCGCGTAAAAGTACCTGACCGGAACGGCAGTTGCAGCGCGGCGCTCAGCCAATGCCACGCCACACGCCAATATCCATAAGGGTTCTGGCAAGGCATCGGGATGAAAATCACGCCAGTTAAAAACGCCATAATAGCAAAAAATCAATTAAATAAAGGAGATTGATTTAGTCAAAAAAATGTCATATAGTGCGCTCCCAAGCCGGTCATTTTTTGGGCCGCGCTCAAGAACAATTGCGGCGACACCCTCGCCATTTCCCGTTGAATTTAGGAAGGAGATCTCCATGAAAGCCCAGAAATTACTTGCCCTGTCCATTGTTGCTTGTTTTACCGCCTCGGCGAACGCCGCCGAGCCGATTATCGGCCTGATCACTAAAACCGAAACCAACCCGTTCTTCGTAAAAATGAAAGAAGGCGCAGCCAGAGCCGCGAAAGCCAAGGGCGCGAAGCTGATGTCGGCCGCCGGCAAAATCGACGGCGATAATGCCGGTCAGGTCACCGCGATTGAGAATATGGTTACAGCCGGTGCGAAGACGATTTTGATTACCCCCAGCGATGCTAAGGCGATTATCCCCGCCATCAAGAAAGCGCAGGACGCCGGCGTAATGGTGATCGGCTTGGACAGCCCGACCGATCCTGCCGAGGCGCTCGATGCCTTGTTTGCGACGGACAATTACAAAGCCGGTCTGCTGATCGGCGAATATGCCAAGGCAGCGATGGGCGGGAAGCCAGTGAAGATTGCAACGTTGGATCTGTTCCCCGGTCACCCTGTCGGCGCGCAACGCCACAACGGTTTTTTGCAAGGGCTGGGCTTGAAGAGCAATGACGCGAAAAACAACGAACTGGCGATGCCCGTCGAAGTCGTCTGTGCGCAAGACAGTTTCGGCGATCAAGCCAAGGGCCAAACCGGAATGGAAAATTGTCTGCAGAAAAATCCTGACATCAATCTCGTTTACACCATCAACGAACCCGCCGCCGCCGGCGCCTATCAAGCACTGAAAGCCGCAGGCAAAGAAAAAGGTGTGATGATCGTTTCCGTCGACGGCGGTTGCGCCGGCGTGAAAAACGTGAAGGCCGGTGTCATCGCTGCAACGTCGCAGCAATATCCGTTGAAAATGGCGGCGATGGGCGTGGAAGCGGGCGTGGCTTACGCCAAGACCGGCAAGAAAGTCACGGGCTACACCGACACCGGCGTGACCTTGATCACCAACAAAGCCATGAAGGGCGTGAGCAGCAAGGACACCAAGTTTGGCTTGGATGCGTGCTGGGGTAACAAGTAACTCGCAAGCAACACCTATAATATGTCGTCATTCCCGCGAAAGCGGGAATCCAGAGTCTTTCGCTAACGACACTGGGTCCCCGCCGTAGCCTGTCCTCGAATGCTTTAGTCGGGGACGGGGACGACGACAATTGTGATTCAGGAGGCTCAGTGGCAACCGATTCAACAACAATCGCAAACTCAGCAAACGACGGCCTGTTTCAAAATCTCCCGCCCCTCGCGGTATTCGGCCCGTTCTTCGCGCTGTTGCTCGCCTGTGCCTTTTTCGCTTCGCAATCGGAGCGTTTCCTCTCCGGTCAAAATTTTTCGCTGATACTGCAGCAAGTCATGGTCGTCGGCGTAATCGCCATCGGCCAGACCCTTATTATTCTCACCGCCGGCATCGATCTTTCTTGCGGCATGATCATGGCGCTCGGCTCCATCATCATGACCAAGTTCGCCGTCGATCTGGGCATGAATCCCTACCTCGCGATCGCCTGCGGCTTGTTGGTTTGCGTCGCGTTCGGATATTTGAATGGCGCGTTGATCACCTTAGTCAAGCTGCCGTCGTTCATCGTGACCCTCGGCACGCTCAACATCGCGTTCGCGATTTCGCAAATTTATTCCGAAGCACAAACCGTTTCGGACTTACCGCAGGCGCTGCTGTTTTTCGGTAACACGTTTAAGGTCGGCGAGACCGCGGTTACCTACGGCACGGTATTAATGCTCGCGTTGTACCTCATCACCTGGTTTGTGCTGCGCGAAACAGCGTCAGGCCGGCACCTTTACGCACTCGGTAACAACGCCGAAGCCACGCGTTTGATGGGCATTAACACGCGGCGGCAACTCATCGGCGTCTATACCCTGGCCGGACTCATCTACGGTGTCGCCGGTTTGTTATTGGTCGCGCGCACCGGCGTCGGCGATCCCAACGCGGGACAGACCGACAACCTCGACAGCATTACCGCCGTGGTGCTCGGCGGCACGAGTTTATTCGGGGGACGCGGCATGATCCTCGGCACCTTAGTCGGCGCGTTGATCGTCGGCGTGTTCCGCAATGGGCTCACGTTAATGGGTGTGCAATCGGTGTATCAAATTTTGATCACGGGGATTTTAGTCATTCTCGCCGTGACCACCGACCAACTGTCGCGGCGCAAAGGCTAAGGCGATGACCACACCCGTCTTGCAAGCCCGCGGATTGACCAAACGTTACGGCCACGTAACGGCGTTGGATGGCGCGGATTTCGATTTATTGCCCGGCGAAATCCTGGCGGTGATTGGCGACAATGGCGCGGGTAAATCGACCTTGATTAAAGCGTTATCGGGCGCCCTCATTCCCGACGAAGGCGAGATCCAGCTCGACGGCAGGCTGGTGAAATTCCACGGCCCGAGCGACGCACGCAAGCAGGGCATCGAGACGGTTTATCAGGATCTCGCCGTCGCACCTGCGATGTCGATCGCGGAAAATCTTTTCCTCGGCCGCGAAATACGTAGAGCCGGTTTGCTCGGCGGCCTATTTGGCTTGCTCGACAAAAAGCGGATGCTCAACGAAGCCATCGCCCATATGAAAGATTTGCAGATTGGCATTCGCTCCATGAAGCAAGCCGTGGAAACGCTGTCCGGCGGCCAGCGCCAAGGCGTCGCCGTGGCGCGCAGTGCTGCGTTCGCGCGCCACGTGGTGATCATGGACGAGCCGACGGCGGCGCTTGGGGTCAAAGAATCCAACATGGTGCTGGATCTGATACGCCGGGTGCGCGACAAGGGCTTGCCGGTGATCCTGATCAGCCACAATATGCCGCATGTATTCGACATCGCCGACCGCATTCACATCGCGCGGCTGGGCAAACGGGCCTGCGTGGTCAACCCGAAAAAAATCAGCATGTCCGACACGGTTGCCGTGATGACCGGCGCGAAACGCCCGGACGAGCTGCCCCCCGACGCACTCGCGTAATTCGATGAACGATCTCGTCGCTGCACCGACCTCTTTTTTAACGCACCCCATTGGCTCCAACCACGTCGGCATGCGCCAATTCAACGAGCGCATCGTATTGCAGGCGATCCGTTTGCACGGCGCCTTGCCCAAGGCCGAAGTCGCGCGCCGGACGCGGCTCAGCACGCAAACCGCATCGGTGATCATCAACGGGTTATTGGCAGACGGTTTGGTGATCCGGCAAGACCGCGTGCGCGGCCGCATCGGTCAACCTTCGATACCGATCGCGCTCAATCCCGACGGCGCGTTCACCCTCGGCATTAAAGTCGGACGCCGCAGTCTCGATGTGTTGGCGATGGATTTCGTCGGGCAAGTGCGCTTTCGAGAAATGCTTAGTTACGAGTATCCCGATCCGGATATTATTTTCCCCGCCATCGAACGCAAACTTGCATTAGTCGACACGCAACTCGGCGAACATGCCAGCCGCCTCGTCGGCCTCGGCGTCGCCGCGCCGTTGTGGCTTGGCGGCTGGCGTGATTTCCTCGGCGCACCGCTGAGCGTGATGGACGCCTGGAATGAAATCGATATTCATCGCCGCATTCAAGCGATGACCGCGCTGCCGGTGGAATTTGCGAAAGACACTACCGCCGCCTGCGTCGCCGAACTGGTGGCCGGCGAGGGACGGCGTTTACGGAATTTTCTGTATATTTTTATCGGCACTTTTATCGGCGGCGGGCTGGTCATCGATAGTCATCTCCACCCCGGTTCCAGAGGAAATGCCGGCGCGGTTGGCTCGTTGCCGCTGCGTAGCGAGGACGGAAAGAAGCCGCCGCAGTTGCTGCACAAAGCCTCGGGTTTCGTGCTCGAACAATTATTCAAACAACACGGTCATCTCGCCGCCGCGGCCCACGACGAGCGCGCGTTAGCGTCGCCGATAGCGGCGCACACGCAAGCGTGGTTGAAAGACGCCTGTCCCGCCCTGGCTTTAACCATCACTTCCGCCACCGCATTACTCGATCTAGACGCTGTCGTTGTCGATGGCTCCATGCATCGCAGCTTAATTGATCAAGTGATCGCGCAAACCATCGATGTGCTCGATAGTTACAGTTGGGAAGGCCTCACGCGGCCACAGTTGCTGGCGGGCTCCATTGGCGCCGATGCCCGCGCCATGGGCGGCGCCCTGTTGCCGCTATACGCCCACTTCGCGCCGAACCGTGAGCTATTTTTGAAAACCGAAGCTGCCTAAAGTTTAAGTGAGTGCCCGGAGAGGCGCATGGATACTTGTTCTAAGGCCATGTGAGCCTTGTCAAGGCGGTTACGCCGCGGCCCAATTTTCAAGCTTTATTTTCGGAACCCGGGAAAATTCTCTGATGTTGTTGGTCACTAAAATCAGATTCAAAGCACGTGCGTGCGCCGCGATCCACAGATCATTCGGGCCGATCGGCGTACCCATGTTACGCAGGTGCGCGCGCAAATCGCCGTAGTGGCTTGCAACTTCTGTCGTCAGTGGTAACGTATCGATGGCGTCAAGCAAACGATCCATGCGTTGTCGTGCCAACGGCTTGAGCGATTTAATTTTCAGACCAAACATGATTTCTCCACGCGTAACCACCGACAGCGCAGCGTCGCCTATTTGCAAGGAGTCAAGGCGCTTGACGATTTTAGGGTTTAAACCCTTCACCATCTCGCTGAATGTGTCGGTATCGAGCAGATATTTCATGCGCGGCTTTTCGCCCTTGGTTTCGTGGTCGAAGGCTTTGCTTTAGCCTGGGTTTTCCGGGCAGCTACTTCGTCCAGCCAAGAAAAATCGCGTTCTTCCAAAGGGGGTAAACCGGTTTTGACGCTTTTCATAATTATGTCCAACTCGGCCGCGTCTTCTTTAGAAAGCGCCGGGAGATCTGACAACGCCGCGCCAACGGTTTGCGGGCGCTCGCGCAGGACGATTTCATCGCCGCGCCTGGAAATTTCCAACGTCTTGGTATTGACGCGAAATTCTTTTGGTAGGCGCACCGCCTGGCTGTTCCCGGAAATGAATACCGTGGTAGTCGTGGTGGCAGATAACGATTTTCTGAGCGAGGCTGGGGTAGTCATGTAACGTCTCCTTGCGTATATCTTGCAAGTATATACCACGAAAGAATTTTTAACCAATGACTGTTTTGAAACGTGTCGCGTCAATCGAGCCGTTCGGCGAAGCTTTTTTATGTTCTAAGATCGCGTCGTCCCGAACTGCAAAATAAAACAGGCTGATAGCATTCGTGGCTGAAAGGTCCCGTGGCCTTAGGCCCGCCCCTGGATATTGGATCCCAGGCCATGCCACGCCACGACGCAAGTTTGGAGCGGGCCTGGCAAGACGCTTACGCGGCGACGCAATGTTCCAGCGTCAACTGCACATCTTCCAAGCCCAGATATTCATTGATGGCGAGTCGATAAATACACAGCACGATTTTCGGCATCGGCTCGGTGTGAGAGAAATAGATTGCATCGAACTCGTGATCGCCTTGGGTGAGTTTGAGTTTTAAATGTTTCTCCGCGACGATGCGTTGATTGGCCACGTTAAAGATGCCTTGAAACAACGGCGCCGGAAAACCTTGTCCCCAAACTTGGCCGGCAAGGTCGCGGGCGAGCGGGAGTTTCATTTCTGTTACGTTCAATTCGCCGTCGGTTTCAATCAGTTGTTCGAGGTCGGCCGGTGATAACAGTTGCGCGACGGTGATTTCGAATTGTTCAGCAAAATCGGCAAACGATTCTTCGCGGATGCTCAGGCCTGCGGCAGCGGCATGGCCGCCGAATTTGCTGATGAGTGTGGGCGATTTCTTGGCAATGAGGTCGAGCGCGTCGCGCAGGTGTAAGCCAGGAATCGCGCGGCCCGAGCCTTTTAATTCGCCGTTGTTGCCGCGTGCGAAGGCGATGGCGGGGCGGTGAAATTTATCCTTCAGCCGACCCGCCAGTAAACCGACGATGCCTTGATGCCATTCGGGATCGAACACGCACAGGCTCACGCGATCCCGTGGGTTAAAACGTTCCAGCCCGGCGAGGGCGCTTGCTTGCATATCGGCTTGCAGTTCGCGGCGTTCTTTGTTCAAGGCGTCGAGCTGTTGCGCGAGTTGCGCGGCTTTGTTTTCGTCGTCGCTGATGAGGCATTCGATGCCAAGGGACATATCTTCCAGCCGGCCCGCCGCATTCAGCCGTGGGCCGAGGACAAATCCTAAATCATAAGTTGACGCTTTGCGCGGTTCACGGCCGGCGACGCGATACAGCGCTTTGATTCCCGCGCAGGTTTGCCCGGCGCGAATTCGGCGAATGCCTTGATCGACGAAACGGCGGTTGTTGTTGTCCAGCTTGACCACGTCGGCCACGGTGCCGAGGGCGACGATGTCCAACAGCGCAGCCAAGTTGGGTTCGGCTGTTCCGTTGAAATGCCCGCGGGCTCGGAGCTCGGCGCGCAGCGCCATTAGCACGTAAAACATCACACCGACGCCGGCGATGGATTTGCTAGCAAAGCCGCAGCCCACTTGGTTCGGATTAACGATGCAGTCCGCATCGGGCAACGTATCAGCGGGTAAATGGTGATCGGTGATAAGCACTTGCATACCCAGTCGCTTGGCTTGCGCCACGCCATCGACGCTGGCGATGCCGTTGTCGACAGTGATCAAAATGTCAGGCTTACTCTCGTGAGCGAGGCGCACGATTTCCGGCGTTAAACCGTAACCATACTCGAAGCGATTCGGCACCAGATAGTCGATGCGCGCGCCGAATGCGCGCAAGCCGCGCACGCCGATGGCGCAGGCCGTCGCGCCGTCGCAATCGTAGTCGGCGACGATCATGAGCTTGCGCTTGGCGGCGATGGCATCAGCTAGCAGCGTTGCGGCTGCAACGGCGTTGCGCATGTCTGAAAACGGTAATAGTTGGTCGAGTTTGTTGTCGAGTTGCGTCGACGCGGTGATGCCGCGGGCGGCATAGACCCTCGCCAAGACGGGATGGATGCCGGCGGCGATGAGCCGGTCGGCGTCAGTTTGCATGTAGGCGCGTTGAATAATTGTGGGCATATTTTTTAGTGTGAAGAACGGCGCCAGAATTTGAACAGATCCATGCGCGTAGTGGTTGGTGATGTTTTGCCCGGAACACAAATCGCTATCGCGTTCAACGTGCCGTTTTTCAGTGCCGACAGCGCGGGTGCGAACCACGCTTGATCAAGCGTCGCCAGCGCTTCGCGCCAAGCGTCCCATTCACCGTAGGCGGCTAGCGCGGCCAGTGAGTCGATGACGACTAGCGTGTTACCCGCCGCGGGCGCAGAAACGTCACGCCAACGGAATTGACTGCTCTCGGTAAACCGCGCTGCGCTCAACGCAGCGAAACCGGCTGCCAGTGCGTCGCCGGCGATAATCCGCGCATAGATTTTTTTACCGTCGGCAGGCACTTCGCCCGCACCCCATAACCACACGCCGTTGATCGGTAACTGGCCCGCCGTTTCGCGCGTCTCGTTCAGCGGGTGGGCGTGCAGCAGCATCTGTATTTCGCTCAGGCGCGCTTGCCAAAGCGCGCGATCGGCGCCGTCAAACCAATGATCGGCAACATTGCGCCCGCGCACGGCGCTAACGGGCCGCGTGCGCAGCGAGATTGGGCGATCGCTCGTGACGTACCACCGCTGCGGATGCGGGCCATAAACA
>JBKJHT010000046.1:0-19572 GCA_046598945.1 Burkholderiales bacterium | reverse complement strand
ATGTTGGCGCGCTTGTCCTTGTGGCGGATGGATTCGACGCTCAAAGGAGTGGTTTGTTTTTTTGCCATGATGGTCACTCCGACTTGGATGGAAGTTTGGGCTTGGGTTTGTCGCTGAGATAGTTGTTGCGGGTGACGACTTTCCGACCCGATTTTTCTTCAAGCTGGCGACGCGCGCCGCCTGCGACGGAGCCGCCTTCCCGTGCGGCTTGCTTGTTCTTTGGGAATCCCTGTGCGTCTTTATTGCGAGCGATTTCGGTGGTGGCGGCCTCGCCCAGCATGGTGAAGATCAACTCCAGATCGGTCATGTGGTCGCGCAGGTTTTCGCGCTTGAGACCTTTGAGGTTCTTGTATTCCGTGGGCGTCAGGCCAAACGCGGCCTTGGAAATTTCGGCGGTGAGAATGGCGAAATCTTTCTGATCCGCAATGCCGCGTTTTTGCCATTCGCCGGTCAGTTCGTCACGGACGGCAATGCCACGGACGCGCTTTTCAATCCAGTCGTCGGGGTAGCCTTTTTCTTTATAGAGTTCCTTCATCCGCTGCTGTGCAAGCTCAGGGTTTTCGATTTCCTGCACACGCTCGTAGCCGACTTGCGCCAGCCAGCGTTTGAACGGCTCGGCCTTGGGGCTGGGGATGGACTGGATGATGCGAAAAATACCTGCGGTATTGGCACAATCTGTCACGCGCTTCTTGCCATCGGGTGCTTCAAGTTTCAACCCGTGACAAAGTGTCACGGGTTCGCCGCCTTCGGCGATAAGCCGCTGTTTTAACTTGCGCCAGTAGGCGCCTGCATCCGCACTGCCCGTGAGTACCGCGCACACATCAACAACCGAAAACCACCATTCTTCGTTGTGCCAGGTGCGACGCATGGTTTTTTCCTGAAACACAATAATCTTGCCCTGTGTAGCAGCGGATAATTTTTCGCTCATGGTGTCGTTCCTTTTTGCAGACTAAGCCGGATTGTGTTCTGCGCATCCCACGGGTCGGTGACTTCGATCAACGCCCAGCGCCCGAAGCCGTCGTGGTTGTTGATGGCTGGAACCCACAGCGTGCGCGCTGTTGCGACTTTGGCGGCCTTGTCTTTCTTTTTCTCGCCAGTGACTTCGACGATCAGGTGCAAGAGGTCAGCCGTGCCGTGGCCGTCGTCGAGGCAGGCAATGAAGTCGGGAATATATTGATGTTCCGCGCCGTTCAGCGTGTAGGGGATGGTGAAGCCGAGGTTTTGGTTTTTAACGTAGCGAATAACCTCGTGCATGTCTTCGAGGGCTTCGGCCATTTTCTGTTCCCATGAATCAGTGTCGGCGACAACGTGGGAGATGTGGCACTTTTCGGCTTTGGTTGCATAGACCGGCCGGGTGGTGTCGAAGTCCACATAACGGGTGGAGCCGAGGGTGTCATACGGGCGCAGGATGGGCTTGAGCGCAGCCGTGTCATCGGCCGAGGCGACGATAGCCTTGTAGATGCGGTCGGCGGCGTCGTGCGCGAACTCGATTAACAGCAGCAGTTGCGGAAAGGTGTTGTCGTTGAGCGTGACGCATTCGGCGAGCCAGCGTTTGGCAATGACTAGCAGTTGCGGGAAGAGCCAGGGCTTGTCGTTGCCGTCGTCGTCGCGGAAATACTTTTCCAGCGTGAGCTTGGCCAGCAGGAAAGCGACCTCGTTGGGCCGGCGGCGCTTGAGATCGTCGAGGGTGTGGATGCTGGATTCGCCGACGATGGGGTCGAGCTGCACCTTGGTGGGAATGCCGGCGGTGGAGAGTGCCAGCCTGGATTCGTCGGTGAAGGTCGCGGTGAGCCGTTCGCTGGCCACGTCGTAGCGGTAGCCGAGCAGACGGGGAAAGTGGATTTCACAGGCGAGGCGGCTTTCCATGGCGCGGACGCGAGTGGACATGGGGCCGGGCTGGGTGTCTGCGGTGGCGCCACTGCACGGGATGAAGGAAAACGGTACGCCGTAGACTTGGGCGTATTCGGGGTCGAAGGCGTCGATCTCGACTTTGTTTCCGTTGACGGTAATGGTCTTTCGGCTGGCGGCGTAACTCATGCGGCGCAGGGCGCGGCCGACCACCTGCTCGCACAGTAGTTGCGTGCCGAAGGCGCGCACGCCGAGAACGTGGGTGACGGTGTTGGCGTCCCATCCTTCGGTGAGCATGGAGACGCTGACCACGCACTTGACGTGTTCGCCGAGCTTGCCCGCCTTGCCGACGGTGTTCATCACTTCGCGGAGCAGGTCTTCGTCGGTGAGACTTTCGGCATCGCGGCCGGGGAAGCGGGCGCGATATTCGGTCTTGAACTCTTCGATTTCATGGGCGGCGATCTTTTTGAAATCGTCGCTCATCGCATCGCCGGATTCAAGCTGCCGGCTGTCCACCAAAATGGTGTTGGGGCGGTGCAGCCACGCGCCGTTGCCATCGTCGTTGCGGAAGATGGGCAGTTGCCCGGCCTGGACGATGCCCCCCTCCTGCCTCCCCCCGCCAGCGGGGGGAGGAGAGGGAAACTTTTCCCAGCCGGAGATAAATTCAAAGACGAGTTTGGAGACATTGGTGGTGTTGCAGACGACGATGAAGACGGGCGGCGTGATGCCGCGAGCACGGGCCTCGGCGTTCTGCTCCCACAAGCGGTAATACTTTTCGTAGTTGCCGTAGAGACTGAGCAGCGCCCCTTGCAGTTCGACGGGGAGCTTTGGTTCGCCGCCGACCTTCTCCGTTTTGCGGCCCTTACTCGGCAGGCCTTCGCGGATGCGCAGCCACAGGTCGCGGTACGTGGGCTGCTCGCCGGTCATCGAGTTGTCGGCCACCGGCACGCGGGGCACCTTGACGATGCCGGCTTCGATGGCGTCAATCAGCGAAAAATCCGAGACCACCCACGGAAAGAGCGTGCCTTCGGGGTAGCCCGATCCGCGCAGGAAGAACGGTGTCGCCGAAAGATCGTAGATGGCCTTGACGCCGATCTTGGCTTTCACCGCTTCAATGCCGGAAATCCAGATGCGTGCCTCTTCCTCGCGACTCTTGGCCTCGACGCGATCATCGCCGGTAAGCGTTTCATCCTCGCCATCGGGCTTGCGGCGGTAGCAGTGATGGGCTTCGTCGTTGAGGACGATGATGTTTTTCTTGGTGCTCAACTCGCGACAGACGCGGCGTACCATTTGGTCGGGGGTTTCGGTGAACGGGCTGGGCTGCCCATTTTTACTCTCGGCGGCGAGAATCGACTTTGTAATCTTGCCGGCTGCGACCTTCTCGCGCAGTTGGAAGGCGTGGTAGTTGGTGATGAGAATTTTAGCCTGCCCGAGCTGTTCCTGATACTGGGCCGGAACGATGTCGCGCTGGCGGTAGTAGTTCTCCGAGTCGTTCGGCAGCAGCACGCGCAGCCGGTCGCGGATGGTGATGCCGGGCGTGACAATCAGGAAGGTGTCGGAGAAGCGGGCATCCTGCGGGTTGGCGCGTTTATTGAGCGTGTGCCAAGCGATGAGCATGGCCATGACCACGGTCTTGCCGGAGCCGGTGGCCATTTTGAACGCCGTGCGCGGCAAGCCGGGGTTCGAGGTGTCGTTGGCCTCTCGAATCTCGTTATCGATCCAGGCATCGCCGTATTTCTTGGCTACCTCGGTGATATAAATGGCGGTTTCGAGTGCCTCGTTCTGGCAGAAAAAAAGTTTTTTCTCGCGGTTGGGATCGGTCCAGTAGCCAATCAAGCGTGCGGTAGTCGGCGTCACGCCGACGTAGCCGCCCTTGCGCCACAGTGCGACGCGGCGACGGATGTCGTTGACGAGTTTGTTTTCTTCGATGCGGTCTTGTGTCCACTCGGTGTCGAATAGCGCCTGCTGCGCAGCGCCCTTTTTCTTCTTGGGGCGGGCGATGGGCACGAAATAGGAGCTGATGCGACGGCCGTCAACGACCTCGTTGGTGATGCCCTCGTCAGAAAACTGAAAATGGCGGGCCGGCTCGTCGAAAGGCGAGTTGATGATCGGGTTCTCGATGACGACTTGGCTCACATTGTTTTCCCTCAAGCGGATCTTGTAATGCGAATGCGCTGTAATGTACCGTAATGTTCTGCATAATCCAAATGTATTGATCCCACCTTACCCGAGGAGCGAATACATGGCCCGGCACTACTCCCCCAGATCGTTTTTTCGTCATGCGCCCAATGCCATGCTCAAGAGGTATTTTGACAAGCAGGGTGTGCTCGCTGAGCATGACTTTAGCGAGGTATCCGAAACGAAAATCGAGCCGATGTACCAAGCGTGGTTATCCTTGCCCGATGCCCAGCGCGGTGAAATGGAGAAGGACTTTAGAGAGATTGACGCGCTGGCCTGCGAAGGCGGTGTGAAGGCGATCATGGATGAGGCTGAATGGCATGATGAGAACTTGGCCGACATACTCGGCGAGCTTGAGGATTTACACGAAAGAGCCTTTTGGGTATTTCTCGAACGTCCCCAATATTGGCCTGCCGCCAGGGCGTTTTGCCGTGCCGATGCAATCGCAGCAGTCAGTGGAATGAATGCCGGACAGTAAGCCATACACCTGCAAGGGTAGATGATGCGGACATTCGAGGTCTTGAGAAAATCTTGAGCCATCATTTCTTCAACAAGGAAGCGCGCGGCAAAAATTGTACGGTGGAACCATACCGGCGCGGGAAGCTGGATTATTTCTTTCCCTACCCGGAGGATTATGCACACGCCAGCATTGATTGGGAGGGCGCGACGCTTAAGCGCTCAGCCCGCCACCCCGCACTTGAAATCATCTTTGTCTATTCGCAGGTGGAAGGAAAAATCAGCCTCTACATGAAAGGCAGCAGGGATACCAAAAAGGAAGGCCGTGCATTGTTTGCAGATACGATACTTGGTTTGGAGCTGGGTGAGTTTGTTGAGCTCCGTTTCCGTAGTTTTTCACGCTGACCCAGTGTGCTTATCGCGATTGCCGCCGATCAAGGATTTCTCCCCTTGCGAAACGCGTGGATGCGCAACGCGGCGCGCCATCTCGACGACATGGAACGCAAATACAGCCGCGGGGCAACAATCTGCCGCATAATTCGGCTGACTCGCCGGTTCATTAACTTGCGCGCTGGCCCATCAACGCGTGGCTAAGATTCCACAGAGAATGAAGAGGTGCATGCCTGGGTGGCAAGCAACGCGCGGCTTTCCCGGCAACCTGCGTTGCGATCCAGTATCCATGCGGCTTGCGGCTGATGCAACATTTAACTTAATTTAGGGTGACTGAAATATCTACCGTTAAAATTACCGGGCTCATACTCGCCGGGGGCCTAGGGCGGCGCATGGGACTTGTCGACAAAGGGCTAGTCTTGTTTAACGGGCACCCAATGGTTGCGAGCGTGATCGATCGCTTGCGTCCGCAGGTTGACGAGTTATTGATCAACGCCAACCAAAATCTTGAAGACTACCGCTGCCTAGGATTTCGCGTCATTCCAGACGCGATTGATGGTTTTGCCGGGCCGCTCGCTGGGCTGGAACGCGGCCTGGCCGAAGCAGCCCATGAATGGATTGTCACATGCCCCTGCGACTCGCCGTTCTTGCCCTTGGATTTGGTGGCACGATTGAGATCGGCGCTCGTTGACCAACTGACTGACCTGGCGGTTGCGAAAACCGGCAATCAAGCGCATCCGGTATTTTGTTTGGTACGTCGTTCCGTCCACCCACATCTGCGCGAATTTCTTCGCGCTGGCGGGCGAAAAATAGATGCCTGGTACGCTACGCTAAAAATCGTCGAAGTCAATTTTGACGACGAAGCAGAAGGCTTCGCCAACATCAACACCGTGAGTGAACTTAAAAATCTGGAGCGGCGATCTTAACGTGTTAGGGCTGGAAGCCAGGAATTTTCGCGTGGTCGATTGAATCGATTTGTTCGGGATCGAGAAATTTTTTGGCGAATTCGAGATACACCCGCTCGCGCACAAACACATCGAATAAGTCTGGATCGATGTGCCCATTCAATCTGAGGTTTCCTAAAATCTCCAAGGATTCCGAGAGCGCCTTTGCCGGTTTGTATGGACGATCCTTCGCCGTAAGCGCTTCGAAAATATCGGCAATCGCCATCGAACGCGCTTGAATAGACATCTGATCGCCACGTAGGCCGCGCGGATAGCCCTTGCCATCCATGCGCTCATGGTGACCGCCCGCGTACTCCGGCACTTTTTCCAAATGTTTCGGCCACGGCAATGCTTCTAGCATATCGATCGACGCGATAATGTGATGGTTGATGATGGCGCGCTCTTCTTGGGTCAACGTTCCCCGGGCGATGCTTAGATTTTTGACTTCGTCGTCGTTCAACAACGGCTGGGTCGCGCCGGCGGCATCGACGTAACTGTAGGTTGCAATCAATGCAATACGCGCTTGATCCGCGGCGCTCATACGTTCGCCGCCGACGTTGGCGCGGTGGAGGAATTCGCGATCCGCATCGAGTTGAGCAAGCGCCGCAGCCAGATTCGATCCACTTTGGGTGGCGTTCATTTTAAGGTCACGCGCCAAGATTTCGAATCGAGTATCAATAAGTTCGATTCGATCGAAGATGGTCGATAGTTTGGTGGCCTTATCGATAACATGAACCGGTGTCGTGATCTTTCCACAATCGTGTAACAGGCCGGCGAGTTTCAGTTCATAACGATCGGGTTCGGTCATGCGAAAGCGGGATAGCGGCCCATATTCCACGTGGTGCGCGGCGTCGGCAAGCATCATGGTCAATTCCGGAACGCGAGCGCAATGGCGGCTGGTATGGGGAGATTTTTCGTCAATCGCTTTGTTGATCAGACTGACGAAGGATTCAAACAGTGTTTGCAGTTGACTGATTAACGATCGATTGGTGAGCGCAATGGCCGCCTGGGACGCAAGCGCTTCGGTAAAGTATTGGTCTGCTGGACTGAAAGGAATCGTCGCTCCGCTCGCGCGATCGCGCGAATTGATCAACTGCAACACGCCGATGATTTCGTTCTGATGGTTCTTCATCGGTACGGTAAGAAATGAAGTCGAACGATAGCCGGTGCGCTCATCAAATGCCCGCGTACCGGAAAAATCGAACCCTTGGGCGGCATAGGCGTCCGCAATATTCACAGTCGCATCCTTCAATACCGCGTAGGGCGCGACCATCGACAGATTCGGCTTCCCCTCCGCATCGAACAGCGCCAATGGCGGGATCGTGACCGGAACATCACTGGTGCCGCCCAGAATGACGCCTATCGAATCGGTCCGAACGATTTCAAATACAAGTTGTTTTTCAGGTGTGACGCGGTATACCGTCCCGCCGTCCGCGTTGGTAATGTTTTGCGCCGCATCGAGAATGGTCTCCAACAGGCGATTGATGTTGCGTTCGCTGGAAAGGTCTTTGCTGACGCGGGTGAGATAGTCTAGGCGATCTAATACATCACCGTCCGACATACTCAAATTGGCCGCGCCGCGCCGATGGGATGGGATCACAGGCGATTACTCAGTCAGCCGCAGCCAAAACAATTGGGAGAACACCGGACTACTTGATGCACACAGCCCGAACTTGCGCAATGTCAGTAACGCCGAGCAGTATTTTTTCAATTCCGTCCTGCTTCAACGTGCGCATTCCTTCCGATAACGCCAGCGCGACGAGTTCAGCCACACGGGCTTTTTCTTGAATGGCCTTCTTCACCGCGTCGCTACCGATCATCAGCTCATGTAACGCGATCCGGCCGCGATATCCCGTTCCACTGCAAGTATCGCACCCGACGGGGCTGTAGAGCGTAAATTCGCCTTTCTCATTAGCGTATTCCTTGACCCAATCTTCATACACCTTGCGGAATGATCCCTGCGGATCGCTTTTCCAATCGGAAGTATTGGTTAATTCTTCGCAATACTCGGTCAACAAGCGCTTAATCTCATCTTGGGTCGCGATCTGCGGTTTTTTGCAATTCGCGCACAGGCGCTTGGCCAGACGCTGCGCGAGAATACCGAGAATGGCGTCGGCAAAGTTAAACGGATCCATCCCCATGTCGAGCAAGCGCAGAATACTTTCCGGCGCGCTGTTGGTGTGGAGTGTAGAGAACACCAAGTGGCCCGTCAGCGATGCTTCGATACCGATCTGGGTCGTTTCCTTATCGCGCATCTCACCGACCATAATCACATCGGGATCGGCACGCAAGAACGCGCGCATCGCCGTCGCAAAATTAAGGCCGGCCTTATTGTTCATTTGCACCTGACGCAGACCCTTTTGCGTAATCTCGACGGGATCTTCGGCGGTCCAAATCTTGGTATCGACGGTATTAATGTGTTTGAGCACCGAGTGCAGCGTCGTGGTTTTACCAGAACCCGTCGGGCCACAGCAAAAAAACAAGCCGTAAGGTTTGCTGACAACTTGCTTAAGATTTTCCTCATTGCGTTTGGACAGACCAAGCTTTTCCAGCGGTAAAGGCTCGCCCGCCGCCAAAATACGCATGACGACGTCTTCTAACCCACCGGCGGTGGGAATGGTCGCCACCCGCAGCTCGATGTCGAGCGGGCCGTATTTTTTGAACTTAATTTTGCCGTCTTGGGGCCTGCGGCGCTCCGAAATATCCAGATCGCACATGATCTTAAGCCGGGTCACCAAGGGTGAGCGATAACTCGCCGGAACCTCAATGTACAGCATGAGCGAGCCGTCTTTGCGAAAACGAATCTCGGTCTTATTCTTGCCGGGATAGGGCTCGATGTGAATATCCGAAACCCCCTGGTTATAGGCGTCGATAATGACTTTGTTTACGAACTTCACCAGCTCATTGTCCGAGGCGGCCGAGACGTCTTCCGGCGCTAACCCGTCATCGCCGCCATCTTGCTCCATGCCCAACAACATGTCGTCGATTGAAGCACCGCCGCCAGTGGTATCGGAAAAAAATTGATCCAGCGTTTGGACAAACTCGCTGTTGGTGGTAACTTTAAATACCAACTTTTGCTTATCGAAGACGTTTCGTACCACGTGGGACGCGCGAAGTCTCTCCGGATCCGTCGTCATAATGACAAGGCCGTTCTTGTTTTCCTCAATCGGTAACCACTGCGCACTCGTTGCATACTCGCGCTTGATATTGCGCAGCAGATCCATCGGCCGAATCCGGTCCGACCGATAAGGTTCGTAGCTAACCTGGAAAAACTTTGCCAACGCTTGGCCGAGTATCGACAATTTGATCTGAAATTCGTCGATCAGGACATTTTCGATGTCGATATTCTTGCGCCGTGCGGAGCGCACGGCGAGGTCTAATTCCCCAGCGGAAATAACGTTATCCGACACCAGGTAGTCGTACTTCGAACCGATTTGCTGGGCCTGTTGGCGCGGACGAAATGCCGGCGCCAGGACTTTAGAGAACTCAGATACTCGTGCGAGATCACCGTCGGGAAATGGGATTCCCGTCGTGGTATTGATAAGCTGCAACACGCCCAGGAGCTGCGGCCGTTCGTCCGCGCTGAGCACCGGCGCCAGTAACATTTGTTTGGAGCGATAGCCGGTGCGACGGTCAACCTCCTTTAAAAAATGCAAGCGAGGATTGTATTTTTTTAGTTCGACTTCATCGTAGGCGTCGTTTACTTTGAAAACCGCCTTATGGTACGCACAGAACCCCGCAATACTCGTTTCAGTAATGGGAAGCTTGAGGTCTTTGAACGAAGACAGGCCAGTCTTGACACGTGAGATAAGCGATGACTTATCCTCGGTGAGGGTATACAAGGTGAGGCGATCGGCCTCGAACAATTCGCACGCTTCCTTACTTAGATCCGCCATCAAGTCGTCTAGCGTGGTCGCGGTCAGGGCACGATCACTGATGACCTGTAATTTCTTCGCAAAATCAGCGCGGGTATTCGGACTGGAATCACCTCTCGGTGCGGTATTTTTTGGCTCTAGTACGGCACTCATTTGAACCCTACCTTAAGCGACTAAACCAAGCCGCATAAACTCTCCAATTGCCAACACGAGACATTTAATCATTGTTAACAGTTCCTATTTGCCTTGCCACTTTTCGCCAGCATGGTTCCCGGGGGAAATCAGCAACGGCAACGAGTTAGGTCAAGCACTTTCTAAATGACGGCCTATTATCGCCTAGAATTCAAACACGTGACCATGATTGAGTCGCCGTGGCTTGTGCCCCGTAACGGCTGTTGCGATTTCCGCCATGATCAATTCTTCCTCTCCGGGCTTCATGTGAGTCACATAGATCTCCGCGTGGCCGATGAATTTCCCTAGTTCCTCGGCTAACTGAAGCGGATAAAGGTGCTTCGATGCTTCGGCAACGACTCGATCACAATTGGCAAAGGCAGTTTCGATCAATAGGTAACGCAGATTTTCGCACCGATTCGCAGTTTGCCACAAGGCATCGTTTGAACTGGTATCGCCACTAAATATCAAACTATGGCGACCGCTATCGATCCAGTAGCCAACAGCCGGCACGACATGATTCGACGCGACGGCAATGATCGTTCTTGCGCCCAGTTTTACCGCGGCGCCAATAGTCATCGATTCGAATTTGAGGTACGGTCGCTCCGCAGTCGGAATTTGCGTGAAGTCGGGCCAAATACGCCAGTTAAAAATATGCTCTTTTAGGGCCTTGATTGTCGCATCCAATGCATGAACCACCAGCGGTTTGTCTCGTGCGCTGCCCACGGTGTCAACGATCCAGGGAATGGCCGCGATGTGATCGAGATGTGAATGGGTCAAAAATACATGATCGATTTTGGCAAGTTGCGTGAGACTCAAATCCGTCGCACCAGTGCCGGCGTCGATCAGGACATCATCATCCACCAAAAACGAAGTCGTTCTCAGATTGGCGCCAATCCCTCCGCTACACCCGAGAACTTCAAACCGCATGAACTGTTCAACCGCCGATTACTGCGCCGCACTCATGAAGAACTCCATCTTGATCCCGGCGATTTCGATAATGTCGTGATCGGCCAACAACTGAGCCTGCGCGCTTAGGTTAACGCCGTTCAACACCGGGAAAGTCACGCCTTCCACATGGGTAATGAAATAGCCGGTTGGGCGCTTGGTAATAACCGCGACCTGAACCCCAGGCTTGCCGAGCGTCGTTAACGTCTTGATCAATTCCATCACTCGCCCCGCGTTACCACCGTTAAGGAGTTGGATCGACGCATTGGTTGCAACCGGCGCTGCGGGATAGACTGCGGCGGATGGAACGGCAGATAGGTTGACGGGTCGCGCCGTCGCCGTACCGGTGAACGCTTGTTTACCGATAAGCGTATCCCCGCCCACCAGATTGCTTTCCTTGGCAGGTTCGGCCGCGGCGGATGCAGAGGGGCGGCGCATCACCATGGTCTTCTCGAAGTCTTCGGCAGTCGTGGCACTCGGTAAATCGTTAAGGTACTTGAGTCGATGCTTGCCTAACTCGATAACATCACCGTTTTGCAAGAAATGTTTTTTGACCATTTGGCCGTTAACCAAAGTGCCATTGGTACTGCCCAGATCTTCCATGAATGAGTCGCTGAGGATCGTAATGACCGCAGCGTGCTCGCTGCTCACCGCGAGGTTATCGATCTGAATGTCGTTATGGGGTTTGCGCCCAATCAGAACGCGTTCCTTCGCAAGAGGGTACTCGCTAATAACCGCACCGTCGAGACTCAAAATTAGTTTTCCTGCCATCTTAATTTCCTCGTGAACTAAACCAGGACTTCAACCGCGCCATCCAACCGCGTTTCGCGGGGAAGGGCTGCAATACTTTCGCCAAAACGACCGAGACATTGTCACGACCGCCATTATCGTTCGCCGACAAAACCAATTGTTCCGCCGCCAATGCCAAGTTCGATTGCAGTGTCAACAACGTAAGGCGAATCTCTTCGTCGTCCACCATATCGTTCAAACCATCGGAACATAACAAATAGGTGTCGCCGGGCAATACCGCGTGGGTATGAATCTCCGCTTCAACCTTGGGGTCGATTCCCAGTGCCCGCGTCAACAAATTCTTGTTGCGCGATTTTCGCGCGTCTTCCTTTTTGACCAGACCCGCGTCGACTTGCTCCTGCAACAGCGAATGATCCTTGGTAATCTGATCCAACACCTCGCCGCGTAACCGATACATGCGTGAATCGCCGATGTGTCCCACGGTAAGTTGGTTGTCATAGAACAACCCGGTCACCAATGTCGTCCCCATTCCGGCGCATTGAGGTTCGTTTTGCGCTTTTTCGAAAATCGCCCAATTGGCTCGTTCCACCTGCTCCTGAATCGAGCTGCTCGGACTGCTATCGGCGCTGCGTTTATTTGCCGTTGTAGCGCGCCAGGCATGACTCAAGCCTTCGATGATAATGCGGGCAGCCATGCCGCTCGCGACTTCACCGGCGTTATAGCCCCCCATACCGTCGGCTAATAGCACCACGCCCATCTCGCTTTCATGCGCGACAAAATCTTCATTATGCGAGCGGATCTTTCCTGGATCGGTTCGACTGACTATTTCGATTGCGCCGCTCGATATCATTTTTAGTACGAATCCCACATGCTAAGGTAGGCTTAGTCCGTACCCTGTTCGTTAAAATTAAACTCACCAAACCCGTTTCGCCACTTCCCGTATCGAAATAAAATCTTTACAATACAGGCATCTATTCACCGTTCATTAACAGCAATTCATGTGATCCATGAAGTTGCCGCCATGATACGCATAAACACTGCCTTACCCAAGCAGATGGTTGCTGATCCCTGTTGGTGTTTGACACCATGCTGAGGGTGCATTGCAGCTTTTTCCCTAATTTTATAACCCTTTAATGCCACTACTTCGTATTTACCTTTAGTTTATCTCAAATGTATATGTTTTTTCAACATAAATCTAATTGCATCCTTTAGAAATCTGATGTGATTGGATTTCTGTACGACCGTTGTAGAACAAACTCAGTCTTTTAGGAGCATTTATGGCCGCCGTGCCAGATTTTGACCAAAACGAAACACAGGAATGGCTTGATGCGCTGGACGCCGTCATCGAACGCGAAGGGCCCGCCCGCGCCCATGACCTCATCGAGCGGTTAACTGACAAAGCGCGACGTTCCGGTGCGTCGATTCCATACAGTGCCAACACGGCGTACATCAACACCATCCCGCCGCACATGGAGGAACGTTCGCCGGGTGACGCTGCCATGGAGGAACGGATTCGCTCGGTCTGCCGCTGGAATGCCCTGGCGATGGTCGTGCGCGCCAATAGAAATGATGATGAACTCGGTGGCCACATTGCCAGTTTTGCCTCGGTCGGGACGCTGTTTGGCGTTGGGTTTAATCATTTTTGGCAGGCGCCGAGCGAACACCACGGCGGCGATTTAATCTATTTCCAAGGTCATTCCGCACCCGGCATTTACGCCCGTGCCTTTCTGGAAGGCCGCTTAACCGAAGAGCAACTCAACAACTTCCGCCGCGACGTAGATGGTAAGGGCGTGACCTCTTACCCGCACCCGTGGCTGATGCCGGACTTCTGGCAATTCCCCACGGTATCGATGGGCTTAGGGCCGCTGATGGCGATTTACCAAGCACGCTTTATGAAATACCTGCATGCCCGCGGCATCGCCAATACGGAAAATCGCAAGGTGTGGTGTTTCTGCGGCGACGGCGAAATGGACGAGCCGGAATCCCTCGGCGCCATCGGCATGGCGATGCGTGAAAATCTCGATAACCTGGTGTTTGTCGTCAACTGCAATTTGCAGCGGCTCGACGGCCCGGTGCGCGGCAACGGCAAAATCATCCAAGAGTTGGAGTCAGATTTTCGCGGCGCCGGTTGGAATGTCATTAAGCTGATATGGGGGTCCTACTGGGACCCGCTGCTCGCGAAAGACAAGGACGGCGTCCTGCAAAAAATCATGGAAGAAACCGTCGACGGCGAATATCAAAATTACAAAGCCAACGACGGCGCCTACGTGCGCAAGCATTTTTTCGGCAAGCATCCGAAGGCATTGGAGTTAGTCTCGCGCATGACCGACGACGATGTTTGGCGCTTGAATCGTGGTGGCCACGATCCGCATAAAATTTATGCCGCTTACGCCGCCGCGACGAAACATAAAGGTCAACCGACCGTCATCCTCGCCAAGACCGTAAAAGGTTACGGCATGGGGGCCATCGGCGAAGCAAAAAATACCACGCACCAGCAGAAAAAAATGGACGTGGAAGCGCTGAAAAAATTCCGCGACCGTTTCAATGTGCCGATTCCCGACGACAAAATCGCCGACGTGCCGTTCTACAAACCGGCCGATGACGATCCCATCATCGTGTACTTGAAAGAACATCGCAAAGCGCTTGGCGGTTACTTGCCGGCGCGTCGCCAAACCGCACCAGCGCTCAAGATTCCGCCAATGGAAACCTTCGAGGTGCTGCTCAAAAGCACGGAAGAACGCGAGATTTCCACCACCATGGCCTTCGTGCGTATGCTCACCATGCTTACCCGCGACAAGGAAATCGGCAAATTCGTCGTGCCGATTATTCCCGATGAAGCGCGCACATTTGGCATGGAAGGGCTGTTCCGCACCCTCGGCATTTATTCCTCGCAAGGCCAACTCTACACGCCGGTCGATAAAGATCAATTGCTCTATTACCGCGAAGACAAAGCCGGCCAGATTTTAGAAGAAGGCATCAACGAAGCGGGCGCTATGTCGTCATGGATCGCCGCCGCCAGTGCCTATTCGAATCACGGCGTCAACATGATGCCGTTCTACATTTATTACTCGATGTTTGGCTTCCAGCGCATCGGCGATTTGGCTTGGGCGGCGGGTGATATTCAGGCGCGCGGCTTCATGCTCGGCGGCACTGCGGGGCGCACCACGCTCAACGGCGAAGGCTTGCAACATCAAGATGGCCAGAGCCATTTGCACGCCTCATTCATTCCCAACTGCGTTTCCTACGATCCGACCTTTTCCTATGAAGTCGCGGTGATCATCCACTACGGCATGCGCCGCATGTATGAGAGACAGGAAAACGTCTTTTATTATCTAACGTTGATGAACGAAAACTACGTTCACCCCGAGATGCCGAAGGGCGCTGAAGAAGGCATCATCAAGGGCCTGTATTTGTTCCAAGCGGGCGCGGCAAAATCGAAAGCGCCGCGCGTGCAAATGCTCGGCTCCGGCACGATTTTCCGCGAAGTCATCGCCGCCGCCGAATTGCTGAAAAAAGATTGGGGTGTCGAGTCCGATATTTGGAGTGCGCCAAGTTTCAACGAGCTACGCCGTGAGGCGCTTGATTGTTCGCGTTGGAACATGCTGCATCCAGAAGCCGCACCGCGCGTGCCTTACGTGACAGCATGCCTGGAGAAGCAATCTGGACCTGCCGTTGCAGCCACCGACTATATGAAATCCTATGCCGATCAGATTCGCGAATTTGTGCCCCGTCGCTATGTCGCGTTAGGCACCGATGGCTTCGGACGTTCCGACAGCCGCCAACAATTGCGTAAATTCTTCGAGGTCGATCGCCATTTCGTTACGCTTGCCGCGTTAAAGGCGTTAGCGGATGAAGGCGCCATCAAGCCCAAAGTCGTAGCCGATGCGATCAAGAAATACGGCATCGATCCGGAGAAGGACAATCCGCGTTTAGTGTAAGCGGAACTTTCAGAACATAGCTAAATGAATCCAGGCCCCATTCAATTCCCCCTATAATGCAAAGCATTCGGAATTTCTAAAATTTTTACGGAACATTCATGAGCAACTTAGTCGAAATAAAAGTCCCTGACATCGGTGATTTTAAGGACGTGGAAATCATCGAAATTTTGGTGAAGGCCGGCGATTCTGTCAAAAACGACGCCAGCGTGTTGGTGCTGGAATCGGATAAAGCCACGATGGAAATTCCTTCGCCTTCGGCCGGCACCGTGAGGGAATTGAAAGTTAAAGTCGGCGACAAGGTGTCTCAGGGCACACTGTTCATGATGCTCGAAACGGCTGCCGCTGAACAACAAGCCAAAGCCGTGGCGCAAGTCGCTATCGAGCGCGCTGCCGCGCCGGATAAACCCGCATCGGAACCCTCACCTACTTTCGATCCCTCGCGCACCATCATCGTCGCGCCACCACCGCCCGTGGTCGCGTCCGCAACGAGTTCCGAGGGCAATCCCCACGCGAGCCCATCCGTGCGCAAATTCGCCCGCGAGCTCGGCGTTAATTTGAACGCGATAACCGGCACTGCCGACAAAGGCCGCATCACCAAAGAGGACGTGCAGGGCTTCGTCAAACAAACTATTACCAGCGGCGGCGCGCCGACGAATCGCGGCGCCGCGAGCAGCGTCAACTTCGCACCGAACTTGCCCGATCTGCCGAATGTGGACTTCAGCAAATTTGGCGCGATTGAATCGAAGGCCTTGTCGCGCATTAAGAAAATTTCCGGCCCCGTACTGCATCGCAACTGGCTCGCCATTCCGCACATCACTCAATTCGACGAAGCGGATATGACCGAATTGGAAGCCTTCCGCAAAGCGCAAGGCGCCGACGCCGAGAAACAAGGCGTCAAACTCACGCCGCTTGCATTCATGATCAAGGCTGCCGTCGCCGCGCTGAAAAAATTCCCCGAGTTCAATAGCTCGCTGGATCGCGGTGGCGAGAATCTGATCCTGAAAAATTATTATCACATCGGTTTCGCTGCCGATACGCCGAATGGATTAGTCGTTCCGGTGATAAAAAACGCCGATCAAAAAGGTGTCATGGCGATCGCGAAAGAACTCGGCGAACTCTCCGCCCTCGCCCGCGAAGGCAAGCTCAAGCCGACCGATATGCAAGGCGGCACCTTCAGCATCTCCAGCCTCGGCGGCATCGGCGGCACGCACTTCACGCCGATCATCAACGCGCCGGAAGTTGCCATCCTCGGCGTCGGCCGCTCCGGCATGAAGCCGGTCTGGAATGCAGTCAAAGAAACTTTCGTGCCGCGCCTGATCGTGCCGATTTCCTTATCTTACGATCATCGCGTGGTCGACGGCGCACTCGGCGCACGCTTCATTACGTTCTTGACTGGCGCGTTGACGGATATTCGGCGCTTAGTGCTTTAATCGTAGGATTTAGGATTGAGGAGCTAGGATTTAGGAACGACCTCGCGTCGTTCCGAACCTAGATTCCTAATCCTGAATCGCTTGCCTTCCGACTCTAAATCCAAAATCCTCACTCCTAAATCCTAAAATGCCCACCCCTATCGAAATAAAAGTCCCCGACATCGGCGATTTCAAAGACATTGAAGTGATCGAAATATTGGTCAAACCCGGTGACACGGTGAAGACGGAGCAATCGCTGATCGTGCTGGAATCGGACAAGGCCACCATGGATGTGCCGACCGAGGTCGCGGGCATCGTGAAAGAATTGAAGGTGAAATTGGGCGACAAAGTTTCCGAAGGCTCTTTGATTCTTTTGCTTGACGCCGCCGCCACCGAGCCTGCGGCGGCATCGCCAGGACGGGGCGGGGGGCTGGCCTTGGGCCACCTAGGGCCAACCAAGCAGGACGCGCCTGTCCAGCCACCTCCGACCCCCGCAGTCGCGCTGCCAGGTACAAAACCGAACGCTGATTTCGACGCGGAAGTCGTGGTGCTCGGCGCCGGCCCCGGCGGCTACACCGCCGCGTTTCGTGCCGCCGATCTCGGCAAAAAAGTCACGCTGATCGAGCGTTACGAAATATTAGGCGGCGTGTGTTTGAACGTCGGCTGTATTCCGTCGAAGGCATTGCTGCATACCGCGAAAGTTATTGCGGATGCTGCTGATGCTGCTCATCACGGCGTTACTTTTGGTTTACCAAAAATAGATTTGCCGGAAGTGCGCAAGTTCAAAGAATCCGTCGTCGGAAAACTGACCAAAGGCCTTAGCGGATTGGCCAAACAACGAAAAGTCACGGTCATTCAAGGCACGGCGAAATTCGCATCGCCGAAGTCACTCAGCATCGAAACCAAAGACGGTGTGAAGACGCTGTCATTCGACAATTGCATTATCGCCGCAGGCTCGCAAGCAGTGAAGTTGCCGGGCTTGCCCTGGGACGATCCGCGCCTGATGGATTCCACTGATGCATTGCAACTCGCCGATGTGCCGAAGCGCATGTTGATTATCGGCGGCGGCATTATCGGTTTGGAAATGGCGACGGTTTATGACGCGCTCGGCGCGAAAGTCAGCGTCGTTGAATTGATGCCCCAACTCATCCCCGGCGCCGATCCCGATATCGTTAAGCCCTTAGCCAAACGTATCGAAAAACGCTACGAGAAAATTTACCTCAAAACCAAAGTCACGAAAATCGAAGCAACGAAGTCCGGTCTAAAAGCCTACTTCGAAGGCGAACAAGCGCCCGAACCGCAAGTCTACGATCGCATTCTCGTTGCGGTGGGCCGACGTCCGAATGGCAAACTCATCGGCGCCGAAGCCGCAGGCATTACCGTCAACGAGCGTGGCTTCATCCCAGTCGACAAACAACAACGCACCAACGTCCCCGGCATCTACGCTATCGGCGATGTCGTCGGCGAACCCATGCTCGCCCACAAAGCCACCCACGAAGCCAAAGTCGCCGCCGAAGTCATCGCCGGCCACAAAGCCGCGTTCGACGCCAAGACCATTCCCAACGTCGCCTACACCGACCCGGAAATCGCGTGGATGGGCCTATCGGAACCCGAAGCAAAAGCCGCCGGCATCGAATACGACAAAGCCGTATTCCCCTGGGCGGCCAGCGGCCGCGCGCTGGGCACCGCACGCGAAGAAGGCCTGACGAAAGTATTGTTCGACAAGAAAACCAAACGCATCCTCGGCGCCGGCATCGTCGGCGTCAACGCCGGCGAGCTAATCGCAGAAGCCGTCCTCGCGTTGGAAATGGGCGCCGACGCGGAAGACATCGGCCTGAGCATCCATCCCCATCCGACGTTGTCGGAAACTTTTGCGATGGCTGCGGAAATGGCTGAGGGTACGATTACTGATCTTTACGTGCCGAAGAAATAGCGAGCCACTTTTTAGGTTGAGCTAAGGAACGATGCCCAACATTTGCCGGCGTTTGAAATGTTAGGTTTCCGTCGTCATCCGGGTCGATTGAATTTTTGTCTTAAACCGACCTAATCGCGGTCACAACCTTAAATCAGAGAAATAAACGTCGACTAATGCTACCGCCGGTTCTCTATCACTACACTACGCAGTCTGGACTACTGGGAATACTTAATGATGATGCGATATGGGCAACAAAAATCCATTTTTTAAATGACTCGAGCGAATATAACCTCGCACTCAATCTAGCAAATGACCTACTGCAACGCCTTCTGATAGCTGAAAAAAATTCAAAGCAACGAGAAAAGATTCAAACGCTATCGAATAATTTGGCAATAATTGAAAGGATGAATGTTTGCGTTTGTTCTTTCTCTACTAACGGCGATCTTCTTAGTCAGTGGCGTGCATACGCCGGCAGCATTGCAGGATTTTCAGTTGGCTTTCACACCAAAGCATTGCTTGAACAAAGCGAAGAACAAGAATTTTTTCTCGCTCCTTGTATTTATGATGGAAAGAAACATGAGTATCGCATCGAACAAGTTATCAAAGAATCACTAGCTGAGGAATTTAATACATTTGAGTCTGGCCCACATCCAACAGAGCCCGATACCTTAGTCGCAAGGTGGACCGGTGGAAACTTTGCAATGAAATTTTCGAAGCTTGCCGCAGTTCTGAAGAATGATGCTTTCAAAG